>NZ_JBWYIL010000004.1:0-248897 GCF_056779755.1 Acinetobacter sp. 24-47-66
TGGTGCTCGATGCACTTGAGCAAGCATTGCACGATCGAGGCATGCCAAAGAATGTGATTCATCATTCCGATAGAGGTGTTCAATATCTTTCTATTCGCTATACCAATCGTTTAGAAGCTGCAAATTTACGAGCATCAGTCGGTACAACGGGTGATTCATACGATAATGCTCTGGCTGAAACGGTGAATGGCTTATACAAAACAGAGGTGATTGAATATTTAAAAGCAGATTGGCAAGGTTTAGCAGATGTACAACTTGCGACACTAAACTGGGTAGATTGGTTCAATAAAAAGCGTGTACACAGTGCACTGGGTTATGTATCGCCTTTTGAGTTTGAAGCAATGTACTATGATAAGATTAACCCGTTAGGTCAGGTGGCCTAACTTAAATAAAAAAAGTCTCCGACAAACCCGGTACGGTTCACCCCTTGAAAGAAAAACTAAAGCTATCACACCCTAAACTTTTACCATTTATCAATTTGAAAGAAGAAGTGTGGTTGAAGCGTATAGAAATTCAATCAGAAAAAGATGATCAAGATAGTAAATTGAGAAATGAACGTTTTGAGTGGTAAAAGGAAGGGCTTTGTCCTAAAGTTAGACAAGGCTCGTCCCTAAGGGATCGAGCCTAATGCATTTGTTAACGCTCTTTGTTGAGCAGATGATTACGCCTGTACTGGCGGTTCAATTTTTTCATGCCGACTTAGGCCATATTCCATTTCATATTTCTACTGCTAGGCAATAGTTTTATGCTTGTCTAATCTGGAAGAACAAGCCACGATTTTTTCATGCTGGTGTAGCATTATCCTGATTTAAGTCTCAGGCAAACCCGTATAAGTATATTTTCATCAGTGACCAAACTTCAGAATACTTACACTGTACCAATCTCGGCCTAGACAAGGAGACCAATCCCCGAGTGAGAAACACGACCAGTGTTCCATTAACCTTTCTTTTCTACATATTGTCCAACATGCTCACACATGTGCCGACTCAAGTTTTCGCAATGAGCATCCCGACTGAAAAAATCGAAATGTTTTAGGATTCGCTTTAAGCTAGCTATCTCATTTAATACAAATCTTACTATGAAGATTGGTATCACAATTTCCGCAAGTAAATACTTGCTTTATATGCGCTACTCACCATCGCTCCCACACTGAAAAAATACAGCAGACTTTTAACCAATTTAAGCCTTTTTATTCAGTGCTTCCCAAGTTATTTCAAAGTGTCTTAATGTGCAGACCGTTTATCCTCTCGCCTGTATACATACTTCCTGTTTCCCCCGACCGTAGTTCCTTAAAAATATCGGGATATGATGTATACACAACTTTGTAAAGGGTAAAACTCTTACACTCCAATCAGCATCTATCGATTAATGCCGTTACACGTTTAAGCTATCCAGCGATCCATTCAGCTTGCGCAAAATGGTGCCAGCTTTTCCAGCGTTAGCCTCAAAGCCCTAGTACCTTACGGCACTCTCAGCAGCCATCGTGATTGGAAATGAGCATACTTTTCCAAGTAAAAAACTTGTTCGATCAAGCATACACATTCAGCTATTAACGGAGACTATCGCACATCCTATGCTGCTCCTGACTGTATCACTTTGAACAGGGTTTCAATGTTCCACTATTTTCATAATTTCACACCTAACTTGGCTATTACTAACCAAATGACCATTTCACGATAAATCGCTTATAGGCTCCCGTTTCCTTGTCGCCCAACCACTTTTTATTTGCTTGGAACTCTTAAAAAGTGAATGAACGGATAGAAAAAGGATATTGCAATCCTCTAGCCCCCGTTGCAACGTACCGAGCGAGGTTTCCCCAGCAGTCCGCTACATCGGCAATATGAAGATGGTTAGTCTTATATTCAGGGCAATATGTATCAAAGTTTTTGAATGGTGGTCAGCCATTCAAACAACTTCAAAAAAGAAAGTTGGAATGGATGGTCAATCCACAATTCGATTGATATGCAGCCATATTATCAAAGTTAATTTAATATATCAATAATGTTGATATACTATTTAAACAAGTATAAGATTTGCTGATCAAGGTTCGTAATGCGCATTAGGAACTACTTTATTGTCACCTTACAACGTGAGGTGACAGTGCTAGCGCAATTTGATTAATGCTGATTGCTGACGCGCTCAGCAAAATGGGAAATGTAGAGAAAATTATTGTTGATGAACAATTCAAAAATGGATGAAGAAATTTGGACTTAAGTGGATTGTTGATTGACATGAAAAGTGCATAGTTGGATGACATAAAATGATTGATTACAGCCCCACACAAAATACACCGCACAAAAAATTCAAGATAAGGTCACAAGAGGATCATATTTTTACTGCAAATTTATAGTGCAAACTGAGTTAGGTAAAATTGATATTGAAAAGATTATTCATAAATTAACCGAACGATATTCATTAAATTTAACCAGTCGGCAAAGAACATATCGACTAAAACAAGGATTACCTGTTGCTGATCTCATTGTTCAAGACATTCTTTATAAAGATGCATGGTTATTTGTCTTGTTGATCAAAACCCCCAATAGCCATCGTCACAGCAAAGAAACCATAGGCAAAGTGACTTCAACAACCGTATCAGCATATACATCAAAAGATAAAATTGCTGAACTTGAACCTGTCATCTGGGACAGAATTACAGTCGGGCAAGAATTAACTTTTATCCGTCAATACTATAAAGACAATGAACAATTTAATTTCATATTGAATAAACCTTATCTATGCTTAGATTTTGGGAAATGTGAGGCTGAATTAGTACGGTTAAGCCTGAAATAGCGAATATGCTTTAACATGAGGGATTCTCATCTTAAGCTGAATTTATATCGTTTTACTCACTTTATTATTCACGTTTAAATACAGCCATTCAGAAATTTAGTTTCTTATAAAATTTTAGGTGGCAATCTCCATGAGTACAGCATTTGAGTGTTCAATTAAACGTATCCGTTTTGATGAAAACTATACGCCAGCAGAAAGTACACGTTTGACTACAAACTTTGCTAATTTGGCTCGTGGTGAAAGTCGTCAGGAAAATCTGCGCCGTACACTTGCGATGATCAACAACCGTTTTAATAGCTTGGCGACTGTCGATAATCCTAAAGGTGATCGCTATTCACTTGAGATCGACATCATTTCTGCAGAAATTGATATCGAAGGCAATGGACAAACTTTCCCATTTATTGAAACACTGAAAAGTGTGGTGATTGACCACCAAACAGGTGAACGTATTGAAGGTATGATTGGCAATAGCTTCTCATCTTATGTGCGTGATTATGACTTCAGTGTGGTATTGCCTCAGTTGGGTTTTGGCGTGGGTGAAAAACCTGAAGATTTTGGTAATCTACATGGCAAATTGTATAAACATCTGGTGAATTCAGCAGTATTTAAAGCAGAATTCAACAAAGAACCGGTAATTTGCTTAAGTGTTTCAACCTCTAAAACCTATTACCGTACCACCAACGTACATCCTATTTTGGGTGTGGAATACAAAAATGATGAATATTCACGTACCGATGAATATTTTGCCAAAATGGGCTTACGTGTACGTTATTTCAAACCTGAAGGTGGTAACGCACCACTCGCATTCTATTTCGCTGGAGATTTACTTCGTGATTACACTGATTTTGAATTGATCAGTGCGATTGCAACTATGGAAAGCTTTCAAAAAATCTACCGTCCTGAAATTTACAATACTAACTCACCAGCAGGCGTGGAATATAAACCAAGCTTAAGCTATGGCGACTACTCACTAACTCGTATTGTTTATGACCGTGTAGAACGTGCTGAGTTAGCAGTCAAACAAGGTAAATGGACAGAAGAAAATTTCATTAAGCCTTATCAAGACATTTTAAATGAATGGGCTGAAAATTTCGAAGTCGAAACAGCTGCTTAAAACATCCAATTGATATACAGATTCACGAATTTAGAGAAAGAAGATTAGACATGGCACTTACACCACCGAAATTATTACTCCCAACTTCAACTGCGGGTAGTTTACCGAAACCATCTTGGTTAGCTGAGCCTGAAAAACTATGGTCTGCATGGAAACTCGAAGGGGAAGAGCTTCTTGAGGCAAAACGTGATGCATTGAAATTATCATTACATGAGCAAGTCACTGCTGGTATTGATATCGTGAGTGATGGTGAACAAACCCGTCAGCACTTCGTCACTACATTTATTGAGCATCTTGAAGGTGTAGATTTCGAAAAGCGTGAAACCATGCGTATTCGTAATCGTTATGATGCAAGTGTACCTTCTGTTGTGGGCGAAGTTTCTCGTAAACAAGCGGTATTTGTTGAAGATGCGAAATTCTTGCGTAGCCAAACCAATCAGCCAATTAAATGGGCGTTGCCTGGTCCAATGACCATGATTGATACTTTATTTGATGGTCACTACAAGAGCCGTGAAAAATTGGCTTGGGAATTTGCCAAAATTTTAAACCAAGAAGCTTTAGAGCTCGAAGCAGTAGGCGTGGATATTATCCAATTCGATGAACCGGCGTTTAACGTATTCTTCGATGAAGTAAATGATTGGGGGGTACCAACCCTAGAGCGTGCACTTGAAGGTTTAAAATGTGAAACTGCGGTTCATATTTGCTACGGTTACGGTATTAAAGCCAATACCGATTGGAAACAAACTTTGGGTAATGAATGGCGTCAATACGAAGAGTCATTTCCGAAGCTACAACAATCTAAGCTCGATATTATTTCGCTTGAATGCCAAAACTCACGTGTGCCAATGGATTTGATTGAATTGATTCGTGGTAAGAAAGTCATGGTAGGTGCAATTGATGTGGCAACTAATCAAGTTGAAACCGCAGAAGAAGTCGCGAATACCCTGCGTAAAGCTTTGCAATTTGTGGACGCGGATAAGCTTTATCCATCAACGAACTGTGGTATGACGCCGCTCTCTCGTCAAGTGGCACGTGGCAAGCTTGAGGCTTTAAGTGCTGGAGCTGCCATTGTCCGTAAAGAGCTAGAAGCTTAATCAAACGTAGTCTTGCATTAATCAGGGCAAATCGTCGCAAGATCATTTGTTCTGTCTAATGTACGACACGTCATATGTATATTTGAGATGAAAGAGATGATTGAAGCAACAGACTTTAGAAATGCAATGTCTTTACTTACAACTGCGGTAAATGTGATTACAACCACAGGCGAAGCAGGGATGCATGGCTTTACTGCATCTGCGGTATGTAGTGTCACAGATACTCCGCCAACACTATTAGTCTGTATGAATCAGTCCTCTCGTTCACATGCACATTTTGTTGAAAATAAAGTCTTAGCTGTAAACGTACTGAGTACTCAGCATGAACAGCTTTCGAATGCTTTTGCTTCAAGCAAGCTCAGCTCAGAAGATCGTTTCAGACTAGGTGATTGGATTGATTTAAAAACTGGGTCGCCGATTTTAGAAGATGCTTTAGTCAGTTTTGATTGCGAGATTGAGAATATTCAACAAGTCGGTACACATAGTATTTTTTTATGCCGTGTGACTGCAGTAAAGCAAAGTAATCAAGAAGAAAGTTTGGTGTACTTTAACCGTGCTTATCATCAAGTGGGTCAGTTGGAACACGCTTAACTCAACCCCTTAATCCCTTCATCTTTTTAAAAGTTAGTCTATTGTGGAACTTATAACCTTTTTAATCATCGGTGCATTTGCTGGTTTTGCGGCTGGGCTGTTTGGTGTAGGCGGTGGTACGATTATTGTGCCACTACTTTTTATTGTCTTTACCCAAATGGGTTATGATCATGATGTAATTATGCATCTGGCACTAGGAACATCTTTAGCAACAATCGTTGTCACTTCGATTAGCTCATTAATGGCACACCATAAAAATGGTGCTGTGCTATGGCCTGTATTTAAAAATTTAGCTCCACCCATGGCCATCGGCTGTTTTGCAGGTGCTGGAATTGCTGGTTTGTTACCGGGATTACATCTTCAAATCATGGTCGGCTTATTTTTGATTTGGGTGGCGTATACTATGTTTACAGGCGCGAACAAAGCAGTTAATTCAACAATGGCTCTTCCTTCATCAAGTCAGCAAGTTGCAGCAGGTAGTGTCATTGGGATTGCATCGGCACTCTTTGGGATAGGTGGTGGTAGTCTGACCGTTCCATATCTGAATCGTTATGGGGTCGTGATGCAAAAGTCTGTCGGTACATCTGCTGCTTGTGGATTACCAATAGCTCTAGCTGGTGCTATAGGGTTTATGGTTTTTGGTATGACTGCTGAGATCAATGTGCCGAATACCATCGGGTATGTTCATATTTATGCTTTGATTGGCATTAGTGTGATGAGTTTTATAACAGCAAAATTTGGTGCCAAAACTGCACATGCCTTATCGCCAGCAATGTTAAAGAAATGTTTCGCTGTCTTGTTGGTTATCATAGGAAGTATCTTCCTTGTAAAAGGATTGATTTAATTTCACCCAAATGTCTTATCAGCCTAGATAGCTCATTTAATGTGGGCTAAAGCGAAGATTTTAATATATCCCTAGAGGGATCATGATTTGAGTTTTTTCCCATATGATCGAACTAAAACATTTGAAAATGCTATTGGCTTTGAGAGAGCATGGCTCTTTAGTCGCTGCAGCGAGTGATCTCTGCATTACACCTTCAGCCGTATCTCATCAGTTACGTGAGCTTGATCAGTGGATGGGGGTTGAAGTCGTCAACCGCAAGACGAGACCAATTACTTTTTCTAATGTTGGTTTAAGACTGTTGCAGTTAGCGGATGAAATTTTACCGCAAGTTCAGATTGCTCAAAGTGATATCACGCGTATTATCCATGGGCAAACTGGTAGAATTACATTTTCTTCAGAATGCCATAGTTGTTTTGATTGGCTCATGCCGATATTAAATCAGTATCGAAACCAATATCCTGATGTTGATTTAGATTTTGCATCAGGGTTTGAAGCAAATCCTCATGAATTGCTACAAAATGGCGAATTTGATTTGTTGATTACTGCAGACCCAATTGCATTAAAAGGAGTTGAATATTTCCCAGTATTTGAATATGAATCACGACTTGTTTTATCTACAACACATCCTTTGGTACGTGCAAAAAACATTACTGTTCAAGATTTAGCTGAAGAAACGCTGATTACATTTCCAGTAGACAAACATCGTTTAGATATCATGTCGAAGTTGTTCATTCCTGCAAATATTCTTCCAAAAAATATTCGAACCACAGATCTGACCCAGATGCTGATTCAGTTAGTCGCAAGTGGGCGTGGAATCGCAGCTTTACCAGATTGGGTGGTAAACGAATATGAAACCAAAGGGTGGGTCACTTCACGTCGCCTAGATTGCGTTGCACCAGAGGGGTTAAGGCGTACTTTATATGCAGGTTTTCGAACTGAAGATAAGGAAAAAGATTATTTCGATTCATTTATAAAAAAATTAGCTAAATTTTCAGAATCAAGAAAACTTTATTACATGTAAGAAAGTTTAATCATTCTGAATAAAGTGAAGATTGAACCTCGAATGAATCTTCATATAAATAATGAGCGAAGTTAAGATGAAAATTAGATAGTCGCTATTATTTGTATGAAGACGATTTTTTTGCTTTTGATTATACTTTTTTAACTAAGATTGATGTCTGACATCGAGACATTGGACTCATCATCTGTTTGTAGAAAGTAAACGATTTGATCTCAGTCCATTGTCCACCATTTTGGTCATTTATCTAAGTGTTTTTTTTAATTATAAAACTCAATTCATTATAAATTTAAGATTATATCCATGATACAACTCATACCTTCATTTTCAGTCTCAGACTATCTCAGCTTATTTTCGATTATTTGTACGACGCTTATAGGTATCGTCGCTGTCTTTTACGGTCGAAAAACGTATTTTGTGAGTCTGAGAAGTTTTAATGAAAATAAAAATTTATATGAGGCTGCATCTTTTTACATTCGAGAATTTATCTCTGTAAGTCCGAATAAAACAATAGATCCTTTTTTGAAGAAAATTGCCAGTGATCAACTCAATGGCGGTGTTGAGATTCCTTCATTCTTAACCGATATACTTATACGCAAATATGCAGATTACTATTTTTACTTAGTGAAGTCCCTTCGCACTACATGGAAATTTTTTAAAGTTGAAAATGGAGAAATTCAATGTATTTATTCAGAACGGGAATTAGTCTTTAAAGGGTTAGCGTATGGTGCCTTATATACCGTCACCGGTTCTTTAGCTTTTTTTATATTTTCAAATTTTACTTGGTTTTTAGCTCGTTATACCTCAGATAGTGCATTAAACACAGGGATGACTTTAATCATTTTACTTGTATTTCTTTTGTTCGTAGCACTTGGAAGCTTAGTTATGATTTTTAGGTTAATCACTGTGCGTGATATCAACCAGAGTCTAAACCTACTTAAGCAATCAGAAAATAACCGCTCATAACAAACAAAATAGAATCATGTGTTAGCTTTTTTCTTTGCACAAGAAAATTGCACGCAGGTTAATTTCGGTGCTTCCCGAGTATTCTTTACTCCGACTGATTCAACAGATTTACTTGAATTAAGTTCTGTTCAATACAATCAGCTCTAAGAGAAATGTTATATATCAAGCGACAGTAATACTAAAACACAAAAGAGTATTACTTTGGCACAGCCTTTGCATCTATCTATTCAATCATAAAGTGATCTAGGGTTCCGATACATGAAGTTTCATGTAGGTCTGCGACCGAGAGTTCACGGCTTAAGTTGCAAGCTCAAGCTACACGGAGGGATAAAAGCCCGGGAGGTAAACCGTAAAAGATTGGGATGGATGCATATGAGCACAATAAATTATCACGAAGATCAAGTCCTTTGGACAGAACGTTTACCGGGTGGACACCACTGGTCAGCACGCATTCAGCGTGGCGCAGTATTACAACTCAAAGCCTTAGGTAAAAATGCCAATGTGGCACTGTACTGCGTCAATAGCGAAGACAAGCTCGAACGGTATAACATGCCAGACAGCTTAAAAGGGCAACATACGGCATTTTTAAGCACTGGGCATATCCTTGCATCGGACCTTGGTCGCGCGATGATTTCCATTGTCAAAGATGACCACGGTTGGAATGATGCATTTTGTGCACCATGCAATGCACAGCAAATTGAACAACAATTTGGTTCAAAAACGTTTCAAGATGCACGCAACGACATGTACCGTAACGGTAAAGATTCTTTACTGCTTGAAATGACCAAGTTTGGTTTATCTGCAACAGACCTGAGCAGTACGTTAAATCTGTTTTCTAAAGTTCAACCGGATGACCATGGTAATCTCAGCTATGTAGCATCTGACAATACGAATCAAGTGATTGAACTCCGCATTGAAATGGATTGCTTGGTGTTTTTATCATCCGCACCGCATGCTTTAGATTACAGCGCTGAATATTCTCCTGCCGATGTTCAATTGTCTTTATACAAAGCACTTCCTTTAAGCGGCAACGATATATGTCGTGATTCATGCCCGCAAAATCAGAGAGCATTTCAAAACAATAATCGTTACTACGCACTCAGCGCTTAATTGGGGAGAATAATCATGACAGCTTTAGCTAATTTACAAAACAGCTTAGAAAAAACGGTCCTTAGCGAAGTATGTCCTGCCGGTGAAGCATGGATGTGCGAAGTCAAAAAAGGACAATATTTCCGTATTGTGGATTTAGAAGGCAACCAAGCGGTGGATACGCTCTTTATCTCGACATCAAACCCTGAAGAGCGTTATAGCGCAACTGATACCTTAGCGATTAATCAACAAATCTATTTAGAAAAAGGCACACCCTTATACACCAACTTTGGCAACAAAATTGCCACCATTCATGATGATAACTGCGGTCGTCATGATACTTTAGGCGGGGCATGTTCATGTGAAAGTAACACGGTGCGTTATGCACATGACAAATATCCAATGCACAGCTGCCGTAATAATTTCATGATTGCATTGTCTCAGCATCCGATTGCGAAAAAACACGGCTTAAACGTGCGTCACATCGGTCCAAATATTAACTTCTTTATGAATGTGCCCGTGACCTCTGAGGGGCATCTAAAGTTTGATGATGGTATTTCTGCACCGGGTAAATATGTGGAAATTAAAGCGGAAATGGATTTAATCGTGCTGATCTCCAACTGCCCACAACTGAATAATCCTTGTAATGCCTATAACCCAACCAAAATTCAATTGATCATCCGTGAAGGCGAGGACGCATAACCATGACTAAAAAATATGGATTGAATAAAGTTTTGATCGCCAACCGTGGTGCAATTGCGTGTCGTGTCATTCGTACCCTTAAAAAACTCGGTATCCAATCAGTTGCAGTCTATTCAGAGGCCGATCGTGATTCACTGCATGTGACTTTAGCGGATGAAGCGGTGTATATCGGTGAAGCACCAGCCAGCCAAAGCTACTTAAACGTTGAAAAAATCTTAGAGGTTGCTAAACAAACCGGCGCACAAGCCATTCATCCGGGATATGGCTTCTTGTCTGAAAATGCTGAATTCTGCGACCTATGTGAATCACAAGGCGTTGCTTT
Source organism: Acinetobacter sp. 24-47-66 (assembly GCF_056779755.1). Classification (NCBI taxonomy): domain Bacteria; kingdom Pseudomonadati; phylum Pseudomonadota; class Gammaproteobacteria; order Moraxellales; family Moraxellaceae; genus Acinetobacter; species Acinetobacter sp. 24-47-66. Next base: position 10,531 of record NZ_JBWYIL010000004.1, read on the forward strand.
TATTGGACCAAATTCTGCGCAGATGCGTGCCTTTGGTCTTAAACACACGGCACGTGAACTTGCGATTCAAGCCAATGTACCGCTACTTCCGGGTAGTCAGTTATTGGCGGATGAAGCTGAAGCCTTAACGGAAGCGAATCGTATTGGTTATCCTGTGATGCTGAAAAGTACCGCAGGTGGCGGTGGGATCGGCATGCGCTTGGTATGGAATGAAGCTGAACTGAAAGATGCTTATGCAACCGTGTCTTATTTAGCCCAAGCCAACTTTAAAGATGCCGGTTTGTACTTAGAGAAATTTGTGCAAAATGCCCGTCATATCGAAGTGCAAATTTTTGGTGATGGCCAAGGGCAGGTGATCGCACTCGGTGAGCGTGATTGTTCGGTACAGCGTCGTAACCAAAAAGTGATTGAGGAAACCCCGGCACCGCATATCAATGATGAACAACGTGCCTATATCCAAAATGTTGCCATTCAACTGATGCAATCGGTGAACTACCGTTCTGCCGGTACGGTTGAATTTGTGATGGATACAGACACCCAAGAATTCTATTTCTTGGAAGTGAACACCCGTCTACAAGTGGAACATGGTGTGACTGAGCAAGTCTTTGGTGTGGACTTGGTGGAATGGATGGTGACATTAGCCAGCGGTGATTGGACCGCGCCAACTAAAAAATTGGAATCTAATGGTCATTCGATTCAAGTACGTTTATATGCTGAAGACCCAATCAAAAACTTCCAACCAAGTGCCGGTTTACTGACACATGTTGAGTTTGATGCTAATGCCCGTAATGAAACATGGGTAGAAACAGGCTCGAATGTATCGTCATTCTATGACCCGATGATTGCTAAAATCATTGTCACAGCAGGCGATCGTTCTTCTGCGATTCAAGCCATGACGGATACTTTGGCGAAATCTTCAGTTGCAGGGATTGAAACCAATCTTGAATATTTACAAAACATTATCGACTGTGATGTGTTTAAAGTAGGGACACAAACCACACGTTTCTTAAATACTTTTGAATGGAAAACCCAAAAGATTGAAGTGTTACAAGCTGGCATTCAAACTGCTGTGCAAGATGTTACAGGACGTTTGGGCTACTGGGATGTTGGTGTGCCACCATCAGGTGCGATTGATCCATTATCACTCAATGTTGCGAACCAATTGCTTGGCAATGCGTATAACACTGCAGGCTTAGAATGTACGCTACAAGGTCCAACGTTAAAATTCCATTGTGACAGTCAAATTGTGCTTGCCGGTGGCGATATGCCGTCGACTCTAGATGGTCAGTCTGTGCCAATGTGGCAAACTATCAATGTGCGTAAAGGTCAGATTTTAAAATGTGGCAAAATTACAACAGGTTGCCGCACCTATATCGGCATCAAAGGAGGTTTGAATGTGCCTGAATATCTCGGCTCACAAGCGACCTTTACCCTCGGTCAGTTTGGCGGTCATGCAGGGCGTAACTTACTGATTGGCGATATGCTTCCAATTACGGCATTTACAAGTGATGAAGTGAAAAGCCTTGCGCCTGAACAAGTGCCGTCATTTAGTCATGAATGGGAAATTGCGGTGATGTATGGCCCGCATGGTGCACCTGATTTCTTTACTAAAAATGATATTGATACCTTCTTTGCCAATACTTTTGAGATTCACTTTAACTCAAGCCGGACCGGTATCCGTTTAATTGGTCCAAAGCCTGAATGGGCACGTGAGGATGGTGGTGAAGCGGGTCTGCATCCATCGAATATTCATGACAATGCCTATGCGATTGGTGCGATTGATTTCACCGGTGATATGCCGATTATTTTGGGTCCAGATGGCCCAAGTTTGGGCGGCTTTGTATGTCCTGCGGTGGTGATCAACTCTGAGCTATGGAAACTCGGTCAGCTTAAAGCGGGTGATAAAGTGAAATTTGTCCCTGTAAGCTATCACCAAGCCAAACTTTTAAATGAAAAATATCATGCGCAATTAGAAGCTTCAGATACAGAAGCGGTGGCATTTGATGAGTCTTTCTATCCTGAACTCGCAACTCTAAAAAATGCGGTTCTCGATACCTTAAAAGGTGAAAATGGTGCGCCTGATGTGGTGTATCGTCCTGCCGGCAACAACTACATGTTGGTGGAATATGGCGAATTGGTGCTGGATCTAAACTTACGTTTCCGTATTCATGCCCTCATGCAATGGGTTCAAAAACAGAATATTCAGGGCATTATTGACCTAACACCGGGTATTCGTTCGCTACAAATCCATTTTGACTCGATCAAACTCGATCAGCTTGATTTACTGCGTTTATTGCAAGTGGCTGAAGCTGAATTGCCTGATGTGACCGAGATGCAAGTCCCATCACGGACTGTATATTTACCACTGGCTTGGGAAGATTCACAAACGCAACTTGCCACCGAGCGCTATATGCAAACCGTTCGTCCAGATGCACCGTGGTGTCCGGACAATATCGAATTTATTCGTCGTATTAATGGCTTAAAAGATAAACAAGCTGTGAAAGATGTGGTGTATGACGCAAGTTATTTGGTCATGGGCTTGGGCGATGTTTATCTCGGTGCTCCTGTCGCAACACCACTTGATCCGCGTCAGCGTTTGGTGACGACCAAATATAACCCTGCACGTACATGGACCCCTGAAAATGCCGTGGGCATTGGTGGTGCTTATATGTGCGTGTATGGCATGGAAGGTCCGGGGGGCTATCAGTTTGTTGGTCGTACCACGCAAATGTGGTCACGCTACCGTAAAAATGCTGACTTTGAGCAAGGCAAACCGTGGTTACTGCGTTTCTTTGACCAAATTAAATTCTATGAAGTGTCTGAAGAAGAACTGATGCAGATGCGTGAGGACTTTAAAGCTGGTCGCTTAAAACTGCGTCTTGAAGAAGGCGTATTAAACTTAAAAGAGTACAACGACTTCTTAACTGAAAACCAAGAGTCCATTTCGGCATTTAAGTCTGTGCTACAAGCCAACTTTGATGCAGAACGTCGTCGTTGGCATGAGGCAGGACTTGCAGAATACGTGTCTGAAAGCCTTGATACTGTGGATGATAGTGAAGGCGTGGAAGTGCCTGAAGGGGGCTGTGCGGTGGAATCACATATGCCGGGTTCAATTTGGAAAATTGAATGTCAGTCAGGGGATATTGTGGAAGAAGGCGCTACGCTTGCCGTGATTGAAGCGATGAAGATTGAGATTCCAATTATTGCGCCTGAACGTATGAAGGTTGAAGCGATTAGCATTGAAAAAGGGCAAACTGTGAAAACAGGGCAGGTGTTGTTTACGTTAGCGCCAGTGGCTTGATGAAATTGATATAAAAAAGACCGCTTAGGCGGTCTTTTTTCTAATTTGAATTACACCTTTCAATATGCTTAAAAATACGCTCACACAAATCTTTAGCTTTTGGTGTAAGTTGCCAATCAGGATTTTCATCAAAATCTTTGATGATTTCACGACAAAAATCTAATTTGTATTTGATCGTACCTACACCTATTCCATCAGCAAACAAAGATTTTTTGGTTTTAGACGATGGTTTTTTTAATTTAATATCCAAAAGTTTACCAATACCAAATTCTTTATGAACGAAATAGTTTTCATCAGTAATACTATTAATTAAAGAAATATCATAGCTATCTTTTGTTTTAGATCTCATTCGATTAAATCTTTGAATAGCTACTCTAACTATAGAATCTTTAGGTAGCGTATTTTCCGTTTCTTTACATTCTAAAATTAGGTAGTTTTCTTTCTTTAACTCACTTCTTAAGACTTGAATTCGATCAGCTTTATTTTCAATATCACCATCTGCAATCAGTAGCATTTCACTTGCAACGGCTTTAGCACTTAAACCTTTATCTTCTAGTTGGTCTGCATAATTATCGCTAAAACACCAATGCACTAAGTTACTGCCTGCATACTCTACAAACGTATAGTGATAATTGGGCATGAAGCGACGATACTTTTTATAAAGCTCCTCATTAGATTCCTCTAATTCAGCTAAATATTTTTCCATGTATTTAGTGATATAGAGCCGATCTGTAATCCCTTCGACCCAAATTGTACAGTTTGCCAAATAAACCGAAGAAGGGCGTACACCGAGAGAAGCAAGTAAGTCACGATCTCGGTCACAGCGGTAAATTTTAAACTCAAACTCATTGGAGTTTTCTTTAGGTTGTTTTACAAACTTTTGAATCATGACCTGGTCTGATTCATCTGCCATATCTAAAAGGTGATTAGAGTGAGTGGTAAAGAAATAATAATGGTTAGTTTCATTCAAATAGAAATTCATTAATTGACGAACCATACCTGCATGCATATGAAGTTCTGGTTCTTCTATAAAGAAAGCATGTGTTTTATCTTTGTTGATAAATGCTTCATAAGTCAAAATGATGGCTTGTTGCAGACCATCACCTAATTGAGATATAGCAAATTGTTTATCTTTACCAATTTTAATATTCACAACGTCTTGATCATGTTTAGGAATCAATGAAACAGCTTCGTTATCAAAGAAATATTGGCTTAAATTTTTTTCATAACTTTTTATGAGTTCACGTTGTTCAGGCTCACCCAATAAATGAACTTTTAGTTCATGATAAAGATTTTCACCCGTGATAATATTTTTAGCATTGAATTTAGCTGTATCAGAAAAATAATCTTTTTGGGCACGTTCGATGTATGGTTGTCTGTTTTCTTGATTTGTAACAGGGCGCATGCCTCTTAATATAGGAATGTAAAATTTATAATAAAAATTATTTTCTTGATGAAATTTCTGGGTTTGCTGGTCATAAATTTCCAATAAATCTGGAAATTTATTTTCTACATTTGTGACGTAAAATTTTCTAATTTCGGTTAGATTATTATCCCAACTTTTTTTAAAATTGACTCTTGAATTTATTTTTAGATTATTCAATGTTGTTTGAATTAAATTTAGAAAAGACTCTTTTAGATTTCCACCATAACTATTTTGGAATGCAAAATTCCTTGGATAGATGTCAGATGCAATATCTTTTAAAGCCAATAGCATTGAAGAGGGATCGACATAATTAATTTCTGTAAATTTTATGTCAGTGCTAAAAAGTGATCTTAAAAATCTACTTTTACCTGCATTATTTTTGCCAATAAAGAAATTAAGTCGTTTTATTTCTATAACTTCATCATATTCCGTATCATTGTCAGAACTATAATTTTTTAAATTTTCAGCCCAATAATATAATTTTTCTGTCATAAAAAGCCCCCAAACATGGAAGCTAATTTAGCAGTAATTTATTATTTTTCAAAGTGATAACAAAACACTAAGATTCCCAAAAACAAAATCACTAACTCAGATGATGTTTATAAAGTGAAATTGAGATCGGCAGGCGATTTCTTGGTTTACCAAGTTATCGATGCAAAAATTGTGGTATTGATTTTAGATATAGACAGCCTTGATACGATCTATAAAAAATTATAATTATTTCAAACTCTCTTTATGCTCTTGTCCCCAAACCGCCATTTGAACCATCAACTTTTCTAGGCCACGACCTGATGGCGTCAGATCATACATTGAGGTTGTTTTACCCGTAGTTTCATCAACAGACTCAATTTTTTCAACAACATTGTTCAATTCAAGTTCTTTGAGCTCTTTAGAAATCATTCTGGGTGTAATGCCTTGCAGCAGACGTTCAATCTCATTAAAACGGCGTGGCTGTTTAATCATGGTTGCAACAATCGCTAATTTCCATTTGCCATTAATGACGTTCATGGCATTTTTAAGCGCCACAATAAACATCAAATTACATTGGTCATCTTCGCTTAATGTTTCAGCATTCTCTTTCATAAAATCAGCCATCTATCCTCCCATCTCGTCATAAAATTTAATCAAATGAAATCCTAAATTCACTATACAACAGTATAGTGATCTCGTTTTTTAACTCGCCTATAAATTACATCATTGCAAAAATAATCCAAGGTTATTGAATGATTTTAGTTACTGGTGCTACTGGCCATTTAGGGCGAAGTGTAGTGCAACAATTAAAGCAACAGTTACAAAACAACGAATTTGCTGTATTGGCGAGAAACTTAGAAAAAGCCAAACCTTATGTCAATGAACATATTGAAGTCCGTGAAGGAGATTTCAATCAACCTGAAAGTTTGATCAAAGCCTTTCATGGTATCGACAAGTTACTTCTCATTTCAACGATGGAAATGAATCGCTTTGAACAACATAAGAATGTCATCGATGCTGCGCGTGAAGCAGGTGTTCAACATGTGTATTACACAGGTTTGTCCATTCAAAATATTGAAAATTCAGCGGTGAAAGATTTGATGATCAGTCATTTTCAAACTGAAGATTACCTCAAAGCAAGCGGACTGAAATATACACTCCTACGCAACACCATGTATGCAGAAGCGATTCCACAAATTATCGGTGAAAGGGTCATCGATACAGGCATCCAGCTCTCTGGAGGAGCGGGAAAAGTGCCTTATGTGCTAAGAGCAGAGTTAGGAGAAGCAATAGCAAATGCCTTAATTCAAAATGATCATGAGAATAAGGTCTATGAGTTAGTCGGCAGCCAAACTTATAGCTATCAAGATATTGCTGATGAGCTAAGTCAACTTAAAACAATACCAATGGAATATCACGATCTCACTGAAGAAGCCTATCAACAGCTGTTAAAAAGAATCGGTTTGCCCGAATTTCTGATCTATCTCACACATGGCACAGTTGTAGATATTAAACATCGACAGTATGAAGTTCAAAGCCAAGATTTAGAAAAACTTTTAGGTCGTCCAAGCCAATCACTCAAATCAATGTTGGCGAGTTTATACGCTTAAAGAATTAAAAATATTCACATTTAAATATTATAGGTAAATACATGAAATTATTAGAAGCTTTACAGTGGCGTTATGCAACCAAACAAATGACTGGTGAAAAACTACCGCAAGAATTAGTCGATCAAATTCTTGAAGCTGCGCGCTTAGCACCGACCTCAGCGGGCTTACAACCGTTCCATATTATCTCGATCAGCAACCAAGAACTTAAAGAGAAAATTTCACCAGTTGCATTGAATCAACCGCAAATTACCCAGTCCTCGCATCTTTTGGTATTTACGGCTTGGGATACGATTCCAGACGAGCGTATCGATGAACGCTATAACGCAATGAATCGTGAGCGTCATTTACCTTTAGATACGACCATGGATGTGGTGCAAAACTTAAAGAACCTGTTCTCGACGTTTACTGAAGAGCAGCAATACCACCATACTGCAAAACAGGCTCATATTGGTTTTGGTATGGCAATTGCGGCAGCAGCTGAGTTAGGTGTAGATGCAACGCCAATGGAAGGTTTTGATAAAGACGGTCTGGATGAATTATTAGGTTTAAAAGAAAAAGGCTTAAAGTCTGTGGTGCTATTGGCACTAGGTCGCCGTAATCCAGAAAAAGATTGGTTAATTGGATTGAAGAAATTCCGTATTCCGCGTGAGGAGTTCGTCACTGATATCCAGTAAAGTATTTCATTAGAACAAGAAGACAAAATAATAACCATTCGAGTTGACCGTCTATCTCCAGAAAGGCGGTCTTTTTGCATTTCTGAACATTGAACAAATCAAGTGCACAATTTTGATTCATGCACATTTTTGAATCTTTCCGACGACTTTTTTTTCTAGCTCTCTTTTATATATCTCAAGAAAAGTTTTGGCACGCTTTCTGCATTTACCAAGTATTACCAATTCTTTTTTTTGTAATACCTAGAGGTGCTGCAGATGACGACAAATCAATCCAAACAATCGAAGCATCCCATCCTTCAATTCTTCATTGAACTGATGAGTGTCCGTGCGGGTTTACACCTACAACAATCTCAAAAACCTAAGGAGCTCAAACGTGCCTAAACAGAAGCTGGCGCGGATCAGCATCACTTTACCTGAACATACATTGCAGGCTATGGATCAAAAAATTGTAGATCAACATTATGAAAGCCGATCTCAAGCCATTGTTGACATGATTAACCACCATTTGATCAATGACCTTGTTAGCCGAAATGAAGTCATGGTCGGTACTTTAACCTTATTGTATGACGTCAGTTTAAAGCCATTAAGAACACAACTTATTGATTTACAGCAACAGTTTTTGACTCAGGTGATTAGTTCACTACATATCCAATTAGATGATGACAAAGTCATGCAGGTGATGTTGATGCAAGGGGTCAGCAGTGACCTAAAAGCCATCAGTGAGCAATTTAAAGCATTAAAAGGGGTAATTAAGGGGCATTTAGAGCTGATGGATGCAGTCATGCCACCTATTCCTCAAAATTCGGAACACGTATAAGGAGCACCGCCGTGCAGACATTATGGACTATACAAGATTGGCAACAGGCTTATGCAAATCAAACTATTCAACTGAATGATTTGAAGCGTTATGTTGCTGAATTCTCCAATGATGATCACGCTTGGATTTCAATAGCCAGTGCCGAGCAAATACAGGCGCAGATTGATGCATTGGCCCATCAGGATATTGCTGATCTTCCGTTATATGGCGTGCCATTTGCTGTCAAAGACAATATTGATGTTGCTGGATTCTATACCACTGCGGCGTGCCCAGATGCGGCTTATTTAGCAACGCAAGATGCAACCGTCGTCGCTAAGCTTAAATCTGCTGGTGCAATCGTGGTGGGCAAGACCAATCTAGATCAATTTGCCACGGGATTGGTTGGCGTGCGTTCACCCTATGGGGCTGTAAAAAACAGTTTCAATCCGGATTATATTAGCGGTGGATCAAGCTCTGGCTCAGCGGTTGCAGTAGCAAATGGATATGTACCGTTCGCCCTCGGTACTGATACAGCTGGTTCCGGCAGAGTTCCCGCGGGTTTAAATAATATTGTCGGACTCAAACCAACCAAAGGCTGGTTTTCAGCCACAGGTTTAATCCCTGCATGTCGAAGTATTGATGTGATCTCAATTTTTGCAACTCAAGTAGAGGATGCTTGGACAGTAGCGCAATTGATGCAAGGTTATGATGCGACCGATGCTTATTCAAGACAGCATCCGAGAACAGTTCCGACACAATTTTCGAAGGGCAAGATTGCAATCCCAGATCACTTAGAATTTTATGGTGATACTCAAAGTGAGCAAGCATTTCAAACAGCCATTGCTCGAATGAAATCGCTCGGATTTCAAGTTGAAGAGATTGATTTCACAGTATTTAATCAATTGGCTGCTGAATTGTATAACCGCTCATGGGTTGCGGAGCGTACGCATGCCGTCGAACACAAAGTTCGACGTGAGCAATGTCATCCGGTAATTAAGCAAATTATTGATCAAGCTGATCAATTCAATGCTGTAGACGTGATGCAAGATGAGTATCAGCGTGCAGAATGGGCTAGGCAGATCAATCTTCAATTAGAAAATTATGATGCGTTGATGGTGCCAACAGCTCCTACGATTTATCGCATTGCAGATGTTGAAGCAGATCCGATCCAAAAGAATTCGCATATGGGGGCTTATACCAATTTTGTTAATTTTGCTGATTTATCTGCATTGGCACTTCCGAATGTCATCCGTGATGATGGTTTGCCAAGTGGTATCACTTTAGTTGCTGGCGCTTGGATGGATCAAGCTTTGGCACACTTCGGTCAGCAATGGCATGCGACTTCAGGATTAAATTTAGCAACGTCAAAGCAAGGCTATCAAATTCATAAATCAATAGGATCTGAGCACACCGTTAAATTGGCAGTGGTGGGAGCACATCTTACAGGCATGCCGCTGAATTTTCAGTTAACGAGCAGACAAGCCACCTTGGTTAAAAAAACGCGTACTGCGCCGTATTACAAACTATTTGCTTTAAAAAATACTCAGCCACCTAAGCCGGGGCTACAACGAGATACATCAGGTCATTCTATTGAAGTGGAAGTGTGGGATGTACCAAGAGCATTGTTCGGTGACATTGTTGCTGAAGTCCCAGCACCACTTGGTATTGGCAATGTCCAACTCATTGATGGAACATGGGTGAAAGGCTTTATATGTGAAAACCATGCTTTAGCAGATGCACTTGATATCAGTCACTTTGGTGGATGGCGTGATTATATTCAAGCCTCAAATTTTACCAATACTAAATTTAAGTGCACGAGCATTGGTGAGGTGGTGCAATGAAAACGATGGTATGGGGAGTCATTGGAACTGCATTGTTATTCGTGGGTTGTGATAAAACCGCAAAAATTCCAGAACCAAGTCAACATGCTCAAGCCGAAAAATCAATGCAACCGATTCGGATTGGTTACAGTGATTGGCCGGGATGGGTGGCATGGCAAGTTGCTATTGAGAAAGGGTGGTTTAAAGAAGCTGGATTAAACGTAGAGTTTAAATGGTTTGATTATTCAGCCTCTATGAATGCTTTTGCAGCAAACCAATTGGATGCGGTTTCTGTTTCACATGGGGATAATTTGGTCATCGCCTCAGGTGGAACGCGTGGCATTATGATTTTAGCAACTGATTATTCATCAGGGAATGATGTCATTCTTGCAAAAGAGGGCATTCATAGTGTGGCAGATCTTAAGGGTAAAACGATTGCAGTCGAAAAAGGGCTGGTCGATCATAATTTATTGAATACCGCACTTTCAGATCAAAATATATCAGCCAATGAAATCAAACTGATTAATGCAGCAACCAACGAATTACCCCAAGTGTTTAGCAGCCCAGATGTGGATGCCATCGCTGTATGGCAACCTGTAGCAAATCAAGCTTTAAAAAGCGTAGCTGGGTCCAAAATCATCTATAGTTCTCAAGATAAACCAGGATTGATCTATGATACGTTGACGGTAAATATGACGCATTTATCTAGGCATCAAGCAGAATGGAAAAAAGTGCTACAAGTATGGGATCGAACCGTCAAATATATTCAAGATCCTGAGACCAGAAACGATGCTTTGATGATTATGTCTAAGCGTGTTGGTGTTGAACCTGAGCAATATGAACAATTTATTCAAGGCACACATTTGTTGGATCTTGAGGCAAATCAAAAGGTATTTAAACGCTCCTCAACTTTAGATTCTATTTATGGATCAACTTATCATGTTAATAAGTTTAATCTTGAAAATGGAGTTTATACGGTAAAACTAGATATTGATGGGCTGATTTATCCAAAATTGGTTGAATCATTTAAATAAAAAAAAGCCCAGTGCAGAGGGGCTTGCACTGGGCATAAAGTTGGACTGAATGATTGGTCGGTAGAGCAACAGAGTTGCCTACCTTGTATGGATTAAGAATAGATAAAAATGAAAAAACTAGGAAACGGATTAAAATTATAAAATCAATCGTTTTATGCGATGAATGCATTAGCGTGTATGAAGTGTCTATAAATCAACAAAAATCACATATTTTTCACGAATGAACAATTAACATCGAAGTTTAATGCGTATAAAAAAGGATCATGTGCGTTGTATACAACAGCTGATATTTCTAGAATCATTGAAATGGCATGGGAAGATCGGACACCCTTTGAAGCCATTCTGCTGGAATACGGATTAAACGAAAGTGCAGTTATTCGATTGATGCGACAACAATTAAAAAAAAGTAGTTTTGAAATGTGGCGTAAACGTGTTGCGGGGCGGAATACCAAGCATCTTCACAAGCGCTCACCAGATATTTTAAGAGCTTACTGTACTCGACAATATAAACTGAAGTAGGCCTATTGGGAGATAAAGCTTTGCGTATTTTAAAACAACGAAAATGGTGGATTCTCATTCTGCTCATTTCGATTGGTGGGATATATTTCATTTTCCGTTGGTGGCAAGGTCCTGTAGTCGAAACTTACCTAATCGAAGAAAAACCACTGATTCAAACAGTGGTTGCTTCAGGTCGTGCTGAAAATGTAGCACGTAGTGAAATTGGGAGTGAAATTTCGGGTGTGGTGATTGAGCGACGCGTGCAAGAAGGTCAACGAATAGCAGCAGGAGATGTACTGTTAATTATTCAATCTGATGATTTAAAAGCACAAGTCCGTGAAGCAGAAGTTGCGCTAGAGGAATTGCGGAAAATTCGCTATCCACAAGCGCAGGTTGAATTGAAAACGGCAGAATTCCAATTACAACAAGCCAGTCGCGAAGCAAGACGTCGTCAGCAAACGGAACCGGGAGTGCTTTCTGTTGAAGAAAAAGAACAAGCTTTAGAAGCTGAACGCTTAGCCAGAAATCAATTATCTGCGGCAAAACTGAAGGCGCAAAGCCTTGCTCCAGGTCAAGTGGAAGAAAAAACCTTAAGCGAAAGATTAAATGCGCTACGCGCTCAATTGGCAAAAAGTGAAATTCGGGCGCAAGTATCGGGTACGATCTTGACGCGTGAAGTCGAAAAAGGGGATGCGATTCAACCTGGGAAAGTGCTTTTTACAGTCGCAGTTGATAGTCCAACGCAAATTAAAGTGGCGGTCGATGAGCAAAATTTACCTTATCTGAAATTGGGTCAAAAAGCGGAAGTGATTGCAGATGCTTATCCAGAGCAAGCATTTCCAGCTGAAGTTAACTTTATTGCACCTAATATTGATCCTCAACGTGGTACGGTTGAAGTCAAATTGGCGGTGAATTCTGTACCCAATTTTTTGAAGCAAGATATGACAGTCTCAGTGAATGTCGAAACAGCACGTCGAAATAAAACCAAAGTAATAGCCAATGATGCGCTTATTGACCCTTCAACCACGCAGGCTGAAGTTATGGTGATAAGACAAGGTAAGGTCCAACGTCAATCTGTAAAATTAGGATTGCGTGGAACCACCATGACTGAAATTTTATCAGGGTTGGATCACAATGATCAGGTCGTTATAAAGCCTGATCAAGTAAAAGCGGATCAGCGTGTCAGAACTAAGCAGGTACAAGCACTGTGAAGATGAAGCGTTTATGGACCAATTGGCTCATCGCTGTTGGGTTTCTACGCGAGGGTCGCAGTCAAACACTGATGATTATTGGTGGTGTTGCTATTGGTGTTGCCGTTATTGTCTTTATTAGTGCATTAATTCAGGGGCTTCAGTCCAATTTGATTGAGCGTACGTTGGGCACTCAGGCACATATTAGTTTACATGCACCAGATGAGGTCAATCGCGTCGTTAAAGTGCCTGAGGGCGTAGCACACATTATCCATGAAGATCAAAGGGCTCAAAGACTCAAGTCGATCAATAACTGGCAAGAAGTTCTTGAAAATCTAGACAATATCAAGACGCTCAATGCCGTTTCTCCCATGGTTTCAGGACCTGCACTGGTAAAACGGGGGGAAGCGATTCAGTCAGTTGCGATTATGGGGATTGATTTACCACGTTATCAACGTATTGTACCTTTGCAAGAATATCTAAAAACTGGTCAGCTTCGTTTAAAAGCAGATGATGTACTCATCGGAAGTAAGTTGGCCAAAGACCTTGGTGTGCGCGTAGGCAGTAAAATTCGCGTTGATAACGGTCAAGATATTAACGCCGTCATGAATGTAACGGGTATTTTTGAACTCGGAGTCAAAGAACTAGACTCACGATATATGTATATCGATCTAAAGCGGGCACAGTCTTTATTGGGTTTGCCGGGTGGGGTTACCATTATTGATCTTCGTATTTCTGATATTTTCTCCGCAGATCAGGTCGCAACGCAAATTCATCGTCTCACTGGATTAAAAGCTGAAAGTTGGATTGAAAGTAATGCGCAATTGATGAATGCGATTTCAGCGCAAAGTCTTTCAACCAATATGATTATTATATTTGTTGGAATATCTGTTGCATTTGCGATCGCCAGCGTACTCTCCATTACAGTGGTACAGCGTACACGTGAGATCGGAATCTTGCGTGCGACAGGTGCGAGCCGAGAACAAATTTTGATGATCTTTCTCATTCAAGGTGCGATTTTCGGCTTACTTGGTTCTATTGTTGGAATCCTGACCAGTTATGCATTGGTTTGGTCATTTAATGAATTTGGCCCAGGGTTATTCTACATTCCAATTTCACCTTATTTGATTGGATCCGCTTTATTACTTGCAACATTGAGCGGTTTAATTGCAGCGGCGATTCCTGCCCGTCGTGCAGCGCGTTTAGATCCTGTGGAGGCAATCCGTCATGTCTAATCATGATGAAGTACTACGTTTAGAGGCTTTGAAAAAGTCTTATAACATTGGACAACCCAATGAAATTGAAGTGCTGCATGGGATTGATTTTGCGATACATCGTCAAGATTTTGCTGCGTTAATTGGACCTTCAGGTTCAGGTAAAAGTACGTTATTAAATATTTTAGGTTTACTGGATCAACCCACCAGTGGTGAAATTTATTTACTTGGTCAACCAACCAGTCAAATGGAAGATCAACAAAGAACGGAATTGCGTGGAAAGAGCATTGGATTTGTGTTTCAGTTTCATCATTTGATTCAAGCGTTCACCGTTATTGAGAATGTTTTGATGCCTCTAATGTTGGCGCATGGCAAACCCAATCAGCAAGCTTTAGATCGGGCACATGATTTGTTAAAAGCGGTAGGATTGAGTCAATTTGCACAACGAAAAGCCAGTCAACTTTCTGGTGGGCAACAACAACGTGTCGCAATCGCCAGAGCTTTAATCACTCAGCCTGCTTTACTCCTCGCTGATGAACCTACAGGTAATTTGGACAGTCAAACAGCGAGCGAAGTCTTTGAGCTGTTTCGTGAAGTAAATGAGCAACAAAATTGTGCGGTATTGTTAGTGACCCATGATCCACGATTATCCGCTACATGTGATCGAACCATTCAATTGGTAGATGGGAGAATTGAGAGTGATGAAATGAAGTCGTGATTAATCCAAGGCTGCATTTAAAATGGTGTGGTCAAAAGGATTGATGTTGCATGCTTTATCCTGACCGTTTGTGTGATCAGGATATAGCGCCTTATTTAGAATGACTGACCTTGGTCATTCTAGGAATTTTAGGTAAGTCTGCGAGAGCTGGATCAAGTTCATCTTCTTCAGAATGTACCAAAGCATCTACACGTTGTCTTAAAGATTTAAATTTTTCAGTGAGCATCAATTCATGCTGACGTGGTCTTGGTAGATCAACCTCAATGATTTCCTTAATTTCGCCAGGATTGGCCTTCAATGCCACAATCCGATCGGCCAGTAAAATTGCCTCGTCCATATCGTGTGTCACAAAAATAATCGTGATATCGATATTGGCCCAAAGATCGATCAGATGCTTTTGCATTTTTTGACGCGTATGAGGATCTAAAGCCCCAAAGGGTTCATCCATTAAGAGAATTTTTGGCTGATTCACGAGCGCGCGAGCGATGGCAACGCGTTGTTTCATCCCTCCAGAAAGTTCATGAGGGTATTGCTGCTCAAATTTTTCAAGTCCGATAATGTTGATCCATTCACGGGCTTGCGCCTCAGCTGTAGCATTGCTGGCACCTCGCATGAGTGGACCAAACATGACATTTTCTTTTACCGTTTTCCATGGAAACAGTGTGTAGCCTTGGAAAACCATGCCACGCTCTGGACTCGGTCCTGTGATGATTTCACCGTCTACCAGTAATTCACCACTGGTATATGGATCAAGACCTGCCACAATACGGCTAAAGGTAGATTTACCGCATCCTGAAGGACCAATAACACAGATAAATTCACGTTTATGAATTTTTAAATCTAAAGTATTTAAAATGGTGCGCTCAGTTTTTCCGTGGCTAAACTTTTGGGTGAGATTTTTTGCTTCTAAAATGACGGGACGAGCGTAAATTTTGTCAAAGTAAGCGCGGGCATCAAAATCTGAGGGTTGAAGTGCTGAAGACATTAGCGAACTCCCGTTTTCCATTTAAATAATTGCTGTCCAAGTTTCATTAAAATCACGTCGCAAATCAGACCAATCAAACCGATAATCAAAATTGCGGCAAAAACATTGTCAAAGTTTTGATAGCGAGCTTGTTGAGTGATGAACCACGTGATACCGGATGTACTTCCTATGAGTTCTGCAACGATTAAATAGGTCCAAGCCCAACCTAAAAGTACACGAAGGTTTCGATAAATTTCTGGGAGTGCAGCAGGGATGACCACATAAAATAAACTTTTGATTTTATTAGTTCCTAAGGTGAATCCAGCTTCAATAAGACTGCGGTCGACCAGACGGGTGGTATTGGCAATAATCAGAATTTGTTGGAACAAGGTACCAATCACAATAATGGCAATTTTAGGTGCGTCATTAATGCCCAAAATCGCAACAGCAAGAGCGCCAAAGGCTGGTGCAGGCAGATAGCGAAAGAACTCTACAAAAGGTTCAGTTAACTGAGAAATTTTATGAGAAAAACCGCAAAGAATACCCAAAGGAATCCCGATCAAAGAAGAAATAAAAAATGCGGTAAACACCAGTTTAATGCTGTGCCATAAACTTTCATGAAACCATGGTGCATTTGCTTGAGCGGGTGGCGTTGTAAATGCGGTCACTAAGGCTGTAGCGACTTCATCTGGTGCGGGTAGGTAAATGGGATTGACCAAAATTCCCCGAGGTGGTGGCAGTCCTTGATCGACTGCCAATTGCGCTTCAGCATAATAAACTTCTCTACTGACACGGCTATCGAGTTGTAAAAATGTTGTGCTACCAGAATCTGTGATTTGAACTTGGGGATGCCAAATAAAAGGCAAATAACTCACTGCACACCAGATTAAAATTGGAATTAAAAACGATCCAAAACCAAGCAAAAATTTATGCTTTTGACTCAATTCTCGTGCAACATAGCTCATCGTTGCCACCTCAGTAATACAAAAAATAAAATTCGTATGATTAGGTTGCAAAATCGATGCCATTTTCGAAGCGTGCTTTAAAAGCGCTAAATTTTTAAGTTTTCATTCATTTTTCTTATGTACATTCTTTCAAGATCAAGGTTTCGATCATCAAAATATGATGGAGAATTACAACTCTTCACTTGATGGTGATCACTATCACGTTTTAAATGCAGATAGAAAAGATGAGAGCCTGCTTAAATGAGATCGGCTAAATTTGTGACATTCTTAGCATGTATGTTCATGTTCCAAAGCCTTTGGAATGTGGCGGCGGCTTTTTGTGTTCATGAAAGCGACTCAACATCGACACAAAGTTTTCACTTTGGTCATCATCAACCTGTACTTTGCCAAGCCGATCTTTCAAATAAAAGTCCGAAGTCCCAAATTGAAAAAGGCTTCGTGCTTGGTGATGATCAAAGCGTGACGCTAGAAGAAAAAGCGCAAATCGATGTTTTGGATCATCAAGATCATCTGCCGTCAATGTCTCAGTTTATTCTTGCTGTAAACGAGAATTTGCCTTCATCACAACACATCGAAAAGATTTACCAAAATCACTTTCTTTGGATTAATGCCTATCAATCGCCTCATTTAGGTAAAATCCCTCCGCCTCCTGAATTAACCCCGCTATTGGTGGGGTAGCCTAAAAATTTCCCACCACTTGTTTTTAAATTAGTGGGAAATTCACATGTCTTTTAAATTAAAACATTCTATTCGATTATGGCTGGTTTTAGGTTCGCTTAGTTTGGGTGCAAATGCTCAAGCAATGACAGTCAATTCGCTTGAACAAGCACTCGTTCAAGTGTCTCAATATCAACAATCAGAACAGATTTGGCAGCAACGACAACAAATGTCAGAACTTGCAGTCAAGCAAAGTGGACTTTGGCAAAACCCGACTATCAATCTCTCTCGAGATGGTTTTGGTTCGAGTCAAGATCAAGAATTGAGTCTTGGTATTAGTCAGCCGATCGACATTTTTGGTCAAAGACGGATTCAAAAAAATATAGCGCGTTTGGCTGGGCAACAAAATGAATTGCAAGAAAAGTTGTGGGAAGCACAAAGCCAATTAATCGTGAAGTATGCTTGGTCACAGTTTTTAATTTCGCAATCTGAAGCACAAATTCAAAAGTCTCAACTGCAAGTCAGTCGTGAAACTTTAGACAGCGCTAAAAAACGATATCAGGCAGGAAGCATAGCCTTGGTTGAGTATGAACGAGCGCAGATTGAAGCGGCAGAAAATGAACGCAATTATCAGCAAGCCATTTTAAATAAAGAAATTGCAAAACGTAATCTTTCTAATCTCTGGGGAGAAACTGAAGCAGAGGTGAAGGTTGATTCAAATCGGATTTATTGGCCTGACCAAGTTGAACAGAATGTTCAAAATTATATTTCTGCAGGTTATTTAGAAAAGCTTTATGCACTCAATGTTGTGCAGGCTAATCAACGAATTGAGCAGCTTAAAGTAAAAGCAAAACCAAATCCAAACTTGAATGTAGGGATGACGCGAACAAAAGCGCCCAATGAGACAAACGATACTAGTTTATCTGTGGGTGTCGATATTCCGTTCAATATTTTTAATCGTCAGCAATACGAAATTCCGCTTGCTCAACGCCAGCAATCTCTACTTGAGCGTCAACAACAAAGAGAACTCAAACAACAAATTTTAGAGATTGCAAACTTATTTCATCAGGTGCGTGGCTTAAAACAGCAGTATGACGCTGTACTGAGACAAAAAGACTTGTCTGAAAAAGTACAGACGCGCTCTTTGCTCGGTTTTAAAAATGGAAAACTTTCAATCACTGAGGTGCAACAAGCAACGACACAATTACAAAATATTCGGCTCAGTCAAATTCAGCTCTTAAGAGAGGCATGGCAAACCGCACTTGCTGCTGAGGCATTAAGTATTGGTACCAGTTATGAACAAATTAGTCGTTCGGATGCCTATACCCAATTACTCAAAGAGGCTGTGTCACAGTCAGAAAATTTCATCAATATAGGGGCAGAATAAAATGAGATCTATACAACAAGGAAAAATAAACCAAGCATTCCTCATCGCCTTGATTATTGGGGTGACGGTAGTTATCGGGATTTGGATTTTTTTCAAAGATAATAAGAAAACAGCAATTGTTGAGAGTGAAGAGCAAGCTGAAACGTCGAATGGCGCAGAAGCTGATCATGCAGAAGAAGGTGAGATTGAACTCACATCTAAACAGCTAGTCGAACATAGTATAAAAATAGAATCAGCTCAATTAGGTGCAATTCCGCGATACACAAACTTGCCTGCAAAATTGATGGTAAATACAGATCAACAAGCGCATATTTCCCCTAATTTTGCTGGTCATGTTGAACAAGTGAATGTAGCACTGGGACAAGAAGTAACTAAAGGTCAAGTACTTGCAGTATTAAGTGTCCCAGAGCTCATTGACCAACAAGCGAATTTGAGAATGGCGCAATCCAATTTAGATTTGGCACGCCAAGATTTGCAACGTGAACAACGGATGTGGTCGCAGGGGATCTCCGCAAAACAGGATTTGCAACGTGCTGAAAATGCATATCGTCAAGCACAAATCACAGTGCAAAGTGCCAATGCACGTTTACAAGCTTTGGGAGCTTCAGCAGGTTCTAATGGTCGTTTTACCATTCGTTCGCCTATCTCGGGCGTGATCAGCCAAAAAGACATTGTGGTGGGTGAAAATGTGCAACTTGCAGATCAGATTTTCATCATCGAACAATTAAAAGATTTATGGCTCGAATTTGTGCTACCTGCAGATGCGAGTAATCAAATTGGTGCACAACAAAATATTCAATTCAAATCTTTACAGTCAGGTCAGACTTATACAGCTCTTGTGCAATCGTTAACGCCGCAAGCAGATGCGCAGACTGGCCGCTTGATTGTTCGCGCTAAAGTTCAAGGAAAGGCAAGTGAGTTAAGACCAAATTTGATGGTAAATGTTGAACTTCATAGTCCCGATGCATCGAATGTATTACGCATTGCAAAAAATGCAGTGCAAAAAATCGAAGGTAAATCAGCAGTATTTATTGTTACAGAACAAAAAAATGGAAAACTCCACTTTAAAGCGCAACCCATTGAAGTAGGTGAAATGTCTTCAGATGGTCAATGGGCAGAAATTAAGTCTGGTCTTCAAACGGGGCAAAAATATGTCAATCAAGGCAGCTTCTTACTGAAATCGGAGTTAGAAAAAGGAGAAGCTGACCATGGGCACTAATCATGACATGCCGAAGGCTGAAGGGCTATTTGAGCGAATTATTCAGTTTTCAATTCAACATGCGATTTGGATCATGCTGTTTGCCTGTGCTTGGATTGCTGTTGGAATTTATAGTTATCAAAAATTGCCAATTGATGCAGTTCCAGACATTACCAATACACAGGTTCAAATTAATACCCAAGCCAATGGATTTACTGCGCTCGAAGTTGAGCAACGCATTACGTATCCAATTGAAAATGCCATGGCAGGGA
Source organism: Acinetobacter sp. 24-47-66 (assembly GCF_056779755.1). NCBI lineage: Bacteria > Pseudomonadati > Pseudomonadota > Gammaproteobacteria > Moraxellales > Moraxellaceae > Acinetobacter > Acinetobacter sp. 24-47-66. The sequence goes on from NZ_JBWYIL010000004.1 coordinate 30,726, forward strand.
TACCAGATCTTGAATTAACTCGTTCGATTTCTAGGTATGGTTTATCTCAGGTCACCATTGTTTTTAAAGATGGCACAGATATTTACTGGGCACGTCAACAAATCAATCAGCGTGTGCAAGAGGTTCAATCCGAATTACCTGATGATATCGCACCTACCATGTCTCCAGTATCTACGGGACTGGGTGAAATTTATCAATGGGTATTAAAAGCAGACCCAAAGGCTAAAAAGCCTGATGGTGCTTCATACACAGCAATGGATTTACGCGAAATTCAAGATTGGATTGTGCGTCCACAATTGCAACGCGTAAAAGGTGTTGCAGAGGTGAATAGTATTGGAGGATTCAATAAAACTTATGTTGTTTCGCCACACTTGAATCGTATGCAGCAATTACAAGTCAGTTTGACGCAACTTCAACAGGTTCTCACTGAGAACAATGAAAATCGTGGAGCAGGATTTATTGAAGATGGAGGTCAACAACTGACAGTACGAGTTCCTGGAACACTGAATACGATACAGGATATTGAAAATACAACGGTGGTTACCTTGAATGGAAATCCTGTCCGTGTTTCAGATATTGCTTCAGTGTCGATTGGACATGATCTTAGAACAGGTGGTGCGACCAATAATGGAGAAGAAACCGTACTCGGCATCGCCATGATGATGATGGGTGAAAACAGCCGTAGTGTTGCACAAGCGGTTGATCAAAAAATTCAAGAAATTCAAACCACACTGCCCGAAGGCGTAAAAATTGAAACTGTTTACGATCGTACCACCTTAGTCGAGAAAGCCATTAAGACAGTTCAAAAGAACTTAGTCGAAGGTGCAATTTTGGTGATTGTGATTTTATTCATTTTCTTGGGAAATATTCGAGCAGCTTTAATTACAGCATGCGTGATTCCACTTTCGATGTTATTTACATTATCAGGTATGGCACAGCAGAAAATTAGTGCCAACCTTATGAGTTTAGGTGCGCTAGATTTCGGAATTATTGTAGATGGCGCGGTGGTAATTGTCGAAAACTGTATTCGCCGATTAGCTCATGCCCAAGAACAGTTAAGACGACCTTTAACACGTTCAGAGCGATTCAAAGAAGTATTCCTTGCTGCTCGTCAAGCGCGCCGTCCTTTAATTTTTGGTCAAACGATTATTTTAGTGGTGTACTTGCCCATATTTGCATTAAGTGGTGTTGAAGCAAAAATGTTTCACCCTATGGCACTCACCGTAGTATTAGCTCTTATTGCTGCGATCATTTTATCCATTACTTTTGTTCCTGCTGCAGTGGCTTTATTTGTAACAGGTGAAGTCAAAGAAACTGAAAGTAGATGGATGTTATGGTTAAAGAAAAAATATCTAAAAGCATTAGATATGACTTATTTATATCGAACGGTCATGTTAACGCTCGCAGTTAGTATTTTGGTTTTAACAGGGTTTTTGGCGACACGTCTAGGAAGTGAATTCGCACCGCAATTAAGCGAAGGTGATTTTGCTATTCAACAAATGCGTTCACCCAGTACCAGCTTAGAAGAATCATTAAGAATGCAGGAAATAACTGAGAAACTTTTGCTTCAAAATTTTCCAGAAATTAAAAATGTTTTCGCACGAACGGGTACTGCTGAAGTGGCCACAGATGTGATGCCACCCAATATTTCAGATGGATTCATCATGTTGAAACCTCGCCAAGAGTGGCCGAATCCCAAAGAAAGCTTAGATGATTTAAGGTCACGTATTGAAACTTTTTTGGAGACTTTGCCTGGCAACAATAGTGAATTTTCTCAACCCATTGAACTGCGTTTTAATGAGCTCATTTCCGGGGTGCGCAGTGACATAGGTATAAAAATTTTTGGCGATGATATGCAGGTGTTAAACGATGAAGCTGCCAAAATTGCCAAGATTGTGCAAAAAATCAGTGGCAGTACCGCAGTCAAAGTAGAACAGACTTCAGGTTTACCCTTATTAAATATAGACGTAAATCGTTCTTTAGCAGCGCAATATGGTCTTTCGGTTCGTGAAATACAAAATTTAGTTGCCTCAAGTATCGGCGGTCAACAAGTCGGTGAAATTCTACAAGGCGACCGCCGTTTTGATTTTGTTATTCGACTTACTGATCAAGATCGAACAGTCATGGGGATTGCACAATTACCCATACAACTCCCCAATGGTGGGACAGTAAGACTGGCAGATGTGGCTACAGTTTCAAATATTGATGGTATGAATCAGGTGAGTCGTGAAAATGGCAAGCGTAGGATTATTGTGACGGCAAATGTTGAAGGGCGAGATCTGGGTTCATTTGTCCAAGAGTTGCAATCTAGCCTCACGACATATGCATTACCGAGTGGCTATTGGATTGAGTATGGTGGACAGTTTGAGAATTTGGCATCTGCCAAAGCTAGAATGACTATCGTGATTCCATTGGCTTTGATTACGATTTTTATCCTGCTGATGGCTGTATTCAAAAATATCAGAGAAAGTTTATTGGTCTTCACGGGCGTACCCTTTGCTCTCACGGGTGGAGTCTTATTTTTATGGTTACGTGATATTCCTATCTCAATGTCTGCCGGTATTGGTTTTATCGCTTTATCAGGTGTCGCTGTTCTGAATGGACTGGTTATGTTGACCTTTATTAAGGAGCTAAGAAGTGAATACAGTTTAAAAGATGCCATTTGGCAAGGTGCAGTGTTGCGATTACGTCCTGTGCTGATGACTGCTTTTGTGGCGTCTTTAGGATTTGTTCCAATGGCCCTCGCTACGGGTACGGGTGCTGAAGTACAGCGACCGCTTGCGACAGTGGTTATCGGTGGAATAATTTCGTCCACAATACTGACGCTACTACTTTTACCTGTATTGTATAGGTGGATGAATCAAGCAAAAGCAGAACAAAAAATTAAACAATAGCATTATGTATATGAATCAGATCCTCACTTTATTTTAAGTGAGGTTTCTGATGAGGAGTATAAAATGGGTAGTTCGCATAATCATGATCACAGTCATGTGGAAGTCAGTAAAGGCAACGCAAAGAAACTGACTTTTGCACTCGCTTTAACCACGACCTTTCTAATTGTTGAGGTCGTTGCAGCATTCATTACCCAAAGTTTAGCTTTATTGTCTGATGCTGCACATATGTTTACTGATGCTGCCGCTTTAGCCATCGCGTTGGTTGCAATTAAGATTGGTCAAAAACCTGCAGATAACAAGAGAACTTTTGGATATCAACGGTTTGAAATTTTGGCAGCTCTATTTAATGCGGTGATGTTATTTATCGTTGCAATTTATATTTTGATAGAAGCGATTCATCGATTAAGTAATCCTCCTGAAATTCAGAGTGTTGGAATGATGATAGTCGCCGTCATTGGCTTAATCATTAATTTAATTTCGATGAAGATTCTTTTTTCGAGTAGTAAAGATAGCCTCAATGTCAAAGGTGCATATCTAGAAGTATTAAGTGATGCACTTGGTTCTGTAGGTGTGATCATCGGTGCTGTGATTATTTATTTTACAGGCTGGGTACTTATTGACACGATTATCGCAGTCCTGATCGGATTTTGGGTCTTACCACGTGCTTGGATTCTCGCCAAGCAAAGTGTAAATATCCTACTTGAAGGTGTGCCTGATGAGATTGATATTGAAAAGCTCCGTACAGATTTATTATCGCTTGAAGGAGTTAAGGACATTCACCAATTAAAAGTTTGGGCGATCACATCCAAAAAAGTCATGCTCACAGTTCATTTGGTTGCACCGAATGTCGATCCTAAACGTTTACATCAACAAGCTTTTGAAATGTTAAGTCATGATCACCATATTAATGAAATGACCTTGCAGATAGAAGATGATGCATATCACCATGAACTAGAACATCAGCATTAAAAAAAGCCCCGAAAAGCGCTTTTTTACATATAGAGAATTTAAATTGATCTACACAGATTCAAGTGTTGCGGTTTGGGTTGAAGTGTGCAGCCCATTCGTTGAAGACTTACGGTATTGAGCACCACGATGATCATCTGGAAGTAATGGTCCATGACCAAACAACTTTTCTCTCAGTGTCCCCTTGGTATATTCTGTAGGGTAAACACCGCGACGTTGTAACTCAGGAACGACGTATTCGACCACGTCTTCAAAAGATTGATGTGCCAAAATATAAGCCAAATTGAATCCATCAATGCCAGTTTCATCCACCCATTCTTGAAGACGATCGGCTACTGTGCTTGGTGAGCCGACAATCACGGGGCCGTTTCCACCTACACTGGTCCATTTTGCAATTTCTTCAATGGTCCAAACTTTATCTGGATCTGCTTCTACGTAAGATTGCAACATAGACTGAATGGCATTGGTATGAATATATTCAACCTGGTCTGTAGCTTTGAATTGTGAAAAATCTACACCAGACCACCCTGAAGCGAGTGTTAATCCACCATCATAACTACCGTAAGATTGATACTCTGCAAATTTAGCCTGTGCTTTTTCATCAGTTTCATCGACCACAATCGCAAGCATCGTATAGATTAAAACAGCGTTTGGATCTTTACCTTCTTCAATAAGATTATGGCGAATTCCTTGTGCTAACTTTTTTACAGCAACTTTCGTTGGTGCAGATATAAATACGCATTCTGCATTTTGACTGGCAAATTTTTGTCCACGCTTTGATGCACCTGCTTGGTATAAAACAGGTGTGCGTTGCGGAGAAGGTTCACAGATATGAATACCTGGCACGCTAAAATATTTACCTTCATGTTGGATTGGATGAACTTTGGTGTGATCCGCAAAAATACCAGCGGCTTTGTCACGTCGTACCGCATCATTTTCCCAAGAACCTTCCCAAAGTTTATATAAAACTTCCAGATACTCATCTGCAATATCATAACGATTGTCGTGACTCACTTGGGTTTTTAAACCTAAGTTTTTAGATCCGCTTTCTAAATATGAAGTCACAATATTCCAACCCGCACGACCTTTGGTGAGATGATCCAATGTGCTCATACGTCGTGCGAAGGGATAAGGATGTTCGAATGAAATAGAGGTGGTTACACCAAAGCCTAAATGTTGGGTGACTGCTGCCATTGCTGGAACAATCTGAATTGGATCATTCACAGGAACTTGAACAGCACCATTTAAAGCATGTTGAGCCGATTGATGATACACATCATAAATACCCAAAACATCTGCAAGAAAAATACCGTCAAAAATACCTTTTTCTAATATTTTTGCTAAATCAGTCCAATATTCCAAATCTTTATATTCTGTAGAGCGATCGAGCGGATGACGCCATAAGCCTGGGGACTGATGTGCAATGCAATTCATTTCAAAAGCATTAAATCGTATATGTTTAGTCATAATGAAAATATAAAATAATTAAATGTTTATATTCTCATTATATGAAATATCATACTTATTATTTAATGAGAAAAACTGCAATATACATAATAAAAAAATAAATGAGTTGATTATGTTTGAAATCAGATTAGTAAATAAAATAATCGTATAAAAAATTAAAATAATTAGTGCTAATTTAATTTTATTCAATTTTTTTGAAGAGAATAAAATGACCGCACAAATAGATATAAAATTGCATGAAGCTGAAATTTCAAAAGAATTCTACCAAATTCATCAGCCAGCGCATGTGATTAAGACAGATCAAGAAGCGATTCAAATCGCACAACAGCTCGCTGAAGATTTTGCAAAGGAAGCCTCCATTCGTGATCATGAACGCCGTTTACCTTTGAGTGAAATAAACAAGTATTCTCAATCAGGACTTTGGGCAATTAACATTCCAAAGCAATATGGAGGTTCAGGAGTGAGTTACAAGACTCTCGCTGAAGTTGTAAAAACCATTTCTAGCGCTGATCCATCACTAGGTCAAATCGCACAAAATCATTGGGTGTTTCTCGAGCATATCCGTTTAGATGCCACCGAAGAACAAAAACAATTCTTTTTTAAAGCCGTACTGGGTGGAGAGCGTTTGGGGAATGCTTTCTCAGAAAAAGGGTCTAAGACGGTTGCCGATCTCACCACAAAAATAGAATTTGATGCTTTTGGTAATGGGATTGTGAATGGTCAAAAATTCTTTGCGACAGGAGCTTTACTGGCACACCGCATTCCGGTTGTTGCGATTGATGCTGAAGGAAAACCATTTGCTGCAATCGTGCCACAAGGGACAGAAGGTGTAAAAATTACCAATGATTGGAGCGGGTTTGGTCAGCGTACAACGGTCAGTGGATCAGTCGAATTAAACAACGTTAAAGTGGATGCAAAATTTATCGTTCCCATTTATCAAGCTTTTGTAAGACCGACAGCAGCTGGAGCAATTTCTCAATTTATTCAAGCTGCTGTAGATGCTGGGATTGCACGTGGTGCGATTCAAGAAACGATTCATTACGTTCGTAACTTTGCACGTCCATGGATTGATTCAGGTTTAGATAAAGCAAGTTCAGATCCATATACCATTTCGAATATTGGTGAATTGAAAATTAAGCTGCGTGCTGCTGAAGCTGTTTTGGATTTGGCTGGATTAGCGATTGATTTAGCACTTGCTGAACCGACCGAAGATCATATTAATGAAGCAACATTGCTCGTGGCTGAAGCAAAAGTCTTAACGACTGACATTGCGATTTTAGCAGCGAATAAATTATTTGAGCTTTCTGGCACGCGTTCGACCTTATCAGAATTAAATTTAGATCGTTATTGGCGCAATGCCAGAACACACACTTTGCATGATCCCGTGCGTTGGAAATACAACATTGTAGGAAATTATTTTCTAAATGATGTCCCACCACCACGTCATCCATGGAGCTAAGGAGAAATTTATTATGACTATATTAAATCAGAATGAAGAACTTTCACTTGGTGCCAACTATGAAGAGGTTGCAGCAAAGTTTCGACCGATTTTTAAGCAGATTGCAGAAGGGGCTGTTAAGCGAGAAACCGATCGTGATTTGCCTCATGAACAAATTAAATGGTTAAACGATGCAGGTTTTGGTGCATTACGTGTGCCAAAAAAATATGGCGGTGCAGGTTTTACCCAACAGCAACTTTTCCAAATCTTAATCGAGTTGGCGACAGCGGATTCAAATATTGTGCAAGCTTTACGTGGACATTTTGCATTTGTCGAAGACCGTTTAGTGGCGCATAAAGATCAATCACAAGCGTTTTGGTTTAAGCGATTTGTAAATGGTGAAATCGCAGGAAACGCTTGGACAGAAGTCGGTAATGTTGAGATAGGCGACGTCATTACCCGAGTGAAACAAAATCAACAAGGCGAATATGAAGTTTCAGGAGAAAAGTTCTATTCTACAGGTACTATTTTTGCCGATTGGATTGATCTTTTTGCCTATGATGAGACCACTGATCAGCATGTGATTGCAGCGGTCTCAACTAAAGCTAATGGAATTAAAGTACATGATGATTGGGATGGATTTGGTCAAAAAACCACTGGAAGCGGGACGCTAAAAATCAACCAAGTGTCGATTGAACGAGATCATATTTATCCTTTTGATCAGCGTTTTAAATATCAAACAGCTTTTTATCAAGTTGTACATCTAGCAACACTGACCGGCATCGCATTTTCTGCGGTGGAAACCTTTAGTGAGGAAGTGCGTAAGCGTACTCGAATCTTTAGCCACGGGAATGCTGATCTTGTCCGTGATGATGCTCAGATTCTACAAGTGATTGGTAAGGCATCTTCCCAAGCATTTGCAAGTCAAGCCATTACTTTAAAAACAGCTGCAGCACTGGATGATGCATATTTAAGTCACTTTAATGCTTCATCTGAAAAAGATCATGAGATTAACCAAATTGCAGAACTAGAATCTGCTCAAGGGCAGGTAGTCATTTCAGATCTTGTACTTGATTTAACAACTAAACTATTCAATAGTTTGGGCGCTTCAGCCAGCGCTTCATCGAAGCAGTTAGATCGTTTCTGGCGTAATGCACGTGTCGTATCCTCACATAATCCGATTATTTATAAGGAGAAAGTGGTGGGGGCTTTTGTCGTGAATCAAACTGAATTGCCATTTGTATGGCAAATTGGTAATAGTCCTTTGGCGAAACACTTGAAAGCTCAAGTGGCTTAATTGATGTAATTTCGATGATGCTGCTAAGAAGGTCCTGTTAAGGACCTTTTTACTAGCTTCGTAAATGAGAGCTCTAATAGCCTAAGCGATTTAGATAGATCACTTTAAAAAACACTAAAAAAAGACACTAAAGAATAGTGTCTTAACGATTTAAAGCGAGCTTAAGAAGCCTTATCTGTTTGCAGAAGCCCTGATTCATCAACTTTACCGATACGCCATTGATAAGGGGGTAATGCACCATTTACGCTAAAGTCTCCGACAATTCGATCTTTATAAATTCTTGGGTTGTGAGATGCGAGCGTACGAATATTTCGCCAGAAACGATCTAAAGCTAAGTTTTTATCAGTGGCTGATGCTCCTAGAGCATCAAAAATGATGGTCGAAGAATTTAATGCAAGTGTAGTGATAATGGTTTGAGATTGAGCAACCTCTAATTCTGCTATGGCATTTTGATCTGCTTCGAGTTGTTCATTATCATTCAACCCAGCTTCAAAAGCACGTTGTATCGCCTGTGCATTTTTTTCAATAATTGCTGCAGTGGTGTAGGCGACACCACGAATTTGACCCACCACTTGTAGGATTTGAGCATCATTACGGACGTAGGAAGCATTGGCATGTGTATAATTTCTTTCACGTTTATAAACTTCAGCTGATACTTCATAGCTTGCTGCTCTTGTAAGCCCTGAAATAATTGCCAATTGAATCAGTTGATAGAATGCTGCTGAATATTTAAAGCGCTGTTGGTCTCCGATGACATCTTGTTGATTCACAACAACATGATTGAACTTAGTAGTACCACTTGTTGTAAGAATTTGACCAAAACCATTCCAGTCATCCACAATCTCAACACCTTCGGCATGTCGAGGGATTAGAATGCTGGCTGATTCTCCATACAAATCAGTAATACCCACATCAATCCAGTCTGCATACAAGCTTCCTGTGGTATAAAATTTTTGTCCATTCAATATCGTGCGTCCCTCAGCATCTTTGGAAAGTCTCGTTTTAAATTCATGAATGGACTCATTTCCACCTTCAGACCATGCGCTTCCAATAATTTGACCTTGAGCTACTCTAGGAAGCCATATAGATTTAAACTGTGGGTCGCGGCTGAGCAGTAAATCTTCCACAAAGCCAAAATGTACGCGAAGTGCCTGAGGTAAATTTGCATCAGCTTCGGCAAGTTCGATTAATAGATTAAATAATTCTGGAATAGTTGCATCAAATCCCCCTTGCGAACTGGGTAAGCGAAGTTTCGTAAAACCGATGTCTTTTAACCAGTGAATCTGTTCAAAAGCTAAAATTCGTTTTTTTTTCGCGTTCTGATCGCGAAGCTTTGATTTTTTCAAATGTAGGTCTGAATAACGAGGCGAGGCTTTCATAACGTGAAGAAGGTCCTTGTCCCCATACAGCATTAATTTGTGTGGTCAGTGCGCTGGGGCGGTGTTGCAATGCAGTTTGAGGTTTTAAATCAATAATACTCATAATAATCAGTCTTTATTCAAAATTAAAATAAAATAATAGCGCTTATAAAATGTGTGGAAATCGATTTATTGTGATATGTAAATATAATATATTGGATTAAAGGAAATTTAGATATTATCTTAAATAAAGAAAATGATATTCAATAAAATGAATTGAGATATAATAATATTGTGATTGAAAAAAGGATTTAAATTAAATGATTAAAGATTTTAAATCGAATACTTATATTTGTGATGATCATGTCATAGATACGATTTATTGGTTGATGTACCACCAAGATAGTTATGATCGGTTTGAGTTTGATGCATTTAGTCAAAAAATAACGGTACACCATGCCAATGGAACAGATGAAATTAAGCCGGGACAGTATCTTAATGCCAGTTATGGCATATTGATCACATCATAAAAAACCGAAGCAAAGCTTCGGTTTTTAATTAAGCGAAGCTTTGAAATTAACTTGCCATTGCATCTATAGTCAGCTCTGATACAGTCGGCTTCGCTTTTTCTGCTTTTAGACCTAACTTATCGAATAACTGCTTATCTTTGCCTTCACCAGCATTAGGTGTCGTTAAAAGCTTTTCACCTGAGAACAAAGAGTTAGCACCTGCCATAAACGCTAAAGCTTGATCAGAATCAGAAAGAGATTCACGACCCGCTGAAAGTCTTATATAACTTTTTGGCATGATAATGCGCGCTACGGCAATAGTGCGAATCCATTCAGTCACATCGAGTTTTTCAACATCTGCTAAGGGTGTGCCTTCGATCGGTACAAGCATGTTGATTGGTACCGATTCTGGATGAATAGCTAAGGTCGCAAGTTCATGTAATAGACCAATACGATCTTGAGTATCTTCACCTAAGCCAACAATTCCACCGCTACACACTTTCATGCCTGCTTGGCGTACAAAGTCTAAAGTATTTAAACGATCATCATAAGTGCGTGTGGTAATCACATTTGGATAGTACTCACGAGAGGTATCTAAATTGTGATTGTAATAATCTAAACCTGCTTCTTTTAAACGTTCCGCTTGAGATTGATTGAGCATCCCTAAGGTCATACAAGTTTCAAGTCCTAGGGCCTTTACCTCACGTACCATTTCAAGTACATAAGGCATATCGCGTTCATGAGGATTTCGCCATGCAGCACCCATACAAAAACGAGATGATCCAGAAGCGAGAGCTTCTTTGGCTTCATGAATTACTTTTTCAACAGCAATTCTTTTTTCGGCTTCAAGTTTAGAATCATAACGTGCAGATTGAGAACAGTATTTACAATCTTCAGGACATTTACCCGTTTTGATCGATAGTAATGTGCTGACCTGAATGGTATTTGCATCAAAGTATTGACGATGCACGCGTTGTGCTTCGAAAACTAAGTCCATGAAGGGTTGTTCATAGAGTTTTTGTATTTCTTCACGCGTCCAATCATTGCGTACTTGCATAATTTATCCATCATTTAAAAAGCTACTTATTTGATCATACTGTAATTTTAATAATGCAAAATCGTAAAATATGACAATAATGACTCAAAAAAATTATCAAATTCGCCAACTCAATAGAAATTAATCATTGTTGAATTAGTTACAAACTTAACTATTTTTAAGCATTTTTCGCCGCAAAATTATTTTTTGGGAACTTGATGCTGAGAACTTGTTGCTAAAGTGTGCTTAAAATTTCAGATCATGCTCAAAACGGTGTTTTTGCGCTGTCAAGTCATCTTGGAAAAGTACAGTTAATTATTTCTTTTTGATTGTTGTTCTTGTACTGCCCAGTCAATATGGATTTGCACAATCTTACTAGACTGATTTCTTTTTAGTATCAATTGCTCAATATTGTTTGGATGATACGGTGCATTCCCGATTCCAATCGCAATATTCCGCATAAAGCTTTCATAGCCTGTTCTACGCAGTGGACTGCCTTCTGTGTTTGCTAAGAATGTTGCTTCGTCCCATTGCCATAATTCTATTAAAGAAAGACGATCCAGCCCATGACGGGGATGGAAATCAGCAACCGTTGTGGTTTGTGCGAAACTATTCCAAGGACAAATCAGCTGGCAATCATCACATCCAAATACGCGATTACCTATGCCACGGCGTAGTTCTTCAGGAATCACGCCTTGGTATTCAATGGTCAGATAAGCAATACATTTTCGGGCATCTAATTGATATGGCGCTACAATCGCCTGCGTTGGACAAATATCAATACATGCTGTACATGAGCCGCAATGTGCACTGGCAGGCTCGTCAAAGGGTAATTCAAGAGAACTAAACAGTTCACCGAGTACAAAAAAGGAACCCGATTTTTTGTGGATGAGCAGGGTATGTTTACCTGTCCAACCCATACCAGCAGATTCAGCGAGTGATTTTTCAAAAATAGGGGCTGAATCGGCGAAAGGTCTTGATTCAAACGGACCGACTTTTTCACGAATAAGGTTTGAAAGTGTTTTTAATTTACCGCGCATGGTTTTATGGTAATCCCGTCCGCGTGCATATCGCGCAATAACGGCAGAATTAGGGAAATCAGGTACTGTTCGAGGTTGAGGTCGTTCAACCAAATAATTCATTCTGACGCAGATAATACTTTTTGTATGGGGAACCAACAGTGTTGGATTAGCACGTTTTTCCAAATTTTCTTCGAGGAACTTCATGTCACCATGAAATCCTTGATCTAAATATGCTTTTAATCGAGGTAATTCATCTTGAGCATCAGGTCGGGCAATGACACAATCAGCGAAGCCCAGTTCCAATGCTTGAGATTTAATCCAAGCTTTAAGCGCATGAGGATCAAATTGCTGTGTTGGAATACGAGCTGGTATAGATGAGAGAGATTGAGTCATAAATAAAAAAAGGAACGATAATGCATCAACAAGTTTATCACAGCAGTGAGATACAAGCTTGGGAACAGCGCTGGTTTGACGATCAAAATAGTGCTTTTGGTCTTATGCAGCAAGTTGCTTGGATGATGGCACAAGAAATCATCACAATTCTTCAAGGTATTGAAAAAAAGAAAATCCGTATCGCAGTCTGCTGCGGCAAAGGAAATAATGCAGGGGATGGTTATCTTGTTACGTACTATTTAGCACAGCACTCTTTATCACGACATTGTTCATTCAACCAAAATCTAGAAATCGATATTTTTTCTTTTTCACAAGTCGATCATCACTCGGCTGACTCCTTGCAGAGTGCTTATAAAATGAGTCAATCCATACCACTTAAGCAGTTCACCGATCTGAACCTGTGTCAGGGTTATGATGTCTATATTGATGCATTGTTTGGAATTGGAATTAATCGTACTTTAAGTGAAGACTGGCAGAGAATTATCCATCATATTAATGAGCAAGACGGCGTCAAAATTGCGATTGATATGCCGAGCGGTTTAGATGCAAATACAGGTCAACCATTACCAATGGCTATTCATGCTCAGCATACGCTTACCGCACTCGCATATAAGGTAGGGCAATTTGTAGGGCGTGCACAGGATTTTATAGGACATCTAAAACTCATTCCCATTTTACCATGTGACTCAGATTTAAAACCTGTGGCCCGATTAAGCCCAGTCAAAACAATTTTGCCGCGACGACACTCTACAGGACATAAAGGAACGTATGGGCATGTGCTCGTGATTGGCGGTCATGCACAAATGGGAGGTGCGGTGATTATGGCGGCTGAAGCTGCATTTGCCGCTGGGGCGGGTAAAGTCACGATCGTGTGTGATGCTAAACATCATTCAGCAATTTTGTCACGATCTCCCAATGTAATGGTGCAGGATATTAATCGTTTCGATCCATCACAACGAAAAAATTTGCTACAGCAAGTCGATTCGATTTGTTTTGGAATGGGGTTGGGACGTGATGATTGGGCAGCTGAGCAATATGATCAATGGATGAGTATTCTGTCCTCTACGAACAAACCGACTGTACTCGATGCTGATGCATTGTGGTTCTTATCTGAAAAGCCCATTCGACTCAATGAGAGAACTTACGCAACGCCACATCCTGGTGAGGCTGCAAAACTTTTACACTCTAGCGTGGCGGAAGTTGAGCATGACCGCATCAAAGCAATTAAACGATTACAAACACTGTATGCTGGTGAATGGGTATTAAAAGGTGCAGGAAGTTTAACGATTGACGCGCAGCAAACCATTTGGATTTGCACCCAAGGTAATCCAGGAATGGGTACAGGTGGAATGGGGGATATCCTTGCAGGAATGATTGCTAGTCTTAAAGGACAATTGTCTAATTCCATTCAACTTCATGAAATTGTTAACTTACATGCCATGGCAGGTGATGTATTGGCTCAACAGGGTGAACGTGGTTTGTTAGCTCAGAATATGGCTCAAGCGATTTATCAAATAGTAAATCTAAAATAAAATTCAGGGATAGATATGCGATATTTAAAATTAACGATACAAGGTCTTGTTCAAGGGGTCGGATTTCGTCGCTGGTTTATGGAACAAGCCTTAAAGTTGCATTTAACTGGTTACGTTAAAAATATGGATAATGGGGATGTGGAAGCTATCATTGTTGGCACATATAAAGATGTAAATGACATGATCAAACTGGCCATGGCAGGGCCTCATAATAGTAAAGTTAAGCAAATCTTCTATGAAGACTTAATTGACATCAAAGAGTGTGATTTCGATAACTTTCAAATTCGCCAATAAGTGCATTGAGTGTCGAGAGACTTTTAACGTCGACGACTACTGCTGCGGCTTCGTCCACGTGCCATTCCACCTAAAGCATTTAAGACAGCCAATTTACTCATACTGCCAGAGGCATGTGCATGGCAAATTGCTGCGGCAAGTGCATCTGCAGCATCGGCTTGTGGTTTAATACTTAAATTAAGTATGCGCATAACCATCATTTGAACCTGTTCTTTATCAGCAGCGCCATAGCCAACAACAGATTGTTTAATTTGACGCGCAGTATATTCAGCCACTTGTAGATCTAAATTGACCAATGCCGCTATAGCTGCACCGCGTGCTTGACCAAGTTTTAAGGCAGAGTCAGGATTGACCGCCATAAATACCTGTTCCACAGCAGCTTCGGTAGGACCATGAAATTTAACGATTCTTTCAATGCCTGAAAAAATTCGTTTTAGACGCTCAGGCATGTCAGGTGTTTCAGTGCGAATTGTTCCAGCATCAACAAAAGTGAGTTTTTGCCCCTCTTTTTGAATAATACCGTAACCTGTTAGACGTGAACCAGGATCAATTCCGATAATTAATGACATTCCATGACTTTAAAAATAAAATAATGCCCATATTGTTACATAAGCGTATGAAAAAAGCTTGATACAGATTGAGCAGATGATTACGACCCTATATTTAAATTTTTGAGATTAGATTACATTTCATGAAATTAGCTCTTATTGTTTTAATCGGTATAGTCCTTGAAATCTTCGTATGGGTCGGTGTGGGTGATCTAGTCGGAAGTATGTGGTATGTATTCTTCTGGTTTATTGCTGCATTCTTTATTGGTTTAAATATGGTTCGTTCTCATGCATCAGGTTTAATGCCACAGATGCAGCAAATGCAACAAGGTCATATGAGTGCTGATCCGAATTTGACCAATAACTTACCTAAAATTATTGCGGGTATTTTCCTTTTGATTCCGGGGTTAATTTCCGATCTATTCGCCTTACTTATTCTAATTCCACCTGTTCAAACAGCATTTAAAGCGGTGATGATGAAAACCATGATGAAGCGTCAGCAAGCCATGATGGAAAAAATGATGGGTGGTATGATGGGAGATATGGGCGGCATGGGTGGTCAAGCAAATGGTCAGAATCCATTTGCAGATTTAATGCGCCAAATGCAAGAAATGCAAAGCCAGCAGCACGGTCGTGGTTCAAATGACTCTACTATCATTGATGGTGAAGCAAGAGAAATTACACCTGAAACAAAGAAAATTGAAATGAAAGACGTTAATCAAAAGTAAATTGCGCATGTTCAAAACCAGATGTAATGTCTGGTTTTTTTATTTTTGTATCTCGATTTTCCTAAAAAACAGTATAATTCAAACAATTTTAATGCATTTTTGATTTATGTCTCTATTACTTACCATCTGTGTCCTGCATCTTGTTGCTCAATTGAGTCCTGGACCTGATATTTTGTTGATTGCCAAATGCGCAGCGTCAACCACAATCGCAAACACGTTGAAAGTTATTTTAGGTATTTCTATTGGAATTTTATTTTGGGTGATTTTAACCTTATCAGGTTTTGCACTTTTGATTGCCCAATTCCCATGGATTCAACAAGTCTTAATGTTAGTCGGTGGTTTATTTTTGGCAAAAATGGGCTGGGCGATGCTAAAGGGTGGTTGGCAAACCTATAAGTCTTTCAAACTTGATGCAATTGATGAAAATCAGTCACCTTTAAAAGCTGAAAAATACTTTCTGATGGGGTTGTTTACAAACCTATCCAATCCTAAAACACTGATTTATTTTAGTAGTGTATTTTCACTTGCCTTAACTGCTTCAGCACCAGAGATGTTGAAAATACAACTTGCATTCATTATTCCGATTCAAACGTTTTTAACCTTTACGTTTTTGATGGTCGTTTTAGCGCGCCCCAAAATTAAACAGCTCTACCAGCGTTCAGGGCATTACATAGATATGGCATCGGGTGGTCTATTTTTGATCTTTGCAGTCTGGTTGTGGATCGATGCGCTTATTATGCTTAACTGAATCTTGATCTAACTCTTCTGTTTGAGTCAGAATGAGCGTGTCTTGCTGATAACGTCTTGGTCGCAAAGTTGCTTCAGTATTTTCAGAACCTTGATAAGAGCGACTTCTGTTTGCTCTTTCTCTCAAGCCGCCTTTCTTAATTAATTGAACCATAGTCATATCATCATTTTTTCACTACGTTTATTTTACTTCAATTTATGATTTCCATGCGGATATGATGGGCGAGTGCGTGAATAAAATATGTATAATCTCTAGAAGAAAAAGAATGATAGAGCAGGTTGTCAAAAAAAATTCACATAGATATCTGATAATACAAGATATTGAATGAAGTCATAGATGATTGCTGTTTTATAGCTATATCATGAGGTTGATTATTGGTGAAGGCTTATATAGTATAAATATTAGCCTCTAAGGTGATGTAGATAAAAATAAAAAAGACAGTCAAATCGGGAGGATGAGTATGCTGTATCAGTATCATTGTGCGTGTTGCGACAAGGTGGTTGCTTCGACAGACAAAGTGTGTTCTGAATGTGGGTCACAAAATATCAGAACACCTTATGGTTTTTGGATATTTTGTATTATTGCGTGTTTAGCCGCAGCCATTGTGTTTAAAGTGGCCCATTTATATTTACAAGATAACCAAAATGTTCCTGTGAAGCAGTCGTTTTTGGACACGCTTCATCAAAGTGATAAAGCAAATTGAATCTATAAAAAAGCCCACATCAATGTGGGCTTTTTTATTTGGAAATTACAAACCAGCTGATGCTTTAAGCGCTTCAACTTTGTCTGTCTTTTCCCAAGTGAATGCAGTATCAGAACCTTCACGACCAAAGTGACCATATGCAGCAGTTTGCTTATACATCGGTTGAATGAGATTCAACATACGTGTAATACCATATGGACGTAAATCGAAATGCTCACGTACCAATGCAATAATCAATTCTTCAGAAACCTTAGCAGTATTGAATGTATTGATTGAGATAGATGTTGGTTCAGCAACACCAATCGCATAAGACACTTGAATTTCACATTTATCGGCTAAACCAGCGGCAACAATATTTTTTGCAACATATCGACCAGCATAAGCAGCAGAGCGGTCTACTTTAGATGGATCTTTACCAGAGAAAGCACCACCACCGTGACGAGCCATACCACCATATGTATCTACAATGATTTTACGACCTGTTAAACCACAGTCACCGACTGGACCACCAATCACAAACATACCAGTAGGATTGATGTGGAATTTGGTATCCGCATGGAACATATCTGCTGGAATTACTTTTTTCACGATTTCTTCAATGACAGCTTCTTTTAAATCAGTCTGTGAAATCTCAGGATCGTGTTGAGTCGATAATACGACCGCATCTAAACGAACAGGTACACCATTTTCATATGCAAAAGTCACTTGGCTTTTCGCATCTGGACGTAACCATGGCAGACTTCCGTTACGACGAAGTTCTGCTTGTTTTTCCATAAGACGGTGCGCATACGAAATAGGAGCAGGCATTAAAACATCTGTTTCGCGACTCGCGTAGCCAAACATTAAACCCTGATCGCCAGCACCTTGATCTTCAGGTTTTTGACGATCTACACCTTGAGCAATTTCAGGAGATTGTTTGCCAATCATGTTGATGACAGCACAAGTCGAACCATCGAAACCTAAATCAGAATGATGGTATCCAATGCCATTTACGGTTTGGCGTACAATTGCTTCAAAGTCTACATTTGCAGTTGTTGTGATTTCACCTGCAAGAACAACAGCACCTGTTTTTACAAGCGTTTCACAAGCAACCCGTGCATATGGGTCTTCTTTTAAGATTGCATCCAAAATAGCATCACTGATTTGGTCAGCCATTTTATCTGGATGGCCTTCGCTTACAGATTCTGAAGTAAATACAGCGTACTCGCGCATAAGTCCTATCACAGTTATTTCTAAAGACGCAATATGGTACATCGACTTAGCGTTAAGGACTAGCTTAACCTGACTAAAAAGCATGAATTTATGTCATTTTTGTGTTTTTTTAATTGATATCATCATCTGTTAAATTGATAAGTGAAAACTTTTGTATAAGACTTATTCTTTTAAGACTGAGCTGAAATAAAAAACAGCTTAAGTGGGTACGAAAGAATGTGAATACATGATTCAACATCAGTACTTTAAAAAAAGGCCAAGCGACTAAAAAATATTGGATTGAATTGAATATTGATAAAACCGACTCGCATTGTATGAATTTTTTCGCTTTAGGGCTGAAATATACGTTTCTGGGCTTTACGCTGTTTGATTTTTTTAAGACAATACACCCAGTTTTTGAATTTTATTCATTTCCCATCTTTAATTTATCGGACACTGATCTATGACAACCCCGCTGAATGAACGTCGCATTGCTAACGCAATTCGTGTACTTGCAATGGATGCTGTGCAAAAAGCAAACTCTGGACATCCAGGTGCACCAATGGGGATGGCTGATATTGCTGATGTTGTATGGCGTGAATTCTTAAATCACAATCCGACAAACCCTCAGTGGGCTAACCGTGACCGTTTTGTATTGTCAAATGGTCATGGCTCAATGCTTCAATATGCACTATTACATTTGACTGGCTATGATCTTTCAATTGAAGATTTAAAAGCATTCCGTCAATTGCATTCTAAAACACCGGGGCACCCAGAATTAGGTTATGCACCTGGTATCGAAACAACCACTGGTCCATTGGGTCAGGGTATCGCGAATGCTGTTGGTTTTGCTTTGGCTGAAAAAACCTTAGCAGCGCAATTCAACAAAGAAGACATTAAAGTTGTTGATCATTTCACTTACTGTTTCTTAGGTGACGGCTGTTTAATGGAAGGTGTGTCTCATGAAGCATGTTCATTGGCAGGTACTTTGGGTCTAGGTAAATTAATTGCTTACTATGACGACAATGGTATTTCAATTGATGGTGAAGTAGAAGGTTGGTTCTCTGACGATACAGAACAACGCTTCTTAGCTTATGGCTGGCAAGTATTGAAAGTTGATGGTCACGATGCAGATGCATTACGTGCGGCAACTTTAGAAGCTAAAGCTGAAACGAAGAAACCAACAATCATTATCTGTAAAACGATTATTGGTTTAGGTTCACCAAACAAACAAGGTAAAGAAGATTGCCATGGTGCACCACTGGGTAACGACGAAATCGCATTAACACGTGAAGCGTTGGGTTGGACTGAAGGTCCATTCGAAATTCCTGTTGACGTTTATGCTGCATGGGACGCGAAAGAAAAAGGTCAACAAGCAGAAGCAGCTTGGAACGAAGTATTTGCACAATATGAAGCAAAATATCCTACTGAAGCGGCTGATCTTAAACGTCGTTTAAGCGGTGAATTACCTGCTGACTTCGTTGCAAAAGCGGATGCGTATATTGCTGAAGTAAACGCAAAAGCTGAAACCATCGCAACACGTAAAGCAAGCCAAAATGCAATCCAAGCATTTGCCCCAATGCTGTCTGAAATCTTAGGTGGTTCTGCTGACTTAGCAGGTTCTAACTTAACACTTTGGAATGGCGCACAAGGCGTTCAAGACAATGCTGCAGGTAACTACGTACACTATGGTGTACGAGAGTTCGGTATGACTGCAATCGCAAACGGTGT
Organism: Acinetobacter sp. 24-47-66; assembly: GCF_056779755.1. Lineage (NCBI taxonomy): Bacteria > Pseudomonadati > Pseudomonadota > Gammaproteobacteria > Moraxellales > Moraxellaceae > Acinetobacter > Acinetobacter sp. 24-47-66. The sequence continues at coordinate 50,581 of NZ_JBWYIL010000004.1, forward strand.
TGCACTTCACGGTGGTTTCATTCCTTACGTAGCAACATTCCTCATGTTTATGGAATATGCACGTAACGCAGTACGTATGTCTGCATTGATGAAACAACGTGTGATTCATGTTTACACACACGATTCTATTGGTTTGGGTGAAGATGGTCCAACACATCAACCAATTGAACAAATCGCATCTTTACGTGGTACACCAAACCTCAACACATGGCGCCCATGTGACACAGTTGAAGCAGCAATTTCTTGGAAATCTGCGTTAACACGTTCTGAAGGTCCAACTGCGTTGATCTTCTCTCGTCAAAACTTAGCATTCCAAACACGCACAGAAGCACAAATTGCTGATGTTGCGAAAGGTGGTTATGTATTGGCTGAAGAAAAAGGCGAATTGAAAGCGATTATCATTGCAACAGGTTCGGAAGTTGCATTGGCAATGGAAGCTTATGCACAGCTTGAAGGTGTGCGTGTTGTGTCTATGCCATGTGCTGAAGAATTTGTTAAGCAAGATGCTGCTTACCGTGAGGCAGTTCTTCCATCTAATATCCGTGCGCGTGTAGCGGTTGAAGCGGCGCATGTTGACTACTGGTGGAAATTTGTAGGTCTTGATGGTCGTGTGATTGGTATGACTACGTATGGCGAATCTGCACCAGCGAAAGATTTGTTCCAATACTTTGGTATTACGACTGAAGCAGTTGTCGCAGCAGTGAAAGAAATTACTCCTTAATTCTTAGAATTAAGTGTTTTAAAAGGCGTCCCAACTGTGGGGCGTCTTTTTATTTTTATGTATCTATATAGATACATTCATTCCCTAGATTTCAGATTGGAAGTGAGTAGCGCAATGAGTTTGTATGAGCAAATTAGTGATGAAATTACTTTAATGGATGCGGGTGAGCAAAAGTGGATTGGTGAAGACTTACCACTTGAAGCGATGGTAGCAGTAGAATTATTGCTACAAGATATGGCTGAAGAGAAAATCATTAAAGTACGTCGAAAAAATCGTGAAAAAACTTCAGGATTAAAACAGATTGATCGTATTCTGATTGAAAAGCTTTAACAGTCATAAAAAAGCCTCTTATGAGGCTTTTTTATTATCCTATTTTTATTATTTTACAGTTAATTAGCCGTAGTTTCTGACACGGTAAAATTTAATTTTGGATCAGCATTTTGTTGAATTGTCCATTCACCACTTACTCTGAAAGATGCTGCTGAAGCATAAGTATCTTCCATAAACTGGAAATACGTGATTAAGCCATCTTTAACTACTGCTTTAATTGAAAAAGGTGAAGTAAAAGTGCGCTTAGCGTAAACAGATGTATAAGTAAATTGACCGAATACAGCCACTGTTTCATCTTCAGCTAAAATATCTGTGATTTGAAAATCATCGATCGTCCAATAAGTTCCGACATTAGAAAAAGTATATATATAGACATCACGACCTGTAGAAGTACCAGCCCAAGGTTCAATTTGTTTAAGTTCAGGATTGTTGAAATTTAGCGAAGTATAAATGGCATCTTCAGCCACTAACTTTTCTGAAGCAATCGCTACTCTTGATTTATCAGTATTATATAAAAAAGCCAATACGACATCTTTAGGTGCTTTAGTTTTAAGCGCTTTATCAATCGCTTGTTGTTGTTCACTCATCATTATTCTCCAGTTCAAAGTGGTAATTTTAGTATTATAAATGAGACAAAATATTAGTATATTGTATAAATGTTTAATTTAATCTCATATTTAAGATATGTGTTGATGTTAACTGCTTATTAGGAGAAAGCTTAAAGATGAAAAACATGATCTATACACAAGTGATAGTCATAATCTGATCAAATTGATTTGATAAAAGTGACACCTTCTTAAGGTGCGTTCTAATCTTGCAACAAACTGTTCTATCTGTACTGATGCAAGAATTTCAGAATGCTATACATTATTCACTATCCATTTCATAAATGTTTTAAAAAATTTGAGGAAAAATTGATGAACTTTAAAACAATAGCATTAAGTGCCGTAGTGCTTTCTGTAGCAACAGTTTCATTTGCTAAACCAATTGAGTATAAAATTGATCCAACTCATACAGCGACAGTATTTACTTGGGATCATTTTGGCTTTTCTACACCATCAGGTAATTTTAGCGATATCCAAGGAACGATAAAAGTAGACAATGAAAAGCCTGCTAATTCAGCGGTGAATGTCACAATTCCACTTTCAAGTATCAATACAAATGTCAAAGCATTAGATGAACATTTATTGAAACCAGATTTCTTTGATGCTGAAAAATATCCGAATATCACTTTTAAAAGTACTAAAGTTCAACCAAATGGTAAGAACAAGTATAAGATCACAGGTGATCTAACGATTAAAAATGTTACTAAGCCTGTCGTACTAGATGCTGTTTTGAATAAACAAGCTGAACATCCTATGACGAAAGCGCAGTCTATTGGTTTCAATGCAACGACTTCATTTGACCGTTCTGCATTCGGTGTAGGCGCATATGTGCCTAATGTAGGCGATAAAATCACGGTGAATATTACAACTGAAGCTTCAGTAGATAATAAAAAATAATAAAATCAATTTGTTAAGTGATAAATAAGCCGCCTAAATGGGCGGTTTATTATTTTCTTATGAGGCCAAAAGCTTCTCTTTTTAATGCTCTACCCGTAATTATCGAAAGTAAGATGAACCAAATCTACAACAAGAATTTTATCTAAATAGCTTAAGTCATTGAGCGTGGCTCAAGCTTTAGAATCAATGTCACATACGATTTTACACAGGGAGATAATAACCATACTAAGAAGTTTGTAGATCAATTCATTAAACGTGATATACGCTTGCAGAGATAGGAGTAGAAATATTTAAAAAAGTCATGGATATTGTATGGTTTAAAAAAATTGCATTTATTTAAAATAAATTTAGATTTATGATTTGGACTGATTATAATTATTTAGTTTATTTTAAATATGTATTTGCAAATATTTGAAAAAGCCATTGAGCTTATTACACCATCATACAATCGAAAAAAATATCTTGAGCGCCACTTACGTCTTAAATCTTTTTTTGAAGAACGAGAAAGGATTAAAAATCTTAATGAAAGCGAGGAAGTTAAAACGCTTCTGCTAAATTCAGCAATTTCTGCACTTACTGGAGCAAAAAACGTTGATATAAAAGAGCTGGAATATTTCTTAGATAAATTTAATGCAATGGAGTTTGAGTTACTTTATTGGACTTTTGTATGGAATAGAGCAGGTTATCAGGTATTAAAAAACTCTAGAGGTGAAATCATTAGACTAAAGGTATCAAAAAAAGGAAAAATAAAAGTTTTAGTAATGAATTTACTAGTTTTATTTTCTATGAGTTTTGCTCCCATAATGTTTTACTTTAAAAAAGATGAATATTGGAGATTGTTTAATTCTTTAGGTGCATCACAGATAGTTCCCGAAATAATTTATGGAGTTATATGTGTGATATGTGGACTCACCATAGTCAAACTTCTTAACGATTGGGTACATTGGAAAAATTTGAACAAAATTTTAGACACTTGATATCTAAAAAATATTAACTGCTCAAAGCGGTTTCTCACTCTATCAAATTCGGATGAGTGGGATGCAACGGAGTGGATGCTCATAACTAATGGTGGATTGATTGGCATAGCACAACCCAATATCCGGATCTACAGTTGGGTGGAAGGTAATCAAATCAAAATCATTTAATCTGTTCAATAAAACGGCTTAAGATTGAACCTGCCACAGATTCTAGCTTTTCAGCATAACTATGGTTATCTGCACGTAATTGAGTAATATCGATACCCGCTTTACGCAATTCGCAAGTATGACCAATCAACCATTTCTCTAAACTATCTGAGGTCACTTCAGGATGGAACTGGAGTGCTAAAATATTAGCTCCAACTTGAAAAGCCTGATTTATATAAATTTGAGTGCTTGCCAGAAGTTTCGATTGCGAGGGAAGATCAAAGGTATCACCATGCCAATGCAAAACTGGTACACCATTTAAAGAATTTAGAACGTTGTCTTGTTCATTTATAATATCTACTGTACTCCAGCCAATTTCTTTAGTGTGGCCAGCATATACTGCACCGCCCAAGGCTTTTGAAATGAGTTGAGCACCTAGACAGATGCCAAGCGTAGGGCGTTGAAGTTTTAATCTTTCTTTAAGTAAGTCTATTTCTGTTTGTAGGAAAGGGTAATCTTCTGTCTCATAAACACCAATCGGTCCACCCAAAATAATGATCAGACCTTCGTACTTTAAGGCTACTGAAAGATCATCCACACCTGCATCAAAATATCTGACCCGATAACCCAGTTGATATAGTGTCTCCTCAAAAGAACCTAGATCTTCAAAGGCTAAATGCTGTATTGCATATACTGTTTCAGGAAGCTTTCTCATGATGTGACGTTCTTAAAAGAATGATGAGGAGATTATAGTATAGAACTTTTGGAACTAGGGTTTCGTCCATAAAACAATATAAAACGATTTATTTCGCAATCTCTTTTTTTAATAATTTATTTCGCAATCTCTTTTTTTAATAATTTCTTGAGCATCGCTAGACTAGAATTGAGAATATCTTTTTTTAAGCGTTCATCTTGAACTCCACGCGCTAATAGTACGGAGCCCACCATTTGACAGAGTATGGCCCAAGCGAAATCAGGTTCTGGAGCATACTGCGCAAATAGTTTGTAACCACGCTGAAGTTCTTTTTCAAAACATTGTTTAATGTCAGCATCAGCGCGTGAAACTTCAGCAGCAAGTGAGGGTAAAACACAGCCTTTTTCTGGGTGTTGAACGTGTAATAGAGAAAGATATCGGTTCATTTCAAAATCTAACCAAGATTCTGGATCTTGATGAGGATTCATTTCCCACTGTTGAATACTTGCTCCGATTTCAGATTCGATTAAGGCTTTAAATAAGTCGTTTTTTGAAGAAAAGTGAGAATAGAAAGCACCGCTGGTCATATTTGCAGCGTGCATAAAACCATCAACCCCAGTATTGTTAAAACCTTGTTTTTTTGCGAGTTCACCACTGGTTTTTAAAATTTCGCGACGTTTTTCTTCTTTGTATCCTGCTTTATATCTCATATTGAATATTCAATAACCATTGACTGTGCCTCAAAACTATAACATAGTGATCGTTATAATAACGATCGTTATTTAATGGAGAGATGATGAACGATCAGCAGTCAGAAATTAATCATTCAGAAGAAAAATCAACATATAACAAGGTCGCACTGATCATTGGTGCAGGAGATGCCACAGGCAGTGAGATCGCAAAACGCTTTGCACGAGGTGGATATACTGCTTGTATGACTCGACGCAATGCAGACAAGCTTGCACTTGTCATCCGAGAGATTGAAGCACACGGTGGTAAAGCTTATGGATTTGCTTCAGATGCAAGAAAAGAAGATCAAGTGATTCAACTGATTGACACAATTGAACGTGACATTGGTCAGATTGAAGTATTGGTTTTTAATATTGGAGCAAATGTGCCGTGTAGCATTCTAGAAGAAACAGCACGTAAATATTTTAAAATCTGGGAAATGGCTTGTTTTAGTGCTTTTTTAAATGGTCGTGAAGTCGCTAAACGGATGGTCGCAAGGCAGCGCGGCACTATCATTTTCACTGGTGCAACAGCAAGCATCCGTGGTTCATCATATTTCAGCGCTTTTGCTGGCGCTAAACATGCGTTAAGAGCCTTAGCCCAAAGTATGGCAAAAGAGTTAGGGCCTCATCATATTCATGTTGCGCACATCATTATTGATGGGGCGATTGATACTGATTTTATTAAAGATACTTTCCCTCATTTGTATGAAAAAAAACAGCATGACGGTATTTTGAATCCTCAACATATAGCTGATAACTATTGGCATATTGCTCATCAACCACGAGATGCTTGGACACATGAATTGGATTTGCGACCATGGTCTGAACAGTGGTAATCATATTTAATAAGGATAAGACATGACTACACAACAACAAAAAGTTGAATTTTATTTCGATCTTGGCAGTCCATTTAGTTATTTGGCTTTTTATAAGCTACAAGAAATCACCAAAAAATATAATGCAGTGATTGATTACACACCAATTTTATTGGGTGGAATTTTTAAGTCGACTGGTAACAAGAGTCCAATTGAGGTGCCTGTTAAAGGGATCTATTCAATGCAAGACTTAAGTCGTTGGTCAGATTATTATCAGATCCCGATGCAGATGAATCCATATTTTCCAATGAATACATTGACTTTAATGCGTATATTAACGGCAGTGAAAATCTATCATGATGAATATTTTGAAGTGATTTTGACCAAGCTTTTTGATGCGATGTTTAGAAAGCCCTTGAATTTAGCCGATCCAGAAGTTCTGATAAATTTATTTCAAGGTGATGCAATCGACGGTCAGCAACTTTTGGATTTAAGCCAAGATCCGGTGGTAAAACAAAAATTGATTGATGAAACAAACAATGCCGTACAACGAGGGGTATTCGGAGCACCTACATTTTTTTTGCGGGAAAATATGTACTGGGGGCAAGATCGCTTGCATTTTGTAGAGCGCGAATTACAAAAATAAGTGAAAAAGAAATTAAATTGAGACTCAGCTAAATTTATTAAAAATATTGATGTGATATAACGAATAAGAGAGTACGAAATTAACAGCTTGAGGGAGTCACGATGACCCATAATGTTTTAGCTTACGCAGCGCTTGATTCTAAAAGTCCATTGGTTCCATATACGTTTCAGCAACGTCAAGCTCGCCCCGATGATGTCATTATTGATATTGAATACTGCGGTGTATGTCATTCTGACTTACATCAAGCGCGTAATGATTGGGGTTTTAGTCGTTACCCAATTGTACCTGGTCATGAAGTAATTGGTCGCGTAAAAAGCATCGGAGCATCGGTAACGAAGTTTAAGGTTGGAGATCTGGTCGGAATCGGGTGTATGGTAGATTCATGTCGTACTTGTTCTGCTTGTCACCAAGGTTTGGAGCAATATTGTGAAGCTGGCAATACACAAACGTATGGTAGTTTAGATCGTCATGATCAAACACCTACTTATGGTGGCTACGCACAAACGATCATTGCGAGCCAAGATTTTGTATTGAAAGTACCTGAAAATTTAGATACACAATCCATTGCACCCATCTTATGTGCTGGGATCACGACGTGGTCGCCATTAAAACATTGGAATGTCGGTGAAGGCTCTAAAGTGGCTGTTGTTGGACTCGGTGGTTTAGGTCATATGGCGATTAAACTTGCTCATGCACTTGGTGCAGAAGTGACTTTATTTACACGATCAGCAAATAAAGAACAGGATGCACGTGATTTAGGTGCAGATCATGTCGTGTTATCAACAGATCCAACACAAATGAAATCAGTGAAAAATCAGTTCGATTTAATTATTGATACTGTGCCATATGATCATGATCTAAAGCCTTATATTCCGACACTTGCATTGAGTGGGACACTAGTATTGGTAGGCTATCTCGGAGAATTTAGCAGCAATTCCGTACCCATGATTATGGGAAGAAAATCAATCGCTGGATCGGTGATTGGTGGGATTCAAGAAACTCAAGAACTACTTGATTTTTGTGGTGAGCACAATATCGTGTCGGATGTAGAAGTCATTGATATGCAAAATATTAATGAGGCATTTGAGCGAATGCTTCAAAGTGATGTGAAATATCGTTTTGTGATTGATATGAAAAGTCTACAAGCCAGCTAATCCATTAAACTCCTGTAGCAGAAAAGAAGCGGCAATCTGCCGCTTCTTTAGCTTTTGTTTTAGAAGAAACCCATTGGTTTAGTAGAGTAACTCACCAATAAATTTTTAGTTTGTTGGTAATGATCCAGCATCATTTTATGATTTTCACGACCAATCCCTGATTTTTTATAACCGCCAAAAGCAGCATGAGCAGGGTAGATATGGTAGCAATTTGTCCAGACTCGACCTGATTGAATTGCACGTCCTGCACGATATGAAGTATGCGCTGATCGAGACCAAACACCAGCACCTAATCCATAAATGGTGTCATTGGCAATTTTGATGGCATCGTCGAAATCTTTAAATGTTGTCACAGCCAAAACTGGTCCAAAAATTTCTTCTTGGAATGTTTTCATGCTGTTATTGCCTTTGAAAATCGTCGGCTCAATATAAAAACCTTGTCCAATTTCTTCACGAGCTTGACCACCCGTAAGAATTTGAGCACCTTCTTCACGACCTGTAGCAATACAACCTAAAATTTTATCTTGTTGCTCTTGCGAGGCTTGAGCACCAATCATGGTTTCTGTATCAAGTGGATGTCCCGTTTTAATTCGCTTCACGCGCTCTACAGCCATCTCTAAGAATTTATCTGCAATACTTTCCTGGACTAAAGCACGTGATGGACAAGTACAGATTTCTCCCTGATTCAGCGCAAACATGGCAAAACCTTCAAGCGCTTTATCTAGATATTCATCATCCTTATCCATGATGTCTTCGAAGAAAAGATTTGGAGATTTGCCCCCAAGTTCTAATGTCACTGGAATAATATTTTCGGTGGCATATTGCATAATTAATTGACCGACTGCAGTTGAGCCGGTAAATGCAATTTTTGAAATACGTGGGTTTGTGGCAAGAGGGCGTCCTACTTCAACACCATAACCATTGACGATATTCAGCACACCTGGTGGTAAAATATCTTGTATCAGTTCAACTAAAACTAGAATACTGACAGGAGTTTGCTCAGCTGGTTTTAAGACAATACAGTTCCCCGCTGCTAATGCAGGCGCAAGTTTCCACGCCGCCATTAAAATCGGAAAGTTCCAAGGAATAATCTGTCCAACGACACCCAATGGCTCATGAAAATGGTAGGCGATAGTATCTTCATCAATTTCTGAAATACCACCTTCTTGTGCGCGGATACAGCCAGCAAAATAGCGGAAATGGTCAATACACAGTGGAATATCTGCAGCTAAGGTTTCACGGATAGGTTTACCATTGTCCCATGTTTCTGCCACAGCAAGTAATTCTAGATTCTCTTCTAAGCGATCTGCTATTTTTAATAAAATGTTAGAGCGAGTTGTTGCAGACGTTTTGTTCCATTCAGTTTTAGCGGCATGAGCTGCGTCCAAAGCGAGTTCAATATCCTCTACTGAAGAACGGGGAACTCGAGTAAAGACTTTCCCGTCTACTGGAGAAAGATTATCAAAATACTCACCTTTTACTGGAGGAACCCATTTCCCACCAATGAAATTTTCGTATTGTGCTTTAAATTGAACTTTAGAATCTGGTTGATTGGGATCAGCGTAGCGCATAGTGTCCATCCTTTGGTTGTGCTGTAAAGTTATGGAAAATATCTTCGTCTTTGGTATTAGATATCTTCTATTATTGATGAGTTAACATAACCACTATAAGGTTGGAAAAAGGTTGGAATGATGAAGGTTTACAACTGATCAACAAATACTATAACTATAATAAGTACAACACATGCATATTGGGAAATGTTGAGATAATAAGGAATGAACTCAATGCAGACTCTAATCAAGCAAAGACAACAAATAGAAACACTTAGAGAGAAAATCAGTCTTTCAACTGTACAGGCGAAACAACTTGGTCAGCATATTTTAAAGTCTTGGCAAAGATCGAAGTTGGCAGAAATTCCGAAAGAGCGAATGGTAGCGCCGTTGATCACAACGTGTACTGTTGAAAGTAACAGCCTAAATCAAGCATTGAAAATATGTGAACAAGAGTTAAAACATGTTGCACAACAATCATCTATGGTACTTGCGGTAGGCGATATCAACAGCACCATTATTTGGACGGAAGCTAGTCAACAAATGCGTAAGGCTGCAGAACGTGTTCACTTTATTGAAGGCGGTCAATGGCGGGAGGAAGTGGTTGGAACAAATGCTTTAGCATTAACCTTGAAAACTGAAAAATCAAGTTGTGTGTTTTCAAATGAACACTATATGGAGTCTATTCATGATTGGGTGTGCTATGCAGCACCAATTGTTGATCCATTTTCGAAGCAACTCATTGGTGTATTAGATTTATCAACGACATGGGATCATCACAATAGTTTTGGACTACTCGCAGCAGAACGTTGTGCATCTTTAATACAATCAGCATTACTGAATTATCAACGCCAACATTTATTTATTCGTACCTTTGGAATTCCTCAAGTCATATTTAACGGACGTACCTTGGTGGTGACACCTAGACAGATTGAAATTTTGACAATATTGGCATTATGTCCTCAAGGTCTTAGCTTAGATTCGCTTCATCAAGCTTTATATGGGGAACGAAAGGTAAGCATGGGAACTTTAAAAGCTGAAATGTCGCAGCTTCGAGATTTATTGGGTGGAATGTTAGGCTCAAGACCCTATAAATTACTGGCGCATATTGAGGCTGATTTCCTCCAAATCGAAAATGCTTTAGACGTTGGATTTATTGATAAAGCTTTACAGCAGGTCAATGGTGTAATGCTCGCAAAAACAGAAAGCCCATTCTTGTGTTCTTGGCGAAATTGTTTAGATTCGCGTTTGAGCGAAGCAATTTTTAAATATTGTGATGTTGAAGTGCTTTTAAAATACATTGCACGAAATCCTGATGCAGTTGATGCAATGGAGCGTTTAATGGAGTTATCACCGCAAGATCATTCAACGCAACAACTTTTACAGCACTATCATAATTGAGCCGAATTAAAGTAAAACACAACGGCCTAAAGCATATTCTTCATATTGTTAACGTATTTTATTCCCATTTTTATATACCTACAAAATTTTAAAGCCGCTGTTCCTGATGTAATGTACTACCGAATTCGATTGTGAACCAAAGAATAAAAAAAAGAGAATCTGAAGTGTATCCAGATTCTCTTTTAGATCTAGCAACTCAAAAATTTACATTGCAGCTTTAAAAATGTTGATGACTTGTTGGAGATCTGCTTTACGTGGGTTAGTGAGCATGCAGGCATCTTTTTGTGCATTTTGAGCCATCACTTCTAAATCTTCTTCTTTAACTGAAAGCTCTTTTAATCCTGATGGAATGCCAATGGATTGAGATAGGATTTTGATCGCATCAATTGCTGCATATGCAGCTTCATTAATGGTTAATCCTTCAATATTTACACCCATTAATTCAGCTATTTTGGCATAACGATCAGGGCAGGCAATTAAGTTGAACTCACAGACATGGGGAAGCAAAATCGCGTTACATACACCATGCGGAAGATTATAAAAACCGCCTAATTGGTGAGCCATGGCATGTACATAACCTAAAGAGGCGTTATTAAATGCCATGCCTGCCAAATATTGTGCATAACTCATTGCATCACGTGCTTCAATATTCTCACCATTAGCAACCGCAGGACTCAGCCATTGACTGATCATGCTAATGGCTTTTTCAGCACAGGCATCCGTAATTGGATTCGCTGCTGTTGAAACATAGGCTTCGACGGCATGAGTAAGCGCATCCATACCTGTTGCAGCTGTCAACGCTGCAGGTTTTGCGATCATCAGTTTAGGATCATCTATGGCAATGAGTGGAGTGCAACGCCAATCGACGATTGCCATTTTTACATGGGTTTCTGTATTGGTAATAATACAAAAACGCGTCATTTCCGAAGCAGTTCCTGCAGTTGTGTTGATTGCAATAAGAGGTGTCATCGGAACGGTGCTTTTATCGATTCCTTCATAGTCGCGAATGTGCCCACCACCTGCAGTCACTAAACCAATACCTTTAGCACAATCATGTGAAGAGCCACCACCTAAAGAAATAATAAAATCACAAGCATTATTATTGTATGCTTCCACACCATCGTGGACATTAATATCAGTCGGATTAGGCTCGGCACCAGCAAATATGTAGCTCTGCACTTGCGCTTCTTTTAAATAGCCAGCGATGATATCTGCGACACCAAATTTGTATAAACCTGCATCAGTCACAATCAGTGCTTTTTTAGCCCCTAAATTTTGAGCTTTGCTTCCAACTTCTTTAGCACTACCTGGTCCGAAAAGTGAAACACAAGGGATATAAAAACCGTTTGTTTGGTCTGCAATATTTTTAAAAGCCATGGTGAGATTCCTTTTACCATTTATTGTTGTGGTCGGTGATATTTACCGTGTTTGCAGTATTGGACACTCTTGCGATTATGTGTACCTACCAAATACCAACCCAATTTCTCCATGGCTCAAAACAAGAAACAGCAAGCAAGAAATAATATTTCAAATGGGTGAAAAGGAGATTGGTCGCAAAGGTCTGTGAAGAGATGGGGAGGTTGAAGAATAGAAATATTGTATGACCAAGAGAAAGTCCATTCAGCTTGATCAATACACATTAACAATCAAGACCAGTAAAATAAGGTCTTAGATGAACAGAATTTAAAGATTTTTTGAAGAAAGCCAAGCAAAGAGTTGGTCATACACTTGCTGACGAACCAGTTTTTTTGAAAGAACCAAATCATGCAGGCCATCTTTAATTGTCATTACAGTGACATCACCTTGTAATGCTTTTGCATATTTTTCGATAGTTTTTACATCTAAAATCACATCAGAGGTCTGAGCATCAATGTTGTATTTCTTGGGATTGGTCGTGCGACTTGAGTGCATAACAAGGAGTGGAACTGAAATTTTAGGACTAGATTGAATTTTCTGTTGTGCTTTCACAACAGCACCAATAAAACTCAAATACACTTTGGTGTAGGTTTTAGGTTTAAGCTTGAGATCAAAACTCCATTCACCGTTCAAATTTTCGTGCAAACTCTTCACGTAAAACTTATTTAATTCACTTGGTAATTGCATCAACGGAAATTGCTGAGCTAATTTTGCAATCATTGGAAGCGCATATTTCTTTTTCAAGACATTCATATTGAAATCATAAAATGGGCTGTTGGCCCAGATTGCTTTAATCAATGGATAATCAGGGTGTCGAATTGAAAAATAAGTGGCAGTTAAACCGCCTGTAGAATGACCGCATAATAATACCGATTCATTTCCCTCACTCTGAATTGCATTCAATGCGGCATGAATATCTTCATCATATTCGGTTAGGTCTTTCACAAAATAAGGTTTTTGATGCGGAAGTAGTGATCTACCGTATTTTCTAAGGTCAATGGCGTAAAAATGAAAACCTTGGGCATTAAATTTTTTCGCCATTTCTTGTTGGAAGAAATAATCAATAAAGCCATGGATATACAGCACAGCTTTTGTTGATGGAATATCCGATGGACGACGTACTAATGTTGCAATAACCTCACCATCATAATCAGGCGTAAATTTGAAAATATGTTGTTCAAATTTTTCACCTAAAATGTCGGGTTGGTAGTGTAGCGTGGTCTCAGCACTCATTTTTTCGATCATCTATTGATTCATTCCCTGATTCAAAATTGTTTAGATTGACTATAAATATTCTTTTAAAAGTTGTTCTGTATCGTCAAACAATCGTTGAGCTAAACTACGATTTTTCGCATGTGAAGATTGAAAAGCTGGTGTTTGCAAACTTTTGTATTGACCTGTTTTTTTAGACCATTCAGGTGATAACGCAATTTGATGAATAAGATTTGCCGGTTTGTTGGGTGAGATTAAGAACAATTTTAAAGCGCGATATTGATAGTTAGGAAGCTCGCGATAAATTTCGGAATCCACACCACCTGGATGAATTGCGTTACTGGTGATAGATGTGCCTCTGAGCTTTTCAGCTAAAGCATGACTAAATAGTAAATTTGCTAATTTACTATTTCCATAGCTGAGTACACCGTTATACTTTTTAACAGAATGAAATTTAAATTGATGTGTGTCAATTTTACCCAGAACATGCATCATGGATGCAAGATGAATGATACGGCCTGAAGGCGCGTTTTGAAGTAAAGGTAACAATTGCATTGTCCACACAAAATGTCCTAGATAATTGACACCTATTTGTTTTTCAAAACCATTAGCCGTTTCTTCTAATTTAGGCGTCATTAAACCTGCATTGTTGACCAAAATATCAATCTGTGAATATTTTTCTTTTAAAGTTTGTGCTGCAGATTTGACTTGATTTAAATCATTTAAATCTAATTCTACAATATCAATTTGACCATGACCTTTGGTGCTGATTTCTGCTTTAGCTTTCTGAGCTTTATCCAAATTACGACAGGCAAGTACGACATGATGACCATCTTCAACAAATTTTTTTGCTGTCGCTAATCCAATTCCTGTATTTGCACCTGTAATCACCACTGTTTTCATTATTGTCTCTAAAGTTCTTAGTATGAGATTGTTTTAATACAGTCAGAGCAGTGAGTCAAACGTACTTTCAAGAAATTTTCATATAATTGTTGCATGATACGAACTGCTTATCTGACTCATACAAAAGTTACAGAATCTGAATAGCACAACTCATTTTAAGATAGAATAATATAGTTATATCGTTGTTATTTTTAAAATTCTTCCAGTCTTTCTTATTTAGGCAAACTGTATGCTGGCGTGTCCTCCGCAAAATCCAAAGCAACGTCATCAATATACTGCACAGGCATTAATTGATCATTGCGATACACTCAAAGCCGTATTTCAGGATCAGTGGTTATATCTATGGACGATTACGCCTGAAAATTTATTCGTAATTGATCAGGAAAATAATAGCTTAGTTATCGCAGATGGACTGCTCACAGTTGAGTGTATTTATGATTATAAAATTCAATTTTATACATCCCACGCAAATGTCGAGATTCAAAAAATTGCGGATTTTATGTTCAATGATTTTTGTTTTATCTTTAATCATAAGGCCTCACATCATTCTCTATATTTAAAAACGAAAGTGCAGTTATTTCGTCAAATGTTGGTAGAAGAAGTCTTTAAATGGGTCGATGGAGAAAATCGTGTTGAACAATGCCTTTATAATTTGACCGATCAGCAAGCGATGCAGTTAGATCGAATCATGATGCAAAGTGAGTATTATGATGAACCTCATTTGCTGAATTTCAGTCGATTTGGTGCTGAAATACCTTTGGAAGTTGAACTGAATTTTAAACATCTGTGCTTGGTCAATTCAGTCATGGGAGATAATTTTCTTGCAGTGCAAAAATTGATCCCAGTATACGATCGGTTAAGCACTTCAGCAGAATTAATGTTGCCAAAACGGTTATATCGTATGGCACAAATTTCTTTCGAAGAACAATTTAGCTTATCTCAATTGGTAGACTTAGAGCCTGATTTCAATTTACTCAAACAGCATAACGAGCAAACACCGCATTTATTAGGTTTTACACGTTGGATCAAACGAGGGTATTGGCAGTATCAAGATATTTTCAATAAACAAAATTTTTTAAATAAAGATGTGCAGTATTGGGTAGAAGATATAGCGCAACAGTCGCCACTGTTTATACACAAAAGAGCAGTGAATTGGTTATTTAAACAAGATTATCTTGTCATCGACTGGGTAAGTGAAAATTTAAAAGATCCGAATATTCGATTGGCCGTCACCGCTTTAAGTTTTGTGGATTGCTCTAAAGTACATCCGCATGTCATACAACTCTCGATTCAATATTTTGAACAGGTTATCGGTCGTTTATTTATTTCTGAGTGTTTACGTATTTCACAGCAACAAGCATGGTTTGAACTATCTGCTGAGCATCATTCATATGCATTGAATGAGGCACAAAATGCTCAAGATTTTAAAAAATCACAGCCACTCACGGCTTCTATTTTATATCTCAAGGAATGGTTGGACTTGTTATGGTCATTGGATCAGCAAGGATTGAGTTCAGTGAAATATGTCTTTAAACGTATTTCTCAAGTGATGCAGTCTTATATGTTGTTTTTAAATGACTTAGTTAAAGATCTGCCTGATGAAATCATCAAATTTATTGAGCCCTCAACACAACATCAAACGCATTTTCATTTCTTAATGCAGCAGTATCATATCAATCTAGATGAGTTTAGGCAGCGCTTTAAGCATCCAAATTCTCAATATAACCGCAGCAATAGTATTTTTGACTCTTATATCGCAGATTATCTCATTGATTTTTTTCAACAAGATCGAACCATTGCGAAAAACATGACTTGGTCTGCATGGTATCAGCAAGCAATACGTTGGCATCAACATTTACATTATGTTGATACATTGACGACTTTGAAATTGCGACATGCTGAGAGTCATTGGAAACGAGTATCACCGCAAGCAGTTATGTATACAGAGAATTGGAAATTTGAGGAGTTGAATGAATTAGAGCAAATTATTCAAGAGTCTGTAAATTATAAACATTGTCTAGCTTTATCTTATACCCAAAGAATTATTGATGGTGAATATGTGGCGTTCCATATGTCAAATTTACATGATCCCTCACAGCATTTGACACTCGGGTGTTTTTTTAAATTCGATCAGTTGCATTTTGACCAACTGCGTTTGCCCAATAACGAAGTTGCTGATCCTAAGGTTGTGAGGGAAGCTAAAGAGTTTGTACATCAAGTCAATGAAATGTTGATTTGGAATTTTGGAGATCCTGAACAAATCAACAGCTGATGCGCCTTAAATTGACGTATTCAAGCGTTAACATGATCACAAGGCTGATTTTTGGCTTAACTTTTTGATGAAATGTCGTTAGGCTATGAGCGTTCAAATTAGGTTAAGCACATATGAAACAAGAAACTGCACTGAAGTTAATGAAAGCAGGAGAAAATGTCTTTTTGACAGGTTCTGCGGGTGCAGGAAAAACGTATACGCTTAATCAATATATTAATTATCTTAAGGCACGAAAAGTTTCAGTCGCCATTACCGCATCTACAGGCATTGCAGCCACACACATGAATGGGATGACCATTCATACGTGGGCGGGGATCGGGATCAAAGATTTTTTATCAGATGATGATCTAAAGCGCATGAAAGAGCGTAAATATCTCAAAGAGCATTTAGAAAATGCGCAGGTATTGATCATCGATGAGATTTCGATGCTACATGCGAAGCAGCTTAATTTAGTTAATCAAGTGCTTAAGTTTTTTAAAGAGTCTGATGAAGCATTTGGTGGCATACAGGTGATTGCCGCCGGAGATTTCTTCCAGTTACCACCAGTCGGACGCAATGACGAAAAAAATCGAGATAAATTCTGTTTTATGTCCCAGGCTTGGGTAGAAGCGAAATTTCGTGTTTGTTATTTAACTGAACAACATCGACAAGATGACTCAGCCTTGAATGATATTTTGAATGCAATCCGTGCGCAAAATATTCAAGCCGAGCATATTCAAGCTTTACAACAAACGCGTGAGCAAGATATTGGTGAAACATTTACACGTTTGTATACCCATAATATGGATGTTGATGCCATTAATTACCGTCATCTAAATGAGATTGATGGGGATGGTCATCAATTTTGTGCACAAATGGATGGTAATGAAAAATTAATTGAGACATTAAAATCTTCCGTACGTGCACCAGAAGAATTGACCTTAAAGAAACATGCCAAAGTCATGTTTGTAAAAAACAATTTTGATGTGGGTTATATCAATGGCAGCCTTGGTGAAGTCATTGGCTTTGAAGAAGTAGATGATCACGGGGTATTACCTAAAGTTAAATTAACAGACGGCACTGTTCTGGTGGTCGAACCTGAAACCTGGTCTGTTGATAATGATGCAGGAAAGACAATCGCGAGTTTTTCCCAAGTTCCTTTAAGGTTAGCTTGGGCGATTACTATTCATAAGTCTCAAGGGATGACTTTATCGGCGGCGGAAATCAATTTGGCGAATACCTTTGAAAAGGGTCAGGGCTATGTCGCCTTATCTCGTTTGAAATCTATTGATGGTCTGAGGTTGCTCGGCTTCAATGAGCAAGCATTAGAATTAGACAGTTTAGCAATTAAAGCCGACCGAAGATTTCAAGAGCTCTCTGATGAAGCAGAAGCGCATTTTGGTGATGCTGATTTAGAAGCGCAACACAAGGCATTTATTCGGCACTGTGGTGGCACACTCAATGAGCTTGAGATTAGTCGTAATGAGAAAAAAATTGCCAAAAATGCAGGTAAAGCCAATTATGCCACCGCGACTCTCGATGAAACTCGCGAACTCTTTGAAAATGGTTATGAAATTCAGGATATTGCGGTTGAGCGTGGTTTAACGCCAGCAACCATTATTAACCACTTAGGCAAACTTCATCGTGAGCAGGGGTTAGATATTTCGGTTGCTCATCCTGGGGGTGAAGTCGTTGAACAAGTACGTAAAATCTATAAAAAATTACTTAAAAGACAGAGTCCTGAACATTTCGGTGAAGATGGTGCAATCAAGTTGCGTCCGATCGTGGAAAATACCAATCCGCGTATGGGCTATGACCAAGTGAGATTAGCCTTATTATTCATTGAATAATGAGTTACGCGTTTGAAATTGATTTTTTAACACACAAGCAAAGGGAATTAAGATGCCACAGATGATCGTTGAGTATTCGGATAATATTCAAAATTTAGATGCGAAAGCGTTGCTTTTAGGCTTAAACCACGCTTTATTTGATACAGGTCTAGTGGGGCATCCTTCTGATATCAAATCACGTATTCGTGCTAATAGTGATTTCCTGATTGGTTTTGGCGAAGAGCCTCAAGCCTATATTCATGTTCGTTTAGGGATCATGACGGGGCGTAATGAAGAGCAAAAGAATCTTATTTCAGATCGCTTAAATGAGTATCTTCATAGCTTTAATGGTTATCATGCTCAAGGCTTAACGGTTCAATTGATCATTGAGTTGGCGGAAATGCCAAAAGAGCATTATCGTAAAGGTAGAGTTCAGAAGTAAGACAAAAAAGGCTGAAGTGATCTTCAGCCTTTTGTTATGCAGCAAAAGTCAGTATTTCGATATCTGCACTATTTTGAATTTTTTCAGCCGAATAGCTATAGAGTTCATCGATAAAAGCGACATTAAAACTTCCGACAGTTTGAGCCTGCGTATAAGCGAGCTTACCTGCGATGGCAAAGTGTACATGGGCAGCAATACAGGCAATGGTTGGGTTTGTTACGCCAGCATAAGCAGCAATTAATGCACCTAAGGCGCATCCTGTAGCGGTAACTTTTGGCTGTAAATGTGAACCTCCATTAATCTTAACCATACATCCATAAGACTTAGAAAGAATAAAATCAGATTCGCCAGAAATTGCGATACATTCAGAGTAATCTAATAAAGTTTTTGCCTGTTCTACTACGGCAGCGCTATCGAGGGTACTGTCTACACCCTTAGATTGATTTTGTTGTCCTGCTAAGCTCCCAATTTCTGAAGCATTACCTCGGATAATGGTGGGTTTAAACCGCAATAAATCATTTGTAATTTCAGTACGCCATGGCAAAACAGCACTATAGCCAACAGGATCTAATACCCAAGGTATATTTTTTTTGTGAGCAGTTTCTGTGGCAATTTTCATTGCGGCAACTTGTTCTGTGTGAGGAGTCCCTAAATTGATACTTAAAGCTTGACTAATACTTACGAAACTTTCAGCTTCAAAAGGATTATCAATCATGGCAGGTGAGGCACCAGCAGCTAACAGTACATTTGCGACATAGTTGGCAGCAACCTGATTGGTCATACAATGCACTAAAGGTTGAGTGGTTTTTAACAGATGCCATGCTTCAATGACCTGTTTAAGAATCTCTTGGGTTTGAACCTCAATATCTTTTGGAGCATTTGCTATCAAGTTTTCTGGATGATTCATAGTCGTTCGCTAGCGTGTAAAATAGTGGTCTTGGTGATTACAATTACGACAAATTAAACTGACATAGTCATCTGCGTCATAATCCACAGAAAGTTCATTCGAGCCACAATTCATACAACGTTTTTGTGAGTAGAAATTTAAACGTGGCTCGATTTTACTCCACGATCGCCAAACAGGTTGAAAAAAGATTGATTCATCATAGCCTAGAAAATGAAAAAATAAGATTTCGCTCATTTTACTTAAAGGTAAGTTAGGTAGCCTTGGCAGTGTTGAGGTTTCCCATTTTTCAGCTAAAGAACGTTCACGATATTGCTGTAAGGTCTTTTTTAAAAGGTTGGTATTGATAAAATTTTCATTACGGGCTTGGAGTGCTTTCTGATGGTGCAAATACTCAAGCGCAGTTTGAACTAAATAATAGATTTGACCCACAGCAAGAGAGTCTAATAATCTAAAACAAAAGGTTTGAAAACTCTGATTTCCAGCAATTTGAACGCCCCAAGTACGACAGTAGTATTGCGCAAATTGAATAATTTCTTGGTACAACAGAGTATAGAGTGCACTTTTGACTTCATCACTATTTTTAAATGGTACACCTTGGCTCAGATTTTCATAAAAGAGCTGACGTAACGCTTGGGTAATACTAAACAAGCTCGGCTCAGAATAGCCGTCAAGACGGACATTAATATAGTATTGACTGAATTCACTCGAAAAGTCACGTGGGACAAGAATATTGTCTTTCAAAAGTTGTTTCATCAAATGATTTTGAAATAAATAACTTGGGGTAATGGTGTGATATTTAATATTTTCCCAATCGATGAATTCTTGATGTTGGGTATGCTCATGAACTTGTTGATCTAATATTGAGAGTAAAAACAACTTGTGCATAAAGCTCAGTTGATGCAAATCGAGTTCTTGTATGTCTTTATTCTTCGATGCAATTTTACGTTGTTCTTGAATGCGAGTTTCCTGCATCATTTTCTTTCGTTTTGCTGTGCAACGCTCACAATGACAGTTGCGGTTTTCATCTTGAAAGACTTGATGATGGCAGTGAGAGCATTGATGGAATAGGATTTCTTTATCAAATTCTTCTGCTTCAATAAAGTACATACTGGCCTGACAAAGTGGACAGAAACTACTTTCATCAGCATTTTTTTGGAGAATTTGCAACATGGCAGCACTTTAATTTCAAGATGAAAGAATTATACACACGATTGTTCAACATCGCTTGATTGAGTCAGTATTGAAAACAAATCTGACTGGTGTTGCGATCAATAAAATAAGCAGGTGAATGCCTGCTTATGTGAAATATATGAATAGATCGAACCGGAAAATTATTTCCTCAAGTGTTAGATCGACCTAGATGGAGGATTTAATAGGTTAAAGGGCAAGGGAGCTCTGAATCGGAAAAATGTTGCATTTTAGCTTGGATAAGTACCTGAGATTTCTTTTGAGATAATCTCTTGATTCCGAGTGCATCATAGTTTTTCAATACAGCTGTGACTTCTGATGTTTCAATAGGCATTCCCTCGCTGGTTAAAAATGCTGCAATCACGCGATGATCAATTTTAGCAGCATCCATCATCTGCATGGTTTTGATGTTTTCTACTCTGACTATATGGTCCCTGATGAGCATGATTCACCTCATTTATGATTTATAAGTTTTTTGATGATTACCGCTCTTAAACTGAAGCAATAATTATGCTTGAAAATTAAGAAGTGAATTTTTGTTACATTTCTATCGTACTTAGACAAGATATTTGAAACGGGTAATAAAGAAGCAAACTGTTGTTACTACAAATAAATTAAATTGAAAAAAAATGAATAGACCCATATTAAATAGAGCGTCAAACACAGACAATTCGTCAATTTTGACCTATGATCAATTGACTTCACATAAAAGCATAATCGCTGTAAAGAACAGCTTATAGGACGAGTTATGAATATCGCGGCAAATCCAGTGATCGAAGCAGATCAAACGATTTTTTTGAAAGATTATCAGAAGCCAGCGTTTGTCGTGGATTCGATTGAATTAAATATCCAAGTCTATGACGATCATACGATGGTGACAGGCACACTAAAAATGCAACGTCAGACTGAAGGTGATTTGGTGTTGCTTGGTCGTGATCTTGAGTTGAAGTCAATTACACTGAATGGTCAAGAGTTAAATTCTTCGCAATATTATCTAGATGATGAACAATTGGTGATTAAAGCTGTACCTGATGATGCATGCATCGTTACAGTCGTTAAAATTCATCCTGAATCAAACACACAACTTGAAGGTTTATACCAAGCAGCATCTGATCTGTTTGTTACACAGAACGAACCAGAAGGCTTTCGTAAAATTACGTTCTATCCAGACCGTCCAGATGTGCTGTCTGTTTTCACAACACGTGTCGAAGCGGATAAGAAATTTCCAGTCCTACTGGCGAATGGTAATTTAATTGAAGCGGGTGAAGTGGGCGAAGGACGTCATTATACCATTTGGCAAGATCCAACCAAGAAACCAGCCTATCTCTTTGCATGTGTCATTGGAGACTTAGCGGTATTAAAAGATCGTTACGTCACGTCTGAAGGTCGTGACGTAGCTCTAGAAATTTATGCTGAAGAAAAAGATATTCCGAAGTGCCATATTGCCATGGAAGCACTTAAACATTCTATGCGTTGGGATGAAGAACACTATGGATTACCTTATGATTTAGACAATTATATGATTGTCGCGACCAGTGCATTCAATATGGGTGCAATGGAAAACAAAGGGCTTAATATTTTTAACACATCATGTGTTTTAGCTGATGAAGAATACACGACTGATGCTGCGATTATGCGTGTTCAATCTGTTATCGCTCATGAATATTTCCATAACTGGACGGGTAATCGTATTACTTGCCGAGACTGGTTCCAACTTTGTCTGAAAGAAGGTTTAACCGTTTTCCGTGATCAATCTTTTTCTGAGGATTTGCAGTCTGCTGCTGTTCAACGAATTGATGATGTAGCAGTGCTTAAAGCGCACCAATTCCCTGAGGATTCAGGACCATTGTCTCATCCTCCACGTCCAGATCATTTCGTAGAAATTAATAACTTCTATACAGCGACTGTGTATGAAAAAGGTGCAGAAATTAACCGCATGATGGCGACTTTATTAGGTAAAGAAAAATTCCGTAAAGGAACGGATGAGTATTTCCGTCGCCATGATGGTCAAGCTGTGACTGTGGAAGATTGGGTTGCTGCATTATCAGCAGGTTCTGGTGTGGATTTATCAGGATTTTTAACTTGGTATAACCAACCGGGTACACCTAAGCTTGAAGCCAAAGGTGAGTATGATGCTGAGCAGAAAACTTATCGTTTAAACTTTAAGCAAAGTTTAAAACCACATCCAAAATATCCAAACTTAAAAGCGGTTCCAATTCCTGTCGCTTTGGCTTTGTTTGATGAACACACTGGTGAGCAACTTCAACTTGAATGCTCAGCTTTAGTTGAAGATCAAGTCAAAGATGGTGTTTACTTATTCACGACTGATGAAGCAACGATCGAGTTTAAAAACGTGGCGAAGGTGCCTGTAATTTCACTATTACGAAATTTCTCTGCACCCGTGAATTTAGAGTTTAATTATACTGATGAACAGCTTGCGTTCTTATTACAGTACGAAACCAATGGCTTTAATCAGTGGCAAGCGACGCAAACATTGCTTGAGCGCATCTTATTAAATGACCAACCTGCTGACATATATATTGAAGCGATGTTAAAAACGCTACCTAGAGTAATTCAGCAAGATCCGCTGTTAGCTTCACGTTTATTTGATGTTCCGAGTGAAGGTTATTTGGGTAGTCGTATTGACCACGATTATCAACCGACAGCGATCTATGAAAAGCGTAATGCTCTATTAGATACTTTGTCTCGCCGTTTAGGTGATTTTGCTAAAGAGACTTATTTATCATTAGATCCAGCAATACAGTCAGATTTTTCCCAAGCTATGGGTACACGTGCTTTAAAGAACATCATGCTTTCATTTATTGCGCGTCAAGGAGATGAGGCTGCATTTGATTTAGCTGAGCAACAGTATCGTCAAACACGTAATATGTCTGAACGTTTAGGTGCTTTAAAAGTGTTGGTGTGGAATGATGCACCGCAAGCTGTTGAGATTTTAGAAGATTTCTATACGCGTTTTAAAGATGAGGCTCTATCAATGGATCAGTGGTTTATGATCCAAGCAGCTCATCCGAAAGCGACAGCAGAAACGATTCAAAAACTGACATCACATGCTGATTACGATCTTAAAGTACCTAATCGAATCCGTGCTGTAACTGGTGGTTTAAATTCAAACCCTGTCAATACTTGGAGTTTTGGGGTAGATCATATTATTCAGTTGGCTCAATATTTGGATGAAAAGAATCCGATTGTAGGCTCACGTTTGTTACAACTTTTATCACGTTGGTACACGTTAGCCCATCCTCAACAAGCCGAAGTCAAAGCGAAACTCGAAGCATTGAAACCTATCGTGAAATCTAAAAATGTATCTGAAACTTTAAATAGTATGCTTGCTGTTTAAATCACAAATAAAAAACCAGTGCAATGCACTGGTTTTTTTGACTCAACAGAATCAAGCTTGCATGGTCATAAGACTCGCATTACCACCTGCAGCTGCGGTATTAATACTAATTGCACGTTCAATAAAGAAGCGTTCTAAAGGAATGTCATAATTACCATGCTCTAGATGTGTTATTCCGATGATCGGACCTTGTCGCTGAGCCACTTTATCTTGCAATTTTAACAGTTGATTTTTGGTGCCATGATGTAGAATTGCATCAAAACTACCTGTCTCAATATCAGCAATAATGGCGATACGTTGAGCGACCTCTTTAGGCATAGACTGTAAGTATTTTAAAACAAACGTATTCTCACCTAGAACAGTTGGCTGAGAGCCAACCGCGAGAATGGCATGAAGTTGATGAATCTGATCTATTTCTTGATCTGCCAAGCTTAAAACACGATGTCTCGGTAACACAACATATTGATTACTTTCACCTGTTGGTCCTTGTAATTCATAGCTATGTCCGACACAACTTGGTTGCAACGCCTTCATTTGATAATGCGGAAATGACTTATTGACCCAATCTTTATATTGATTCAATAAATTTTGATGTTCAGTCAATTCAACGCCTTGGCTCGTTGCATAAGGTTGTGCAATTTTTTTATGTGTACATTCATGCATTAATCGATAAATGTACATCGGTCCACCAGCTTTTGGACCTGTACCAGATAAACCTTCTCCACCGAAGGGTTGTACACCCACAACAGCACCTACAATGTTGCGGTTAATATAGAGATTTCCAACTTCTGCTTTTGAAATAACGGTTTGTATGGTTTCATCGATCCGTGTGTGTAAGCCCATAGTCAAACCATAGCCTTTGGCATTGATTTGATCAATAAGTAGATCAAGTTCGCCATATTTATAAGTAATGACATGCAGTACTGGACCAAAAACTTCACGTTCAAGATCATCTAAATGTGGTAACTCAATCAAAGTCGGCTTAACAAATGTGCCTTGCTTGAGATGAGAGTCATCTTCATCCCACATGAGTTGTTGAACGGGATAACCCAAAGATTTCATTTTATTGATATGTTGATCAATGGTTTGTTTTGCTTCGCGATCAATAACAGGACCGATATCAGTTTTTAATAAACTTGGAATACCGACACGCAATTGCTTCATCGCACCTTTAAGCATTTTGATCACGGTATGCGCATTATCTTCTTGAACACATAAAATTCGCAGTGCTGAACAACGTTGACCTGCACTATCAAATGCTGAGCTGACAACATCTAATACCACCTGTTCAGTCAGGGCAGAAGAATCTACGATCATGGCATTTTGACCGCCAGTCTCTGCAATGAGAGGTATTGATTGACCAAATTGATTCAGTCGTTTTGAAACGGTTTTCTGCAAAATTTTCGCAACCTCAGTTGACCCTGTAAACATAATACCTTGAATACGATGATCACTACTGAGTTGTGCACCCACTGTTTCACCACGTCCGGGCAAGAGCTGTAAGACAGATTGTGGTACGCCAGATTCCCAAAGGATCTGAACTGCAATTGAGGCAATTAAAGGGGTCTGCTCCGCTGGTTTGGCGATTACAGTATTCCCAGTCACAAGTGCCGCCGCGATTTGACCTGTAAAAATTGCCAATGGGAAGTTCCAAGGACTAATACACAATACTGTACCTAAGGGTTGAATAACGGCTTTGTTATCTAGATCTTTCACTTGTGCTGCGTAGTAGCGTAAGAAATCTACTGCTTCGCGTACTTCAGCAATCGCATTGGCAAATGTTTTACCGCTTTCACGACTGAGCAGAACCATTAGCTCTTCAAGTCGAGACTCCATCACATTGGATGCTGTAATTAAATATTCTGCACGTTGATCTTTTTCTAAATTTTGCCAATCCTGCTGTGCTTCAGTCGCATTAACTAACGCCATTTCCACTTGCATGGCATGAGTTTCCGTCACTTCACCGACAATATCTTGATGGTTTGCAGGATTGAGAATTGCCATTGACTCTGTATCGTGTACGTATTCATCTAATCTCAGACCCATTGGGGTGGCTTTAATTTGAACTTTAGACCATTGTTGATAAGTATGATTCAAATGTTCAAGGTCTTGGTCATTTGCAAGATCAATTCCAAGAGAGTTAGGGCGATGATCAGCATATAAATGTTTCGGATATGGAATAGCAGGGTGCTTTAATCCAACTTTGCCTTCGATTCGACTTGTGACATCAATGGTTTGATGTGGATTTTCAATCAAGTCATCAATTTTGAGTGTTTTATCAGCAATACGATTTACAAAAGACGTGTTTGCACCATTTTCAAGCAATCGTCTAACCAAATAAGCCAAAAGGGTTTCGTGATTTCCGACAGGTGCATAAATTCGGCAAGGTATGCCAAGTTTATCATCTGCTTTAGAACCGACGACTTGTTCATAAAGTGGTTCGCCCATGCCATGTAAACATTGGAATTCGTATTGTCCCTTATAATATTGTTCAGGATTTGCTAAATGATAAATAGTGGCTAAGGTTTGTGCATTATGTGTCGCGAATTGCGGATAAATAAAGTCTGGTTCGGCTAAAAGTTTGCGAGCACATGCAATATAAGATAAATCTGTGTGCACTTTTCGAGTAAAGACAGGATAATCGGTCATGCCTTCAACTTGTGCTTTCTTAATTTCACTGTCCCAATAGGCGCCTTTGACTAAACGAATCATTAAACGTTTTTGACTACGCTTAGCTAAATCAATGATGTAATCGACCACGTAAAAACATCTTTTTTGATAAGCTTGAATCACAAATCCAATGCCTTTCCAGCTATTCAATTTCGGTTCGAAACATAAGCGTTCAAGAAGTTCCAATGAAATTTCCAGACGATCAGTTTCTTCAGCATCGATATTTAGACCAATATCATATTGTTTCGCTAGAACCGCTAGATTAAAGACTTTGTGATAAAGCTCATCGTGTACACGGTCAATTTGCGAGCGTTGATAACGTGAATGAAGTGCTGAAAGTTTGATTGAGATACCGGGGCCTTCGTAAACATCTTTGTCAGACGATGCCTTACCAATCGCATGAATCGCATTTGTATAATCTTGATAATAGCGCTCCGCATCATGATCTGTAAGTGCTGCTTCACCTAACATATCATATGAGTAACGGAAGCCTTGTTCTTCTAATCGTTCGGCATTATTTAACGCCTCATCAATGGTTTCACCTGTAACAAACTGTTCACCCATCATACGCATAGCAACATCAACGGCTTTGCGAATAATGCCACGGCCACTTCGTGCCAAGATGCCTGTGAGTAGACCAGATAAACTATTTGCTTTAGGTGTTTCCATTAATTTACCGGTCAACATTAAGCCCCATGCTGCCGCGTTTACAAACATTAGGCTGCTTTGACCTAAATGATCTTTCCAATTGCCTTGGTTGATTTTGTCTTTGATCAATAAGTCACGTGTTGCTTTATCAGGGATACGTAACAGCGCTTCAGCTAAACACATGAGCGCAATACCTTCTTGTGAAGATAATGAAAATTCTTGTAATAAACCCTGTACAATGCCTGCTTTGCCCGCTGACCCTTTACGTTCACGTAATGAATGCGCTAAATTGAAGGCTAATTGATAAATTTTGTCTGAAATTTCTTGATCAATCTCGGTCTGTTCGAGAAGTGTTTCGACACATTCAGATTCATCACGGCGCCATGCACGATTTATTTCTAATTCTAGATCTGATTTATCTTTAAATTCAGTAATGTCTTGAATGTCTATTGGGCGAGAAAGGGGTGAGCTAAGTTGTTCCATGAGATATACGCCAGCGTCCTGTGACAATGAAATAGATTTATCTTTAAGGTTTATTTAATTTATAATTACAGAAAATATGGTGCATAACTCACTATAATTAGAGTTAAATTTAGAGAATAATTCGCATGCAGACTCAAATGATGACGTTGGATCGTACAGATTTAAAAATTTTAGATATCTTGCAAAAAGATGGGCGTCTATCAAATATAAAACTTGCTGAAATGGTCAATCTTTCTCCCACAGCAGCGCTTGCTCGAGTACAAAAACTAACCAAAGATGGATATATTACAGGTTATGAAGCCAAGTTAAATCCAGATCTGCTGAATCGAAGTTTTGTGGTATTTGTCGAAATTTTATTAGATAAAACAACTCCAAATGTATTAGAAGAATTTTCTGATGCAGTGAGAAGTTACCCTGAAATTGTTGAATGTCACATGATCAGCGGTGGGTTTGATTTTGTAGTTAAAATTCGTTGCGCCAACATGGAAGAGTTTCGTAAGATCTCTGGACAGGTTTTATGGCAACTGCCTGGCATCAAAGAAACCCGTAGCTATCCAGTGATGGAAGTTATTAAGGAATCTTCGCAAGTGCAACTTAAGCAAACATTTAAAAAGTAAATGTATAAGAAAGGGGCTATAAGCCCCTTAATTTTTTATTTCTCATTACCTTCCATTTTTGATTTCTTGCATTTCAATTTCATATTTCTGTTGAGCTTCATCAAAACGGTCAGTCACATCTTGCGCTGGCGGGCGGCCTAATAAACTCACCACCATAATACTCACCCAAGATAAAATAAAGCCAGGAATGATTTCATAGACGCCAGTATCAGCCATGGTGTTTTTCCATACAATGACGGTAACAGCACCAACAATCATACCTGCCAATGCACCATTGATGGTCATTCGTTTCCAGAAGAGAGAAAGGATAATCAGTGGTCCAAATGCTGCACCAAAGCCAGCCCACGCATAAGCAACTAAACCGAGTACCTTGCTGTTCGGATTCATTGCAAGGAAGATTGCCATAATCGCAACGATTAATACCATCAAACGACCTACCCAAACCAGCTCGGTTTGTGAGGCAGATTTACGAATAAATGCTTTGTATAAGTCTTCTGTAAGCGTGGTAGAGCATACCAATAGTTGGCAGCTTAGGGTACTCATCACTGCAGCAAGAATCGCGGCAAGAATCACTCCTGCAACCCATGGATTAAATAAGATTTTAGTTAATTCCATGAAGACTGTTTCAGGATTTGCATTGACTGCAGCACCGAGTTGAGGAAACGTATCAAAGTAAGCGATTCCGAAATAACCGACAGCGACTGCACCACCAAGACATAGAATCATCCATGTCATTCCAATTCGACGTGCAGCTGGAATAGACTTCACGGAATCTGCTGCCATAAAGCGCACAAGAATATGTGGTTGACCAAAGTAGCCAAGTCCCCATGCCATTGAAGATAAAATTGCTACAGTGCTGAGATCTGAAAGTAAATTATTCGCTAATGGGCGTGCGGATTCCACAATGATACTAACTTGCTGAGCATTTTCACCAATGGCTAAATAGGTCATTACTGGAGCAAGTAAAAGCGCAAAGATCATCAAGCCTGCTTGGAATGTATCTGTCCAACTGATGGCTAAGAAACCGCCAATACAGACATAACTAATCGTTGCCACTGCTCCAATCCATAGGGCTGTGTTGTAATCCCAACCAAATAGGCTTTCAAATAAACGTGCACCTGCGACCATGCCAGAGGCACAATAAATTGCAAAAAAAATCAAAATTACAAAAGCTGAGATGATACGAAGAACTTTTTTCCGATCACCAAAGCGGCTGGTGAAATAGTCGGGGAGAGTCAATGCGTTATGTTGTATTTCGGTATGAACACGTAGACGACCCGCGACCAACAGCCAGTTCAACCAAGCACCGATAATTAAACCAATGGCAATCCAAGCTTCGGATAAACCTGAGAGATAAATTGCACCAGGTAGGCCCATGAGTAACCAGCCACTCATATCTGATGCACCTGCGGATAATGCAGTGACGACACTGCCTAAACTCCGACCACCTAAAATATAATCATCAAAATTATTCGTGGCTTTGTAGGCATAAAGCCCAATGCCAAGCATCGCCACAATATAAAAAATAAATGTGATTAGCGTAGGATTTAATTGGCTCATTGCTATGCCATCCTTTGTCTGTCCTAAATGACCATCTTTCCGAGATGAATTTTTAATCGAATTATTCGAGGAGCTGATTCAAGCATGTTTTGAAAATTACGCTCTGTTACATTTGAGTGAGATTTATAGTCGTTTAGTGAAACTGAATGTAATTTTAGTTACAAAGACTATTTTTTCAAAAAAAGTTTACTTTGAGGTTTAAAACAATTCTATAAATGATTGTCTTTAACATAAAGTTACATTAGTCACTTAAACAGCGAAGTTGTAATTTTTTATTGCATAAAGAAGTATTAAATCAATAGTGAAAATAAGCATGAAGCCTATCATCGATATTGCATGATAATGGTGCATTATTGTTGAGTAATAAAAGTGTCTACGGTTGAATTTGATAAAACAAGAATAGAGCGGGATCTGCTCGGTGAAAAAGCGGTTCCTTTCGATCGTTACTATGGGATTCATACCCTACGTGCGATGGAGAATTTTCAGATTTCGCATCAACAGATAGGTGAAAACATACATTTTATTCGTGCATTGGCACAGGTTAAAAAAGCATCAGCACAGACAAATTTAAAATTTTCCAAATTGAGTCAAGACGTCAGTCAAGCGATTCAATGGGCTTGTGATCAATTGATTGAGCAGCCTGAAAGCTGGAAATCTTCATTTCCAATTGATATTTATCAGGGTGGAGCTGGAACTTCTATTAATATGAATAGTAATGAAGTGGTGGCTAACCTTGCACTCGAGCATCTCGGCTTGCCAAAAGGTCAATATGATGTAATTCATCCAAACGACCATGTGAATAAATCGCAATCGACCAATGATGTTTATCCCACTGCATTGAGATTAGCAACATATTACAGTTTAGAAGATTTATTGTCTCAAGTGCGCTCATTAATCGCTGCTATTGAGATCAAAGCATCTGAATTTCAACACGTAATTAAAATGGGGCGAACTCAACTCCAAGATGCTGTACCTATGACACTCGGACAAGAGTTTCGTGCATTTGCGACGCTATTAAAAGAAGACTATCGCCTCATCCAAAAGATGCGTCATTTACTGCTAGAAATAAATTTGGGTGCGACTGCGATTGGAACGGGTGTGAACACACCTCATGGATATGCACAAGAAGTGGTTCAAAAGCTTTCTCAAATTACTGGATTGAAATTACAAGGTGCTGAAGACTATGTTGAAGCCACCAGTGATTGTGGCGTATTTATTATTCTATCAAGTACTTTAAAGCGTTTAGCCGTCAAGCTCTCAAAAATTTGTAATGACCTGCGCTTATTAAGTTCAGGGCCTCGTACGGGATTAGCTGAAATTAGATTACCTGAATTACAAGCTGGCTCATCCATTATGCCTGCGAAAATCAATCCAGTTATTCCTGAAGTAGTGAATCAAATTGCTTTTAAAGTCATTGGTAATGATTTGACAGTGACCATGGCAGCTGAAGCGGGGCAATTACAATTAAATGTCATGGAACCTGTAATTGCACTGACCATGAATGAATCAACCAATTTATTAATTCAAGCAATGCAAACACTTGAAAACAAGTGTATTCAAGGTATTACTGCAAATGAACAGACTTGTTACGATGCAGTGATGCGAAGTGTTGGTATCGTCACATTATTAGATCCGATTCTAGGTCATGCCAAATGTGATGAAATTGGGAAGGTTTGTCTTGCAGAAAATAAAACCATTCAGCAAGTTGTCATTGAGCAGAATCTTTTGACGCAAGAGCAGTTAAATCAAATTTTCTCTTTTGAAAATTTAGTGTCTGAGATCGCGGGTCATGTTGTCGATGATATGAACATGGACAAAGTAAGTTAATAGAGTAGGTAGAATCTGAAAGTCAATTGAATATAAATTGATGGCATATTTCATTCAATGAGGTATGCCATTTTCATTGAAACTTTTAAGTATAATTTCTTAATTGAATGTTTATAATAATTAAAATTATGAGCCATAAATACAAACATTATAATTTAGAGAAAATGAATGAAAAGAATAGTAATAAGCACGCTGCTGTGTTCGATGTTGCTGGCATCCTGTTCAAAAAAAATAGAGGAACATTCTGCTGAAGCAGTTCAAGAAAATACTGCTGATACGCAAGTTGATATGCAAGAAGCGGCTGAACCAAATACTTTGCCCGTCCAGGAGCAAAAACCTGAGGTCATATTAAATCAAGAGGTTAATCCAGTTGAACTGACTCGTCGTATGGTTCGAGAGGCGCAAGTTAACTTTACTGTTAAAGATGTGGTGAAAAGCAGTTTAGAGATAGAAAAAATAACCCTTGAAGCTGGCGGATTTATTGAAAGAAAAGATATTGATTTCAATGTGGTTGATCTTAAACGTCAGAATATTTCAGAAGGCAAAGTAAAAGTATTTGAAAAAGTTGAACCTGTATCTTTTATGGTGCTACGTGTACCGAGTGAGCGTGCCCCACATGTTGTTAATCAACTTTTACCTTTAATGTTTTTTTTGAATCAGCAACGCTATAGTGCACAACGTTTTGAATTGAAGCTTCTCCAAGAAAAAATGAATCAAGCACAGACTATTTCAAGTCAAGCACGACCAGCTCATTTGAATGAAATCACACGGCTCACTCAACTCGAAGTTCAAGACCGTGTTAAATTCAGTACGATCAGTTTACAACTGAATCAACCAACACTAGTCCGAGAAAGGGTTGATATTGATATTGATGCAGTGGCGCGATTAAATGGTGATCACTTTATTCAGCGTGCTTGGAATAGCATCAAATATGGCTGGCAATTTGTGCTCGATCTTTTGGTGTTTTTATTAATGATTTGGCCTTTGTATTTGATTGTCTTAATTGGCTTCTTGTTATATCGATGGTTAAAACCTTATTTTGATAAACTCAAATAAGCCCATGCCTCAATTTGGCTGAACTGAAGAAAGAAGTTTGGCCAAATCTTGCATTCCTTCGGTTGCTGATTTTGAGATACATGTATAGTGTTGTGGCACACGGCCGAGATCGGCTTTAGGGTCGATATAATACGCATCACAACTTGGTGAAATACTGTGTACTAAGCCTGCAACAGGATAAACAGCTAAGCTCGTTCCAATCACAACAAAGATTTCAGCTTGCTGGCAAATCACTTCTGCTTCTTCAAAAGCGGGAACGGATTCACCAAACCATACGACATGTGGACGAAGTGGGTATCCAGCGTCACAAAAGTCACGAGAAATATCCAGTTCAGTACCTTCAATTGTGTAAAATTTGTCTGTGAATTGAGCATCTGGCCCCGAGGTTTTGGCGAGTCTTATATTTCCATGAAGATGCAGTACTTTTTTGCTTCCAGCGCGTTCATGTAAGTCATCAATATTCTGCGTGATCACATGTACATCAAAATGTTGCTCAAGTGCTGCAATCGCAAGATGTGCTGCATTAGGTTCAGATGCTAAAATTTTTTTTCGCCGTTCATTGTAAAAGCGCTGTACTAAAACAGGATTGTTACGCCAAGCTTCGGGCGTTGCGACATCCTCTATGCGATGGTTTTCCCAAAGTCCATCGCTATCTCGAAATGTATTGATACCACTTTCAGCACTCATACCAGCACCCGAAAAAATCACAAGCTTTGTTTTAGACTGATTCATCCAATCTCCATCCTATTGATTTTGTGCCCACGTATGACGTCTGGATCAACTTAATATTCAAATATTCATTAGAGCTTATATAGTTTGATTCAGAAATTTAGAAATTTCTTGTACGAATTTAATGGGTTCATTGATCAAAGGCGTATGCCCTGAGCGCTCAAACAGTACGATACGATGATTTTTAACCGATTCAGCAATGAGCTTTTGCCCTTGCGCTGGATAGAGTGCGGATTTAGCGCCGATAAAAAAAGTTGCTGGACATTCTAACTTTGAGATCGATGCTCTGTAATCTTCTTTATGGTTTAGATAGTTGTCAATGTACCAACGCATATAGTCGAGACGTTGCATAGGGAGGATTAACTTTTGAATTTTCGGTTGATTGAGTGTTGTTTTAAAAATTTTAGCGCTCAATTGATGATTATCTTGTAAAGATAAAAACTTAACCCAAAGCTCGACTAATTCGCGGCTTAAGTGAGTAGGTAATTTACTCAGGTTTTGATAATTTTCATGTTGATGTAAAAAAGAAGAAAGTTCGATGAGTAGCTTTTTGAACTCTGGATAGCGATCGCCCAATAGCCCGAAACTCCAAGTTTCATCAGAAGGTATTTTAGGGGTTTGATCAATATGCAAGTATGCTTGGATTTGATCAGCAAATTGACCATATTGCATACCATGCATGGCAGTAGTTGCCCCCATAGAATAAGCAATCACTCTATATTGTTGTCTAGGGCGTTGACTGATCAATGCCTGAATATCGTTCCAGTGACTTGAAATAGCATCAGTATCTGGAATTTTACAATGCTTAGACCCACCAAAACCGCGCCAGTCAGGAATAATGAATTTATATTTCTTTAAATTAAGTGCAAAAAAAGGAATCCATTGCCAACTTTGCATTCCTAAACCAGATAGCACCAAAACAGGTTCACCTTGACCAATTTCACGAACATATAATTTTTCGTCATCTTGCATGGTATAAAATGGCATAGATATATCCTTTATTTTGTATTCATTATTTTCAATTGTGGAATTACACGTTCTAACCAACTGATCCAACCTTGCTCTAATTCAATGCCTAATTGAAGAATCATTTTGTGAATATAGAGTGTACGGTCATCATTATCTTTATTAGCAAAATCTTTATCGTAAATCGCTTGATATATTTTTAACTTATTTTTATGAATCTCTAAATGAGATTCCAATTCTGTCAACACATTATTACCACCTAGTTGTGCTTCAGCTCTTAAACGCACCATCAATTCTTCTCTGAGTTGGGCAGGCTCACTATGCTGTACCATCCAATTGGCAAGTTCAGTTCGACCTAGAGCATCAACTTTATATTTTTTCTTTCTCGAGTTGGGATCGCCTTCATCAATAGTCGAAATCCAACCTTTTTTTTGCATAGCATTGAGTTCACGATAGATTTGTTGGTGAGTTGCATTCCAAAAGAATCCCATAGAACGGTCAAAGCGACGCGCAAGTTCAATACCTGTACTTGGTTTTTCAATGAGACTGGTCAACAAAACATGTGCTAAAGACATAAATCATATATCGTAAAATCTTGAATCAACTTTATTATGCAACATGTTGCATAAAAAGCAAAATTAGAATATATATTTATGCAACAAGTTGCATGAAGCACACAATAATAGCAAGCAAACGCGAGCCATGAGGTCAGAATGTCAAATTATCCAAACTTACTTGCACCACTAGATTTAGGTTTTACCACTTTAAAAAATCGTGTATTGATGGGTTCAATGCACGTAGGTTTAGAAGAGGTTGAAGGTGGCTATGAACGTATGGCCGCATTTTATGCTGAGCGTGCTCAAGGACAGGTCGGTCTTATCGTGACGGGGGGGATTTCACCCAACGATGCTGGTGTGACTTTTGCTGGAGGGTCAAAATTAGACTCGATTGCTGAAGCTGAGAAACATAAAATCATTACACAAGCAGTACATGATGCTGGCGGTAAGATTGCAATGCAGATTTTGCATACTGGTCGATATTCATATCAGCCTGAAAATGTTGCGCCATCAGCAATTCAAGCACCAATTAATCCAGTTAAACCTCATGCTTTAAGCTCGGCTGAAGTTCATCAAACCATTGATGATTTTGCTAACTGTGCAAAGCTGGCTCAATATGCAGGTTATGATGGTGTTGAGATTATGGGGTCTGAAGGTTACCTCATCAATGAATTTATCGCAGCACGTACCAATCACCGTGATGACGAATGGGGTGGGAGTTATGAAAACCGCATTCGTTTGCCGATTGAAATTGTAAAACGTACCCGTGCAGAGGTGGGTGAAAACTTTATTATCATTTATAGACTTTCGATGCTCGACTTGGTTGAGGGCGGTTCAACGCTTGAGGAGGTCATCCATCTTGCAAAAGAAATTGAGAAAGCTGGCGCAACCATCATTAATACAGGTATTGGTTGGCATGAAGCGCGTATACCCACGATTGCAACGAAAGTACCTCGAGCAGCATTTACATGGGTGACAGAAAAGCTAAAAGGTGAAGTCAATATTCCATTGATTACCTCAAATCGTATCAATACCCCTGAAATGGCTGAACACGTGTTAGCTTCAGGTCATGCAGATATGATTTCTATGGCTCGCCCAATGCTTGCAGATGCAGAATTTGTACTAAAAGCTGAACAGGGTAGAAGTGACGAAATCAACACGTGTATTGGCTGTAACCAAGCGTGTTTGGATCATATTTTTTCACTCAGAATTGCGTCATGCTTAGTTAATCCACGTGCATGCCATGAAACTGAACTCATTTTTAAAGAAACCCATACGCCTAAAAAAATTGCTGTCATTGGTGCAGGTCCTGCAGGATTGAGTTTTGCTACTTATGCAGCTGACCGTGGTCATCAGGTCATCATCTTTGAAGCAACCGATCAAATTGGGGGGCAATTCAATATTGCAAAAACGATTCCAGGAAAGGAGGAATTTTATGAGACATTGCGTTACTTTAAGCGAAAAATTGAGTTGCAGCCTTTAATTCAATTAAAACTTAATCATACTGCAACTTTTGAAGAGCTTAATACAGATCAGTTTGATGAAATTGTAGTCGCTACAGGTGTGACACCTCGACATTTAGATATTGAAGGAATTGATCATCCAAAAGTGTTGTCTTATATCGAAGTTTTAAGAGAGAAAAAATCAGTCGGACAGCGTGTTGCGATTATTGGTGCTGGTGGTATTGGTTTTGATACTGCTGAGTATCTAACCCATGAGGGGGAAAGTGGAAGCTTGAATCCTCAAAAATTTTATGATGAATGGGGAATTGATACATCTTATTCTAATGTAGGAGGTTTAAAACCTGCTCAAGTAGAACAGCCATCACGTGAAATCTACTTATTACAACGTAAAGCCACTTCAGTTGGTGCAGGCTTGGGTAAAACGACGGGTTGGATTCATCGTACTGGATTAAAAAATCGCGATGTAAAAATGATTCCAGGTGCAACGTATAACAAAATTGATGACCAAGGCTTACATATCACAATCAACGAACAAACTACCGTCTTAGACGTGGATCATGTGGTGATTTGTGCAGGTCAAGAATCATATACGGCTATGTTTGATCAACTTGAGCAGGCAGGTAAAAAAGTTCATTTAATTGGTGGGGCGAAAGAAGCGGGTGAGCTAGATGCAAAACGTGCGATTCGTCAAGGTGCTGAATTGGCTGCCAAGATTTAAGCCAGAAAATTTCTCTCCTGTATTCTAGATGAAAGTGCGAGAAGAGGATTTGGAGAGGGTACTTAATTGAATGAGACCTCTCCTTGACGCAGTATTCTCCCTTTTCTTCTAAAAGATTGGACTGATACAACAAAAAGGACGTAACAATGACACTCGAAACCACACAAAAATCTATTCAACGTTGGCACCACATGCTTGAAACGCGTGATTTAAGTCTATTGAATGAGCTTTTGTCTGAAAAAGTCGTATTTAAATCACCTGTCGCATTTAAGCCTTATCCAGGCAAACAGGTTGTTACTTTTATTTTGAGCAATGTGATTGAGATCTTTGAAAATTTTCGTTATCACCGTGAGTTCTATACAGCAGATGGGCTTAGTGTTGTGCTCGAATTTTCTGCAAATGTCGGTGAAAAAACATTAAAAGGAATTGATATGATCCAGTTTAATGAGCAAGGTCAAATTGTTGACTTTGAAGTGATGATTCGGCCTAAAAGTGGCTTAGAGGCTTTGGCGTTGCAAATGGGTCAACGTATGGCTCAATTTCTACCAAAATAAATTAGGCATGTTTTTGGCTTATGAATTGGAGTAAGTAAATTCGGAGTCTGTATGAATCTTAATCAGCGTTTCAAGTGGATGCAAGAATTCACTCAAACCCAACTTGATCATTTTACTGGTGCAGCTATACCTTCAATCTATTTTAATCCGCAAGGTGAGTTAGCGCATGTGATTTCAAACTTGAAACGTTTGCATTATAAATATAGACCAACGCCGTGGCTCTCGAATACGCATGCTCACTTGGTGTATTTTGATAAAATTCGAAAGAAAACCGTAAAATTAGAATATGACTTCATTGAACAGTTAACAATGTCTGATGGGGGAACGACGGGTATTGCTTGGTATGGCATGCATCTTTCTGCGGAAACGCCAACTATTTTAGTGCTACATACCATTACTGGAAGCCCAGCCAGTATGAGAGAATTGGTCAGAGACTTACATCAAGTAACTGGTTGGCGTATCGCATTGTGTTTAAGACGAGGGCATGCGGGTCTACCACTTTCAGTTCCTAAAATTAATCTTTTTGGAAACACGCAAGATCTAAGAGAGCAGATTGAACATATTCAACAGCGCTTACCATATTCTAAATTGTATGCAGTTGGGTCTTCAGCAGGAACTGGATTATTGGTTAGATATTTAGGTGAGGAAGAAAGCTCCACACCAATTCAAGCGGCTTTCGCACTTTGTCCTGGATACAATACGGAAACTGGGTTTTCAAATGTTCATCCTTTTTATAGCCGTTTGATGGCAAAAAAGTTAAATGCACATTTTTTAAAACCGTATGAGCAACATTGGCGAAATTTAGAAAGTTTAAAGCAACTGAGTGTTGCTAAAGATTTATTTGATTTTGAAAAAACATATTATCAGTTCGCTGGATTTGAAAATTATGACGCATATTGTAAAGCGACAAATCCCATCTATGTCTTTGAGAAGATTAGAGTGCCGTTGATGATTTTAAATTCGGAAGACGATCCAGTATGCCATATCCGCAATTTAGAGCCTTATAAAGAAGTGATTCAACATATGCCGAACATGGCAGTAGTGACCACAAAAAAAGGAAGCCATTGCTGTTTCTATGAAGGTAATAAAAATCCAGAATCTTGGGCACACAAATTAATTGCAGAATTTTTTTTAGAATTAGAGAAAGCCTGACAATTTTTGTTGTTTATAAATGAATAACAATTTGACTTTCATTCATGTTGACATTAAAAAACCGAGTCTTGTCACTCGGTTTTTTTAAATTCGAAAATTAGTTTTCTAAAGCAGGGGTAGCAGCAGCAATAGCAGCGGCAACAGCATCATCTTCAGATTGAGAACCACCTGTTGATGCACTTGGAGAAGGTGTAGGGCGTTCTACATTTTCAACAGCTGGTGCTGGCGCAGGATTCGTTTGTGCAGGAGCATCACGGTATTCACGACGAATAGTCGCTGACGTATTGTTTGTCTCCTGATGCTCAATTTCAACTTGAGTTGGTGGTTCAGGTTCGATTTCTGGTTCAGAAATCTCTATGTTCTCAATTTGTTCTGCCTGTTCAGTTGTTTCAACAGTTTGTTCCTGTTCTTCTTCCTTAGGCGCTTCTTTTTTTACACATGCAGTAACGAGAAGTGCAGATAAGATTGCACCACCGATTAAAAGTTTTTTATTCATAGTTGCTCAAAACAAACTAGCTAGATCGACTGACGTAGTATAACAGCAAATTAACAGATGAAAATCACTGAAAGTGTGCGTGAATCTTTATTGGAAATGATGATAGAATAACCAATTGTTTATTGTTCTTTGAATTGATGCGGATTGACTTTGCTTTATAGGTACAGAGTAAAGTAAAATTGCGCAACATTGCAGGCCGATTTAGGCTCGATTGTACGAGAAACCCAATGACCCATTTTATTTTCGTTACTGGTGGTGTTGTTTCATCACTAGGTAAAGGTATTTCAGCTGCTTCAGTTGCTGCACTTTTAGAAGCCCGTGGATTAAAAGTAACCATGGTGAAAATGGATCCATATATTAATGTCGATCCAGGGACGATGAGCCCGTTCCAACATGGTGAAGTTTTTGTCACAGAGGATGGTGCGGAAACTGACTTAGACTTGGGTTATTACGAACGTTTCTTGCGTCGTGCGAAAATGACCAAGCTTAATAACTTTACATCTGGTCGCGTGTACCAAGACGTTTTAAATAAAGAGCGTCGCGGTGATTACCTTGGTGGAACAGTTCAAGTTATTCCACACATTACAGACAATATTAAAGAACGTGTTCTTCGCGCTGGCGAAGGCTATGACGTTGCTATTGTTGAGATTGGCGGTACAGTAGGTGACATTGAATCTCTCCCATTCATGGAATCTGTTCGTCAGTTAATGGTTGAACTTGGTCACAAACGCACAATGCTGATGCATTTAACGTTGTTGCCATATATCAAGTCAGCTGCAGAGTTGAAAACAAAACCAACTCAGCACTCGGTGAAAGAATTACTCTCAATCGGTATTCAACCAGATATTTTGATCTGTCGTACTGAACACGATGTTGATGCTGATACAAAGCGTAAAATTGCGTTGTTCACGAACGTAGAAGCTCGTGCAGTTGTGGTGTGTAAAGATGCACGCACCATTTACGAAATACCACGTACGTTCTATGAGCAAGACGTTGATGATTTAATTTGCGAGCGTTTTGGTTATAACGATTTACCAGAAGCCGATCTTTCAGATTGGGATAATGTCGTAGAAGCATTATTAAACCCTGAGTACACTGTTCGTGTTGCGATGGTGGGTAAATATGTTGAACTTCCAGATGCTTATAAATCTGTGAACGAAGCACTTTTACATGCGGGTATTCAAAACCGCGTTAAAGTTCAAATTGATTATGTCAATGCCGAAGAACTTGAAAGCCAAGATGTAGCAGAAGTGTTGAAAGATGCTGACGCAATCTTAGTTCCTGGTGGTTTTGGCGAGCGCGGTACTGAAGGTAAGATGCAAGCGATTAAATTCGCACGTGAGAATGGAATTCCATTCCTTGGTATTTGCTTAGGTATGCAACTTGCGGTCATTGAATACGCACGTAATGTTGCTGGTATTGCAGATGCAACCTCAACAGAATTTAACCGTTCAACTAAATCGCCTTTAATTGGTTTAATTACGGAATGGTTAGACGAACGTGGTGAAGTACAGCAACGTTCTGTAGATTCTGACCTTGGTGGAACAATGCGTCTTGGCGCTCAAAAATCAGAATTGGTTGAAGGCACTAAAACTGCAGAAGTGTATGGTTCAGTAGAAATTATTGAACGTCATCGCCATCGTTACGAAATGAATAATCGTTATATTCCTGCTTTAGAAGAAAAAGGCATGAAAATTTCTGGTTATTCACCAATCCAACGTTTAGTTGAAACTGTTGAAATTCCTCAACATCCTTGGTTTATTGCTGTACAATTCCACCCGGAATTTACAAGTTCTCCACGTGATGGTCATCCATTATTTGCTGGTTTTATTGATGCTGCTAAAAAACAGTATCAAAAATCGAAATAATGAATGTCTTAGGACATAACTAGGAAGTTTAAATGTCACAATTAAAAGCACAAGAAATTGTACGTTTAGGCGATATACAAATGGCAAATCATTTGCCATTTGTATTATTCGGCGGAATGAATGTACTTGAATCAAAAGATTTAGCTTTTGAAATTGCAGAAACTTATGTTGATATTTGCAAACGTTTGGATATTCCATATGTTTTCAAAGCAAGCTTTGATAAAGCAAATCGTTCGAGCTTAAATTCTTTCCGCGGACCTGGTCTTGAAAAAGGAATTGAGTGGTTAGCTGACATTAAAAAACATTTTAATGTACCCATCATTACAGATGTTCATGAACCATATCAAGCAGCACCTGTGGCTGAAGTGGCTGA
The DNA here is from genome assembly GCF_056779755.1 of Acinetobacter sp. 24-47-66. Lineage (NCBI taxonomy): Bacteria > Pseudomonadati > Pseudomonadota > Gammaproteobacteria > Moraxellales > Moraxellaceae > Acinetobacter > Acinetobacter sp. 24-47-66. The sequence goes on from NZ_JBWYIL010000004.1 coordinate 92,492, forward strand.
CATCATTCAATTACCTGCTTTCCTCAGCCGTCAAACAGATCTTGTTGAGGCAATGGCAAAAACTCAAGCCATTATCAATATCAAAAAAGCGCAATTCTTAGCACCGCATGAAATGCGTCATATCCTGCATAAATGTTTGGAAGCCGGGAATGACAAGCTGATTTTATGTGAGCGTGGCTCAGCATTTGGTTACAACAACTTAGTTGTCGATATGCTTGGTTTCGACATCATGAAAGAAATGAATGTGCCAGTCTTCTTTGATGTGACACATGCACTTCAAACCCCAGGTGGTCGTGCAGATTCAGCAGGTGGTCGTCGCGCACAAATTACGACATTAGCGCGTGCGGGTATGGCTACAGGTCTAGCAGGTCTTTTTCTGGAAGGACATCCTGATCCAGAAAAAGCAAAATGTGATGGACCTTGCGCTCTTCGAATGTCTCAACTTGAGCCATTCTTAGCTCAGCTTAAAGAATTGGATACCTTGGTTAAAGGTTTCAAAAAATTAGATACACACTGATGCAGCGTTAGACGCATCGTTTTATTAATCAACTGAGGAATTGTTCATGAGCCAAATCGTTGACATTCGTGCACGTGAAATTTTGGACTCTCGTGGTAACCCAACCATCGAAGCAGACGTTATCTTAGCATCTGGCGTAGTTGGCCGTGCATGTGCACCATCTGGTGCTTCAACTGGTTCTCGTGAAGCTTTAGAACTTCGTGATGGCGATAAAGCACGTTACTTAGGTAAAGGTGTTAAAACTGCTGTGAACAACGTAAACACGTTAATCCGTGACGCGTTAGTGGGTAAATCAGTATTCGAACAAAAAGACATCGATAATACGATGATCGCTTTAGACGGAACTGAAAACAAAGAAAAATTAGGTGCGAACGCAACTTTGGCAGTGTCTTTGGCTGCTGCGCGTGCTGCTGCTGACGAAAAGAAAATTCCTCTTTTCCAATACATCGCAGACCTTCGTAACAACAGCATTTTAACAATGCCTGTTCCAATGATGAACATCTTAAATGGTGGTTCACATGCGGACAACAACGTTGATATTCAAGAGTTTATGATTGAGCCAGTTGGCTTTACTTCATTCTCTGAAGCGCTTCGTGCGGGTGCAGAAATTTTCCATTCTTTAAAATCAGTTTTAAAGAAACAAGGTTTAAATACTGCTGTTGGTGATGAAGGTGGTTTCGCGCCAAACTTACGTTCAAACGAAGAAGCAATTACAGTTATTCTTGAAGCAATTGAAAAAACTGGCTACAAAGCAGGTTCTGACATTATGCTTGCGCTTGACTGTGCATCTTCAGAATTCTACAAAGATGGTCAGTACATCCTTGCTGGTGAAGGCAATAAAGCATTCACAAACAACCAATTCTCTGACTACCTTGCTGGTCTTGTAAACCAATATCCAATTATCTCTATTGAAGATGGTTTAGATGAATCTGATTGGGAAGGTTGGTCTTACCTAACTTCGATTCTTGGCGACAAGATTCAATTGGTTGGTGATGATTTGTTTGTTACAAATCCTAAAATCCTTCAACGTGGTATCAACGAAAAAGTTGGTAACTCTATCCTGATTAAGTATAACCAAATCGGTACGTTGACTGAGACTTTAGATGCGATCTATCTTGCTAAAGCAAATGGTTACTCTACAGTGATTTCTCACCGTTCTGGCGAAACTGAAGATTCTACAATTGCGGATCTTGCAGTAGGTACTGGTGCTGGTCAAATCAAAACTGGCTCACTTTGCCGTTCTGACCGTGTAGCGAAATACAACCAATTACTTCGTATTGAAGAATTAACGAATGCTATTTACCGCGGTAAAGCTGAGTTTAAAGGTTTAAATTAATCGTTTAGATTATTTTGAATTTCAAAAAACCACTCTGTAAAGAGTGGTTTTTTTTGTTATTAAGCTATGAAATAAAAAGTGTAAATATAATGACTCTAGAATATTCAATAACTTTTGATATTTAACAGTACATGTTTTTAAAAGAAACCAATCAATGTGAATTTGTTTAACATTTGCATATTTAACACAGTTACACATACTACCTTTCTTTGTTTTAGGGTATATTAGTGCTCTAATTTCATGATGTTAACTAAGCCTCAAATATAATGTTAGACGTCTTTAAAACTACTTCAAGTAAAGTGATTTTGCTGGTGGCAATAATTTTAATTGCCATCTTTCAATATCGCTTTTGGCTCGGTGAAGGAGGATATTTCCCTCATCAGGCGCTACTTCAGCAAATGAATCAACAAGCTGAAACAAATGAAGAGTTAAAAGAGCGTAATCGTATTCTGGCTGCTGAAGTATATGATCTAAAAAATGGTGTAGAGGCGATTGAAGAACATGCACGTTTAGATCTTGGCTTAATTAAGCCTCATGAAACTTTTATTCAAATGAGTACAATCAGTACGAATTATAAGCCGATTTACATCGGCCCAAATGCTAACGTAGATTTAAGAACCAATGAGTCTAGACAACCTGAATCTGAACAACCGTAAATTATGGGCTATTATTCCGGCAGCAGGTTCTGGTAGTCGATTTTCCAAATCAGCGTTAAAGCAATATCAAATTATCCAGAATAAAACTATACTTGAGCATACTGTAGAACGTATTGCTCAATTGCCTATTGCTGGCTATGTATTGGCAATCTCAGAGCATGACCAATTTGCTCAGACACTTCAATTTGCTAAATCAGAAATCCTTCATTTCTGCTTAGGTGGTCAGGAGAGGGTTGATTCTGTACTTAACGGTTTAAAGTATTTAACCAATATTGCAGATGAAAATGATCTGGTGTTTGTGCATGATGCTGCTCGACCTTGTGTCAGCTTGAGCAATTTAGAATCTTTGATTCGCCATGTTATCGAATCTAAGCATAGCGCAATTTTAGCAACGCCTGTACGTGATACTTTAAAAAGAGTAGATCAGTCGAGTGCCATTGAAAAAACTGTAGATCGAAGTGCATTGTGGCAAGCACAAACTCCACAATTGTCGACCATTAAATTGCTAAAAACTTCGATTGAACATGCATTAACTCACAAGATCACAATCACGGATGAAGCGAGTGCGCTTGAATATGCTCATCATCCAGTAGATGTGGTGATTGGACGATCTGATAATATTAAGATTACTTATCCTGAAGATTTAGAACTTGCTCGTCTGATTCTTCAGTCACAGTCTGACTCGAAATAATTTAGTTTTATGTTTGGGACTTTGCTTAAATAGCCAAAACATTGTCTTATAATAACGCCACTTAGAATATGCAATTCAGCCAATGATACCTTCACAACAGTACCGTTTTTTGCGTCATGCCTTGAGAGATGGACGAACAATCAAACATGATTCGTCACGTTGGACTAAATTACATTTAGATCCATGGTTACTTGGTTTTTTGATATTAAACGCAGCTTTTGGACTCATGGTTGTTTATAGTGCAACCAATCATGATTCAAGCATGGTGATTCGGCAGGCGACCAGTTTTGGTATCGGTTTTATTTTGCTGTTTATTTGTGCACAAATTCCTCCAAAAGTTTATCAAATTGTCAGTCCTTATCTGTATGCATTTTCGATTGTGCTTCTGCTTTTGGTATTGCTAATTGGTGATGTTCGCTTAGGCGCAAAACGCTGGATTTCTATTCCTGGATTAGGGAGTGTGCAGCCCAGTGAATTTATGAAATTTACGATGCCACTCATGATGGCTTGGTTTTTTAGTCTGCGGACTTTACCACCCAAATTTATGCATATTCTCTTTGCTTTATTTCTGATGATGATACCTTTTGTTTTAGTCGCATTACAGCCTGACTTAAACATTGGATTAATTATTCCTGGAATTTTTGTCATTTTTTTAAGTGGTATTTCTTGGCGTTTGATTGGGGCTGTGGTTGCTGGGTTTGCAGTGGTTGCACCATTATTATGGAATTTCTTTCTACAGGAATATCAGAAAAAGCGAATTTTAACTTTGTTTGATCCTGAATCAGATCCGCTAGGTGCAGGGTGGAATATCATTCAGTCTAAAATTGCGATTGGTTCTGGTGGACTATTTGGTAAAGGTTTTAATGAAGGAACACAGTCTCATTTAGGTTATCTCCCTGAACATCATACAGACTTTATTATGTCTGCTTATGCAGAGGAATTTGGCTTTTTTGGTGTGTTTGTATTATTTGTTATCTTTGCAGCGATCATTATTCGTTGTTTGATTATTTCCATGAACAGCTTCCATAATTTTGGACGTCTTTATGCGGGTGCGGCAGGTTTAACTTTCTTTTTCTTTGTGTTTTTGAATAGTGGAATGGTGAGTGGAATTCTTCCAGTAACTGGTGATCCATTGCCACTCATGAGTTATGGTGGTACGGCAGTCATTGCAACGCTTGCAGGTATGGGCATTGTAATGTCTATACATACTCATCGCTAAAACATGTGGGGTTGACAGCAAATATCAACTCACATTCTACTTACTCTCTCATTTATTGAAAATTTGAGCTTCAATGATTGCTCTAATCATTCATTACACTTGTATGTTGAAAAAGATGAAAGTGTAGATGGAAGTTGATCTATGCTATTTGAGAGAGTAACTTTAAAAAAATTAACTTATTTCCTCATTTTTTTGTAATAACTAAATTTTTATCGATGGTAGAGAAAATTTGAGCTAAACAATGACCTTTGTACTGTTTCCTGAGAAAAAAATATCCCTGTCATAGCCGTTGTCTTAAAGTTGGTGATCCATTTTATGAAAATTTTTTTCTAAATTTGATTCATGTAGATGTATAAAAAAATTAACTATGGCATATTAATTGCTGAATAAGAATTAAACGAATATTGCAGGAGAGAGGTCTTCTGTAGATCCGCCGAAGGAGCAACGACCCCGGAATCTCTCAGGCAAAAGGACTGTAATTATTCTCAATCATCTGGAGAGAAGTCTAATGATATTTAGACTCACCGAAGGGGATGGAAAAATTCATATGTCATGAAGATTTCCGAAGCTCTCAGGTACCGTGACAGATGGGGCACTGAAAATATAAAATTTTCAAGGAGCTTTTATGTCACATATTATGGTGATTGGTGCAGGCATTACAGGAATAACCACTGCCTACGAATTATTAGAACTTGGTTATCAAGTCACAATTTTGGATAAAAACTTATACCCAGCAATGGAGACTTCATTTGCGAATGGAGGTCAACTTTCTGCATGTAATGCAGAGGTGTGGAATCAGAAAGCAACGGTACTGAAGGGTATCAAATGGATGACCCAAAAAGATGCACCGTTATTACTCAACCCATCTTTTGATTTGCATAAATACGCTTGGCTGATCGAATTTATGGGTAACATCAAGCATTACGAAGCCAACACACAAGAAACGGTAAGACTGGCATTATTGGCAAGAAAACGGCTGTTTGAAATTGCACAGAAAGAAAATATTCAATTCGATTTGGAAAAGCGTGGAATTTTGCACTTTTATCATAATCAGCAGGATTATGATGTCGCTATACGAGTGAATGATTTGTTATGCAAAGGTGGATTAGAGCGTCACGCTGTTACAAATGAAGAAATTCACAGTATTGAACCAAGTTTGACGGGGGAATATTACGGTGGTTTTTATTGTCCTGATGATGCCACAGGAGATATACACAAATACACCACGCATTTAGCCCAAGTGGTGGCGAATAAAGGCGGGAAATTTTTATACGGTGTACAAGTTGAAGATTTAAATCTGGATCATTCAACAGAACAAGTTTCAGCTAAATATCGCGCTTGTGATCCTAAAAGTAGAGATATACCCGATGGATTTATTCAAGCTGATGCAATGGTCATTTGTGGTGGAGTTGGAAGCTATCATTTAGCACAACAGGCTGGAGATTGTGTCAATGTTTATCCAGTGAAAGGGTACTCGATTACAGTTCAGCTGAATGATGAACATAGCCAACAACATGCACCATGGGTAAGTTTATTGGATGAAAGTGCAAAAATTGTGACGTCGAGATTAGGTCGAGATCGTTTAAGAATTGCTGGTACTGCAGAATTTAATGGCTATAACCGAGACATCCGTATGGATCGCATACAACCTTTGGTTCATTGGGTGAATCGTAATTTTGATATTTCAACTGAGCATTGTGTCCCTTGGGCTGGATTAAGACCGATGATGCCGAATATGATGCCAGTGGTAAGACAAGGGAAGCATCCGAGAGTCTTTTATAATACCGGTCATGGGCATCTGGGTTGGACGCTGTCAGCTGCAACTGCTGCAATGATCAGTTTAGAAATTTCACAGAAAATAGCGGCTTAATGAAAAGCCACAATAGCGTGAAAACTATTGTGGCAAATACATTTATAGTCGAGTGAAAACTTGATCTGCATTCAAACGAGATTTAGGTAATTTGGCATTAAAATCTTTTTCACTTCGATAACCAAGTGCCAATAGCACTGATGGAATCAGGCCTTTTGCGTCAAGATTTAACTCTTCAGCGATAATTTTTTCATCGAATCCTCCAATTGGAGTGGCATCGATACCTTCTAAACCTGCAGCAAATAAGGTTTGCCCAAGTGCAATAAAAGTTTGATTTTCAGACCAGCGCTGGATATCGCCTTTTTCGTTGCGATAATAATCAACATAGCCTAAGCGCGTATCTTTTTGAGCTTGTTTTGCTTGGTCATCTTTAAAACGACCACTGATTTCATCTTGATTTAATAATCGATCTAGATGAGAGTCTGTAATGTCTTTATGCGTACAAAACAGAATTGTGTGTGAAGATTCAAGGACTTTGGGTGCATTATAAACATACTTACCAACCAGTGCTTTAGCAATGCGCTGTTTGGCTTCATCAGTTTCGATGACAAAGAAATGCCACGGTTGAATATTGATAGATGAAGGTGCGAGCCTTAAAGATTCCAATAATTTTTCAAACTTTTCTTGAGGGATCTTTTTTGAAGAATCGTATGCTTTGGTGGTGTAGCGAGATTGGGAGATGTTTAACAAATCCATATTATCCTCCGATTATTCACAATATATTCATCTAAAAATTTTAAATGACTCTGAACTTAAATATTTTCTATAGTTGATGCTAAATGATATGAAAAATCTGACTTGTCTTTAAATCAATAGGCATATTTTAAATCAGTATATTTTTCTAATGACATTGCAATTTGTTGGTTGATAAATGCGCGCACATCTTCTTCAGTCATAGGTTGACCATTCTTGCTGATATTATGTTCGATCGGTGCTTGGTCTGCGGCCTTAATTTTGTAGACAAGGTGGGTGATCAATTCGTAATCGTTATTATGGTTTACGATGTTAGTCACATATTGATATGAATGCTCAAAGTTGAGATCTTGATGGGAAAATATAAATTGTTCAAAGATTGTCAATGCGGCGCCATCAGCAAGATTTTTGAGTTCATCAATAATTGTGGCATCTAGGCGTACATCATAACGTTCAGAGATTGCTTTACCATCGATTAATAATGACACTTTATCATCTTCATGGTGCTGAACAGTAATATTGCTGAAATTAGACATGACAAACTCACGAATTGAATTGAGTGGTTATTATCATATGCAGAAAAACTTAAAGCAAAACATACTGATTAATATTCAAACATTGAGTGAAATTTCAATTTAAAGGTTGATGAGATCATTATAAAAATAGAGGAACTAATAAGACCATGTTTTCAGTGTCAGATCATTGATTGACTGCTTAGAGAATTTCGATTGATTAATTTCCAAAATTTGAGCTTGATCCAAACGCCAGTCGCCTAAGACAATTCTTCTTTTATCTTGAGAGATATGGATTTGAGGGCGATGCGTATGACCATGAATTAGTAAATCAACTTCTTTCAATGCATCGTGGACAGCATCTTGATTTACATCCATGACATCATAAGATTTAAATTCTTTTGATTCGTGGCTTTTTTTTCTAAATCCATTTGCAAGTTGAGTACGAAAAGAAAGTGGGGTTTTCCGCAGTATCCAAATGAGGAGTGGATTTCTGATTATTTTTTTAAAACGTTGATAGGCGACATCGTCTGTACATAGCGAATCACCATGTTCTATACGAATTTGGACGTCATTTATTTTTAAGTTAGAGACTTCGGACAATAAGATGCCATCAAATTTATTTAAAAAAAATTGATTCAGCGCAAAATCACGATTGCCGACAGAAAATAGAACTTGATTTCCCTGTGCAGTAAATCTTTTTAAGCGTTCAACGATTTCATCGAGCCAAGGAGCTGTATAGTCATCACCAATCCATGCATTAAACCAATCACCTAAAATATAGAGTTGGGTTTGCTGGTCTTGATAATGATCTAATAAATCTAAAAACCCTCGAACGAGTCGAGGGTGTTCAGGTGACAGGTGTAAATCTGAAATAAACAGATAGGTCACTTAATATTCCTTATTTGCCTACATCCCCATCAACTTTAGATGGGGAAACAATCCCTTGAACATGATATTCGTTTTAAAGCAGTGCTTGAAAACTTAATAAGTTAAGGGGTAGGTTTTTTATTCAGAGATAATTTTAGCAGATTCGATCACAACGTTTTCTAGTGGAACGTCAGCGTGGTAGCCACGGTTACCAGTGCGAACGCCTTTGATTTCATTAACAACGTCCATACCTTCTACAACTTTACCAAATACTGCATAACCCCAGCCTTGAGCTGTTTTACCCGTATGGTTAAGGAAAGCATTGTTTTTCACGTTAATGAAGAATTGTGCAGATGCTGAGTGAGGAGCTTGAGTACGTGCCATGGCAATCGTACCTTCGTCATTGCTTAAACCGTTGTCAGCTTCATTTTCAATAGAATCGCGAGTTGCTTTTTCTTTGAAGTTTTCATCCATGCCACCGCCTTGGATCATGAAACCGTCAATTACACGGTGGAAAATTACGCCATCATAAAAACCATCACGAACGTACTCTAAAAAGTTAGCAACAGTTTTAGGTGCTTTTTCAGAGTTAAGCTCTAGAACAATACGTCCTTTATTGGTGTTTAATTCGACTTGAGGAAAACTCATTCTATAATCTCCTGATCATGGACAAAAAGCCATGGGTTTGTGGTTGAGAGAAGCATAAGCAAACTGTAAACTACAAGGCAAGCAAAAACGTTATTTTCTTTGTTAATAATATGAAGATAGCGTTTTAATTATCCTATTTTATCTTATAGAAGTGATTTATCAACTATGAAGCCGAATGATGTTGTTTCATCCCTGCCAAATACCCCGACGACTAACAATCCATCAGTCGATGCTGCGCAGCAAGAACAACAACCGGGCTTAGACTTTGTACGTCAAGTAATTACAGAAGATCTTGCAGCAGGGCGTACAGATAAAGTCGTGACGCGCTTTCCACCAGAGCCTAATGGTTATTTACACATTGGACATGTTAAAGCGATTTGCCTGAATTTTGGTATTGCAGAAGAATTTTCTGGTTTATGTAATCTTCGTTTTGACGATACAAATCCAGATGCAGAAGAACAAGAATATGTAGATGGTATTGCGAACGATGTTAAATGGCTCGGTTTCGACTGGAATGGTGAACCACGCTACGCATCAAGTTACTTTGATCAATTGTATCAATGGGCGATTCAATTAATTAAACAAGGTGATGCATATGTCGATTTGCAATCTCCTGAAGAAATTAAGCTGAATCGTGGAAATTTTGTAGAACCAGGTAAAAATTCTCCGCAACGTGATGCAACGGTTGAAGAAAACTTAGCACGTTTTGAACAAATGCGTAATGGTGAGCTTGGAGAAGGCCAAGCAGTACTTCGTGCCAAGATTGATATGGCATCACCGAACGTACATATGCGTGATCCAATTCTTTACCGTGTTTTACATTCTGAGCATCATCAAACAGGCGATACGTGGAAAATCTATCCAATGTATGACTATGCTCATCCTTTGTCTGATGCGATTGAAGGCATTACGCACTCGTTATGTACGCTTGAATTCCAAGACCATCGCCCGTTCTATGATTGGGTTGTCGCTAAGGTAAATTCTCCAGCAGTTCCACGCCAGTACGAATCAAGCCGTTTGAATGTTGATTACACCATCACCTCAAAACGTAAATTACGTAAGCTGGTCGAAGGTGGTTACGTCAATGGTTGGAATGATCCACGTATGCCTACAGTCGTGGGAATGCGTCGTCGTGGCTTTACTCCAGAAGGCTTACGTGATTTCTGTAAGCGTGTGGGCGTATCTAAAACTGATGGTATTGTCGATGTTGCAATGCTTGAATTCTGCATTCGACAATCATTAGAAAATACTGCTGCACGTGGTATGGCGGTACTGAATCCTCTTAAAGTGACATTGACCAACCTTCCAGAGGATATGGATTTAACACACGCACGCCATCCAAATGTTGATATGGGTGATCGTGTAATTCCACTGACTTCTGAATTGTATATTGATCGTAAAGATTTTGAGGAAGAGCCGCCTAAAGGGTTTAAACGCTTAATTCCTGGTGGTGAAGTCCGTTTACGTCATGCTTATGTGATTAAATGTGATGAAGTGATTAAGGATGAAAATGGCGAAGTTGTTGAACTTAAATGCTCTATCGATCCGCATACTTTAGGTAAGAATCCAGAAGGTCGTAAAGTCAAAGGTGTTATTCATTGGGTATCTGCAAATAAAGGGATTCCTGCTGAAATTCGTATTTATGATCGTCTATTTACTGAAGCCGCACCTGATGCGGACGATGATTTCTTAGCGAATTTAAATCCAGATTCTCTAAAAATTGTTCAAGCGGTAATTGAGCCTGCTTTAGCTCAAGCGAAACCTGAAGATCGATTCCAATTCGAACGTGAAGGTTATTTTGTCGCTGATCAATTTGATCATACTGTTGAAAAACCTGTCTTTAACCGTATTTTGGATTTAAAAGATAGTTTTAAGCCTGCAAAATAAAGTTTGGTAATATCAAAAAAAGCCTGATTGATTCAGGCTTTTTTTTATTCAAATTTAGGTTAATAAATAATTTTTGTGATTAAATTCACATGATTAGATAAAGGTGAGTATTTAAGAATAATTTAATAAGTTATAAATAAAAACTAAAATAACATTATATTTCAAATATATATTTGACTATTTGGATTTTCAAGCGCATATTTAATTCAACCGAAAGGTTAATTTGAAACTTTGTTTTCCTCGAAACCCTGCTTAAGCGGGGCTTTTTTTTGCTTTAGTTTCTGATGTTGCTGTAAAGCGATATACACAGGGCCTTTCAGTTTGCGCTGATCATTTAACTTTTTCTTAATATAAAATACCAAAGCAAAACAGGTGGTTGCTAAAGTTAAAAGAAGACTATTTAAGTAGCTCATGAGTGAGCTGATATAACCAATAGTGGTGAGTCTATTCATCATTTTGATGACTTGTGGACTACTTTCGATGCCCGTGATCGCCCAAGAACATAAGTGTTCACAATTATTAATAATGAGATGATAGTTATTTTCATGCATTCGAGAGCGCATTCGTCTTACGACAGCACGACCTGAATATTTGGGGGTGCTATAATGCCGAATCGTAATTTTTTTGCCATGTGCAAATTTTTGCAGAGATGTAATTTCGATCGGATGTTTTTTAAAGAGATGAGCAAAACCTGAATAATGAATAACACGACCCTTACCCACATAAATACCATGATGTGAATAACCAAAATGCTTAACAATTAAGTGAGCACCAAGAGGGAATGTTTTGACGTGTTTATGCCGCATTTATAAAATATTCCAATAACTTTACAGATGTACATTTATTGAAAGAGAGTCCACAGTATAACCGAATTGGAAATAAATAATGAGGTATAAATACAATATAAGCACCCTAAAAAAGGTGCCTAAATTTTTTATTCAAGTCAAATGAAGTTATGAGAAGAAAGCATTTTGTGCTTCACAATTTTTAATTGCATCTTCTTTAGGAAGCTGTTGAATTTGCTCTTCAAACTCGATTTTTTGACGATCTATGGCAGTTTGAGGAATACCGCTCTCTTTCGCTAATTTTTCAATGTTGCCCCAAACTTCCTCACATGCTGAAGGTAGCTTATTACAACCACTAAGCGATATGAAAGTCGCCCCTAAAATAATGAATAGAATATTTTTCATTGAATCCCCAAATGTATTTTTAATTATCCTATGAGCTTATCTTAATTGAACATTTTTAAATTGAACAGAAAATTTATCATAAAAAAAGCACTGTCTATGCAGTGCTTTTTTTCTTTACTGAAGGGTGATTTTGTTACTCAATAAATCAGTAAGATCTTTTTTTGAATAGCCACGCGAAATAAGAACTTTTTTGATTCCGCGGATTACATCTTCATCTGATGCCTTTTGTAAAGCCTCGATCAACTGATCGTTAGTCTTACATGAACAATCATTTTCAACACAAGCAATTTGATTTTTATGCTCGTTCTGCTGCGAATCTGATGAAAACAGCTTTTGCCAAAAACTCATAGAGCCTTCATTTGCAACCAAAGATAGGTCGAAATATAGTCGATTTAAAATTTAATGCAAGTTTGTAACCGTGATTTAAGGCTCATTTTAAAATAAATATTTCGATGATAAACCTAAAGTTTAACGAAATTATGACATTGAAAAATTAAATATTTCTTTATTTATATGATTTCTAAGTGAAATTCAAAAAGAATAAAAAATGGACAGTGTAAGAACTGTCCATTTAGTAAGAAATAAATTGTTTAAATTTTCTCTAAAAGAACGCCTGACTCGACATGGTGGGTATAAGGAAATTGATCGAACAGCGCAAATTTAGTGATTTTATGAGTTCCCGATAACATCTTTAAATTGTCGTGCAAAGTATCTGGATTGCATGAAATATAAATAATACGGTTAAAGTGTTGAAGTAGCTTCAAGGTATCATCATCAATGCCTGCACGAGGTGGATCTACAAATACAGTATCGAAGTCATAACTTTGAATATCAATATTGGCTTCTTGTAAACGTCTAAACTCACGTTCTGCATTGAATGCTAAGGTAAAATCTTCAGCTGAAAGGCGAGCAACTTGAATATTATTAATTTGATTTTGCTCAATATTCCATTGCGCTGCATAAACTGATGATTTAGCCAGTTCTGTTGCTAGAACGCGATTAAACTTTAGCGATAATGGAAGGGTAAAATTACCATTACCGCAATAAAGCTCTAAAAGATCTTTATCACTGGTTTGAGCTGCATTACATGCCCACTCCAGCATTTTTTGACAAACTTGCGCATTTGGTTGCGTGAAGCTACTTTCAATTTGCTTATATTTGAATTTACGGTCAAATACTTGTAATTCTTCAACTACATATTCATCCGTCAATACAATTTTTTGACCACGGCTGCGACCAATAATCTTAATATTGAGTTTTGAAGATAAATTTTTTGCTAGTTGTTCCCAGTCTTGATCAAGCGGACAACGATAAATCAATGAAACCAGCATTTCACCGTTCAACGTAGAAAGAAAATGTACTTCAAACAGACGCTTAGAGAGCACTGCATTTGATTTTAGTTCAGACAGGAGAACTGGCATTAAATCATTAATAGATTTATCCGCGATTGGAAACTCATCAACACGTACAACTTTCTTTTGAATACCATCTTCCGCGGGTTCAAACATGGCATAAAACATATCATCTTCTGTATGCCAAATACGGAACTCAGCTCGCATACGGAAATGTTTTTCAGGAGATGAAAAAACTTCTAGTTCAGGTGGTTGATATTCAGCAAATTGATTGCGGATACGTTCAATTTTTGCATCAAGTTGTTGTTGATAAATAGAAGTCATAAAAATCTAAAAAAACTAGCACAAAGCAGAGTGAATGGTAGCAAATAATAAGCCAACATTCTTCTAAATCTTTGTGCTGTTGTGACTATCTTTTGGTGAGGTGCTCAACTAAGTAGTCGATGAACACACGTACAGCTGGTAATAAACCACGGCGAGAAGGGTAAACCACATGAAAAATACCGTGTGGTGCATTCCAGTTAGGCAGAACCTTAACAAGACGCCCATCTTTAATATAATCTTCAACAATACTGTCTGGGAGTAATGCTACCCCACAATTGTCACTTGCAAGTTGTGCAAGCATAAGTAAGTCAGAGCCCATCACGACTGGACTCACTTTGACTTTAATCGATTTGTTGTTTGAATCATGTAGTACGAGTTGTTGATCAGTATGTTCATCAACCATACTTAATATTCGATGATTTGAGAGTTCTTCAGGTTTTTTGATAGATCCAAATTCATTGAGATAAGCCTGGCTGGCGAAAAGATGTTGTTCAATATTTTCAAATTTTCGAATGACCAAACTTGGGTCATCATCCAAACTTGAGCGAACACGAAGCGCTAAATCAATTCCTTCATTGATGATATCGACACGTCGATTAGTAACCATCAATTGAACTTTGATTTCAGGATACTGCTTAAGGAAATTTGGCAGTATTTTGGTCATTTCATGCTGGGCAATTGATACGGGTAAACTGACACGAATTAAGCCTCTTGGTTGTTCACTTAAATGATCTACCAAATCATGAGCAGATTGGGCAGCATTCATCATTACTTGCGCATGGCGATAAATGTTCATCCCAATATCAGTGACAGCAAAATGACGTGAACTACGTTGAATAAGCCTTACACCGAGATTTTCTTCTAAATTATAAACACGTCGACTCAATTTTGATTTGGGAATGTCAGTTGCTCGCTCGGCAGCGCTAAAACCACCATGTTCGACAACAAGGGCAAAGCAATAAAAATCATCTAAATCTGAAAGCATGGATTCATTCCATATATGCGACGTTTTGTTAAAAAATACATTATTGTTCTGAATAGTCAATTGAGTTGCTGTGTTTTCTCTAAAATCTAAGGTTGTTATATGTAGTAATGAATAAAGAGGGCTATTTAAAAATCTAAAAGCAATGGTTAAACTTATGTTTTATAGCACGTAATACTTAAGGTTGACATGGCTTATACAACAATTGAACTTCAAGATCCTCAAGAAAATGTACAGTGCCCGCATTGTCAACACGCTGTTATCGACTGGAATGAAGAGCAATATATTCAACCTTGTGATCATACATTGTTTATTGCTATGGACTTGGGATTTGAATTTATTTCAGATGAATTTGAAGCAACTATGCCTCGCACAGTAGATGAAATTCATGCAGATGATGAAAACTCGGATGTGTTTACTGAGATTACACGTTCTGATTTAGCTCAGTTTAAAATTTATAAAGTTGCATTGGGTGTCGAAAACCTCAATCGTTATATTGGTTTCCAATCATAATTTTTTTAATCACACGCATATGGTGAAAAGACTTGGAGTTACCTTGAGTCTTTTAATTTCTTTGTATTGGGTTATTGATTGCAAAGTTCTAAGTTTGTGTTAATTCATGATAAGTTCAATGCTTTGCATAAAGAAATCATGGCTATCATAAAACGCACTTATGGCTATAAACATCCGATCTATTTTTGGATTGGTTCGTGTTTTATCGATCAACTTCACCTTAGATCCAAGTGAATTCTATCTAACCCACTTGGATTTCAGCATTAGGATGACTCAACCTGCTTTTTTTAGGGGTTGCAATTAAATAAGCCAATGTCAAAGGACCGAGACGACCCGCAAACATCAGTATCATGAGCATATATAAACTTGCAGGTTGTAATTCTGAAGTAATACCTCTAGATAATCCGACTGTACAAGCCGCGGAAACAGCTTCAAATAGTAAATCTAGAAAACGTTTATTAGGCTCTAAAATTAACAGCGTAAAGAAACCAATGAAAATGAGCATAGCAGTTATGCTAATGACCGCAAGAGCTTTATAGGTGACCGTTGCGGGAATCGAGTGTTTAAAAACAGTGACTTCGTCAGCTCGTCTCAAAAACGTGATCACACTCAATACAACAATAATAAATGTACCTACTTTAATACCACCAGCAGTACTTAAAGATCCGCCTCCAATAAACATTAATAGCATAGTCACCAAGGTTGCTGGATCACTCATACTGGCCATATCAATACTATTAAATCCAGAGGATCGCGGTACTGTGGCATGAAACCAAGCATTTAATGCTTGGTCTCCAATTGACATTGGGGCGAGGGTCAATGGATTATTTGCTTCTAAACACCAAATCATAATAAAGGCAAATAGATTGAGTCCTGCGATGGTAGAAAGAATGAGTTTGCTGTTGGTTGAGAGTTTTTTCCACTTATGAGCGCGTTTGATATCCATAAGTACCACAAAACCTATTCCACCAATGATATACAACATACTGATGGTCAGAGTTACAGCATATTGACCTGAAAAGCTCATTAAACTGTCTGGAAAAAGAGAGAAACCACCATTATTAAATGCTGAGATACTGTAAAAGGCTGCATAAAACAGAGCATCACTAAAATCGTAGTATTGAAGCCACGTAAATGTCAGGATGAATGTTCCAATCCCTTCGAAAAATAGAGAATACAATAAGACGGCTTTAATAGTGAAAGAGGCCCTTGCTAAACTGGTTTGACCAATTGTTTCTTGAGCCATCACTTGTTGCTTTAAACCGAGTTTAGTGGAAAGGCTTAAAGCAGCCAAAATTGCGAAGGTCATGAACCCTAAGCCACCACATTGGATGAGTAGCATAATGATGAACTGACCAAAAGTCGTATATGCTTCGCCAATATTGACCACAGAAAGTCCCGTAATTGTCACTGCGGATGTGGCAGTAAATAAGGCTTCTAGCCAAGAGACATTTCCTTCGTGAGCAAAGGGAAGTTTTAGCAGTAATGTTCCAATGATAATAAAACTGAGAAAGCCCAAAGCAAGCAAACTTGGTGGACTCAAATTAATACTTTGCGTTTTTTTATTGATCAATTGATCATAAAATTTCATCATTTCGAAATAAATCTCGATGAGAGTTTACGTAAAAGATTGACAGGACCTTCAACAATTAAAATGTCATTTTTTTGCAGTAATGTACCAGGTGCGATGTCATAAATTACATGTGTGCCACGTTGTAATAATAATGTTTGTACGCCGTCGCTATGTTCCATGATGTCTTTAAATTCTACACCTTGTAGTTTTTCACCCACTTCCACTTTGACAATATAACGGTCATCATTCAACGCCATATAGCGTCTAACCATTGGATAGCTTAATGATTGTGCAACGCGAATACCCATGTCTTCTTCTGGATGAATAATTTGACCAATACCGAGATGCGTCAAAATCATATGATGGGCTTTCGATTTTGCTTTTACTAGGATTTTTTCTACGCCTAAATTTTTAAGGTTGAGGACACATAGAATACTGGCCTCAATATCTTCTCCAATTGCGACAACGACGGCATCGCAATTCTGTACATTCAGTTCTCGAAGTACATGTTCATCTGTGGCATCGGCGATGACAGCATGACTGATGTTATCAGAGATATTTTCAACGTATTTTTTTTCAGTATCGATTCCAATCACATCATGTTTTAATTGAGTGAGTTCTAATGCAACTGTACCGCCAAAGCTGCCTAAGCCAATTACTGCAAATAGCGCCATTGAATATCCTAAAATTTAAAAGATCAGAAAGTAATGATTTGATTTTAATTTCGCTTTGAGTGAGTTTATCTTGTTGATCTGAGTTGATTCAATTCATTTGTTGAGGATTATTTGTGATCACTATAAAAATAGTAAATCGTAATTGAAATCAATGTCCATGAAAGTGCTAAGTAAATATAAGTTAAATGAATATGATCGATCATAAAGTTAGCATGAGCGAAACTTGTCATGAGCACAATTGCCATCATATATATCAACGTCATACGATAACGATAAATAGGAGCTAATCCCAACATGATATAGGGTAGTGCTGCATAACCTAAAAAAATAAAAACTTCGAGGAATTTGCTTAAGGTGGTAACTTCAGGATATAGATATTTCGAAATAAACAGAATTGCGGAAAAGATGATCCACATGAGAAAAGGAATTACTACAAAACTGAACCATATTTGCATGATTTATCTTAATATCTAAAATTTTAAAGTGATCGTTTTTTCTATCTTTCGATTTTAATTGTATATCAATTATTGAATTAAAAAAGCCTGTCAAAATGACAGGCTGTATTGATTTTATTTGAGGAAACGTTGATAACCAAGATTATTGGTAATTTCTTCGTATGGATAATTGATACTTTCTAATGTTTCAACTAAACCATCAGGGTTTTGTTGTGCATCTTCAGCTTCGAGTCCAACCAATACACGACCTTCAGCCGCACCATGATTACGATAATGGAACAGGGTAATGTTATGCGTTGGACCAAGACGTTCCAAGAATGTTAATAATGCACCTGGACGTTCAGGAAATTCAACGCGGAATAAACGTTCATTTTCAATATCAGCATGACCACCGATCAGGTAGCGAATATGTAATTTGGCAACTTCATCATCAGATAAGTCATCCACATCGTACTGAAACTTTAATGTCTCGAATATTTCTTGACGTTCTTTTTCGCCGCTTTTTAAACTAATTCCAACAAATACTTGCGCTGCAGTCGCACTACTTGCACGGTAGTTGAATTCAGTAATATTTCGACCTTGAAGGGCACGACAGAAATTGAGGAATGCACCTTTTTGTTCAGGAATCGTGACAGCAAAAATAGCTTCTTTACGTTCACCTAATTCAGTTCGTTCTGCAATATATCGTAAACGGTCAAAGTTCATGTTGGCACCGCATACAATTGAAACGATGTTTTTACCTTCTAAGCCGTGCTCAGCCACATATTTTTTAATACCAGCAAGTGCCATCGCACCTGACGGCTCAACAATACTACGGCATTCATCATAGGTGTCTTTAATTGCGGCACAGATTTCATCAGTATTCACCAAAACGACATTTGGCTCTACGATTGGACCTGAATTGTCAGATTTTTGCAGACGAATCACGTCAAACGGTTTTTCACCGATTTGCGCAACGGCTGTACCATCAGCAAATAATCCTACAGACGGTAGAATCACACGTTCATTTGCTTCTAAAGCAGCTTTTAAACAAGCTGACTCGTCATATTCCACAGGAATAACTTTGACATGTGGTGCTACATCACCAAGGTAAGCAGCAACACCTGCAATCAAACCTCCACCACCAACGGCAACGAATACATAATCCACATCTCGCCATTGACGTAAAATTTCATTGGCAATTGTACCTTGACCAGCCATAACGAGTTCATCGTCATAAGGCGGAATAAAAGTCATTCCTTCTTCTTGTGCACGTTGAATTGCGTATTTATTTGCGATGTCAAAAGAATCACCATGAAGTACAACCTCACCACCTAAGCGCTTGACTGCTTGGACTTTAATGTCTGGTGTTGTCTTAGGCATCACAATAATTGCGCGAATTCCTAATTTTTTTCCTGAGAGAGCTACACCTTGAGCATGGTTACCAGCAGAAGCGGTAATGACACCTCGTTCTAGTTGAGCTTTAGGAAGTTGGCTGATTCTGTTGTAGGCACCGCGGAGTTTGAAAGAGAATACGGGTTGTAGGTCTTCACGTTTAAAACGAATATTATTATTAAGACGTTCACTAATTCGTGGTGCCGCTTCGAGTGGGGTTTCGATAGCAACGTCGTATACCGTTGCTTGTAAAATTTGTCGAACCAAACGAGACAGCATGTTAATTTTCCATCTAACAGTTTAAAATAGGCGCTTATTGTAACAAACCATAAGGCTTAGCGGTTTAAAATAACTGCAAAAGTCCAAATTAGTTGAGTGAAGTCATGAGTCTATATGCAACCCAAGATGAGAAAAAACAAGCAGCAGCACAAGCAGCTTTAAAACACTTACCGAAAGGGGGCATTTTAGGCGTAGGCACAGGCAGTACTGTTAACTTTTTGATTGATTTACTTCCTGAACTTCAATTAGAAGCCGCAGTTGCAAGTTCGGAAGCGACTGCGCAGCGTTTGAAGAAGCTGGGTATTGAAGTGGTAGATATGAACTCAGTGGGTGGTCTTGATGCATATGTAGATGGTGCAGATGAGATTGATCGTCATATGCACATGATCAAAGGTGGTGGTGCGGCATTGACACGTGAAAAAATCGTGGCATCGATTGCAAAAAAATTCGTCTGTATCGTAGATGATTCTAAATGG
The DNA here is from genome assembly GCF_056779755.1 of Acinetobacter sp. 24-47-66. Taxonomy (NCBI): domain Bacteria; kingdom Pseudomonadati; phylum Pseudomonadota; class Gammaproteobacteria; order Moraxellales; family Moraxellaceae; genus Acinetobacter; species Acinetobacter sp. 24-47-66. The sequence continues at coordinate 112,583 of NZ_JBWYIL010000004.1, forward strand.
GTAGATCAGTTGGGGCGTGATTTCCCGCTTCCTGTGGAAGTAATCCCAATGGCACGTTCTGCTGTGGCTCGTAAAATTGTCTCTTTAGGTGGCGACCCAGCGTACCGTGAAGGTGTAGTGACCGACAATGGTAACGTGATTTTAGACGTGCATAACTTAAATATCTTAAATGCACTTGAGCTTGAAAAAACATTGAATGATATCCCTGGTGTGGTATGCAACGGTATTTTCGCATTAAACAAAGCCGATATTGCAATCGTTGCGACCAACAACGGTATTGAAGAGCGTACAGCGATTTAATTTTAACTCCTTGACAAGCTAGTCTCCCTAAACTCCCTCTTTTTAAATAGAGGGGCTTTTCTTCCCCCTTTCTTAAAGGGGGGAGATGGGGATTTAATAATTAAAGAATAACAATGACTTTATCCGACCTTCCTGATATTGAAATCACCAAAAGTATTCGATCGAAAAGACTACGTCTACGTATAGATGGAACGTCAATTCGTGTGACTGCGCCATGGTTTTGTACCCATAAACAAATACAACAGTTTGTTCAAGATTCAGAAGCTTGGATCGTTCAAACTTGGCAGGCACAACAAAGTAAAATTCAACAGATTGATCGCGTTTTACCTTTATCTTTACAGTTATTTAATTTAGAAAATCCTATTCAAATTCAATATATTCAGCAGAAATTCAACTATAAGTTTGATTCAGTGATGAATGAGCTGTGTGTGAGTGATCGTCAGCCTGAACAATATTTAAAAGCCTTTGTTATTGATTATGCTAAACAGCATCTGCCTGTATATCTGGCTCAAGTATCTGATCAGTGTGGTTTAGCTTATCATGGCTGTAAGATTCGTCAGCCAAAAACGCGGTGGGGAAGTTGTACAGCACGTCATGATATTATGTTGAATAGTGCTTTGGTGCTTTTTCCTCAGGAAATAACACGCTATGTTTGTGTGCATGAATTAGCACATACAAAGCATTTTGATCATAGTGCTCAGTTTTGGGCGGAAGTGGCGAAGTATGATCCAGATTTTAAACTTAACCGAAAAAAATTAAAAATAACGCCGTTGCCATATTGGTGGATGCATAATTAATTATTATGCTGGGATTGCTTTGTCGATATTAAAAAATCAATTGTTTAGCGCTAGTCAATTAGTCTGATTTGGCGACTGGTATTCTAAATTTTGGCTATCATGATTGCTCTGTTTGGTTAGTTTGTCTCTAATATGCTCATAAGACGAACTGGTGTGTGTTTTTTGATTCTAATTTTGTCTGTACCTGCTTTAATGCTTTATAGCATCCTCATGTATATTCTACTGAACCCGATTAATCCTATTCACTATCATTGGACGAACTATTTATCGCTTTTTGGCGGGGCTATAGCGTGGTTGATATTATCGATTATGGCAACTTTATGGATAAATCAAAAAAGGATTTCTAAATTGCTTTCCGTGAGTGGAGGGTTATGTTCGGTATGGGGGGTAACTCCTTTTGTTGTGAAACAGGATCCGATCGTATTTTTTGCTCTCCCAGAGTTTATATTTGCACTGTATTTATGCTATTTGAGTTGGCAAGAAAATCAATGAAGTCACATGATAGACTTTATTAGATGCTTAACAGAGCCATCTAAATTATTAAACTTATAAAATAACAGCATTCCCATATGAAAGGGTTCAGAAAGTCACAAGTTCCTGTCATACTACTGCCTGTAACGAATACAGTCATTTAGAGGTAGATATCGTGATTTCAGTTGGTATTGTTGGTGGTACAGGATATACAGGCGTTGAACTTTTGCGTCTTTTGCTGCGACACCCAAATGTTCAAGTGAAAGCACTGACTTCTCGTACTGAGGCTGGTCGTCGTGTCGATGATATGTTTCCAAGTTTACGTGGTCATACCGATCTAGAGTTTTCAGATTTAAGCTTAGATTTATTAAAGTCTTGCGATGTTGTGTTTTTTGCGACACCACATGGTGTAGCGATGAAACACGCTGAAGAATTAGTAGCAGCGAATACAAAAGTAATCGATTTAGCCGCTGACTTTCGTTTGCAGGATTTAGCGCAATTTGAAAAATGGTACGGTATGGAGCATGCTTGTCCAGATCTACTTAAAAATTCAGTGTATGGGCTTTCTGAGCTCAATCGTGAAAAAATTAAACAAGCTCAAGTGATTGGTAATCCTGGTTGTTATCCAACGACAGTTCAAATTGGTTTGGCGCCTGTACTGAGATCTTCAGAAGTATTGGTAAAACCTGAAAGTATTATTATTGATGCAAAATCTGGTGTATCTGGAGCTGGACGCAAAGCAAGTTTAGGCATGATCTATACTGAAAATGCTGATAACTTCAAAGCCTACGGTGTTGCAGGGCATCGCCATCATCCTGAAATTGTTGAAGCGCTTGAAAATATATCGGGACAGAAAGGTGTATTTGACAATATCCTTTTTGTTCCGCATTTGGTGCCGATGATTCGTGGCATGTTATCTACAATATATATCGACTTAACAGAAGCAGGTCAGCAAGCCGATTTGCAAGTAATTTACGAACAGTTCTACCAAAACGAGCAGTTTGTTGATGTTATGCCGGCAGGAAGTTCACCAGAAACTCGTTCTGTTCGTGGATCAAATGATTTACGTATTGCGTTGTATAAACCACAACCAACAAAGTTAGTCATTTTAGTTGCCCAAGATAACTTGGTGAAAGGTGCAGCAGGACAAGCTGTTCAAAACATGAATTTAATGTTTGGATTTGCGGAAAATGCAGGCCTTAACGTGATTGGTTTATTACCATAAAAAACCTTTTTTGACTTCACACACATTTAACTTTGCAGTTAAATGTGTGTTTTGATTTTATAAATTAGAGATGACGATGCAAAACTCAGAATCAAATAATACGTCACAGCATAAAGATGAAAAAAATATCGGTTTTTTTCAATCGAATAAACCCCTTATGGCGGGTGGAATCATCTTATGTGCAGGCAGTTTACTTCTGGGCTATACGGTTGGTCATCGTCAAGGTCTAACTGTAGTTGGTTATGATGCTGACGCGGAACAATTGGTTGAAGTTGTCGAAAAACAAAAAAAAGAATTATCTGAGCTGAATAAGAAATTAAATACCTCAGTTCAAGAACGTGATGTTGCTGTAACTAACTCAAACGATATGTATGCTGCATTAAATCAAGCCAACGCTGAAAAACTTCAAATTGAAAGTCAGAGTGCGATTTTCCGAGAAGTACTGAGACAACGTGGTGGATTGAGTTTAACAGTGCAAAATTTAGCTGTTAAGTCGCTTCCAGAAAATGTATATGAATATCAGGTTGATTTAGTTCAAGTCAGTCCGAATAAACGTAAAGCATCTGGTGAAATTGAAATCAGATTAATTCAAGGTACGGAAGTCTTGGTTGTTCCAATTTCAGAAAAATCATTCAATTTCGACCATTATCAGCGATTAACTGGTCGTTGGACGATGCCAAAAGGCTTTACGCCCCAATTTATTGAAATCCGTGTAAAAGGCTCAAGTGCTCAAACCAAGCGCTTTAGTTGGCAACGTGGTGAAGCAATCGAATCAACCGCTGCATTTGCAGCCGAAGTACCGCAAGCTGCGGCAAATTCTCAATAATAGATTATAGAGTGCTATGCGAAGTAATAAACGTCATAAATGTCTCAATGACATTAAATTATCATTTCAACAATCTGGATTGGTGGATTGGCACTTCAATCCAAGATTGAGTGATGCACAAAATGATGAAGCCGATGGCGATTTAGCTGTAGCAACAGCACCACCGCAATTTAAGCGACCTCCCTTATACAATGTGGTATTGTTGAATGATGATTACACGCCAATGGATTTTGTAATTGAAATTTTACAACAATACTTTGCATTGAATCTTGACCAAGCTACCGAAGTAATGCTAACAGTACATTATCAAGGGAAAGGTATCGCAGGTGTCTATCCTAGAGACATTGCTGAAACCAAGGCGAATCAAGTCAACAATTATGCGCGCTCTCAAAGTCATCCATTGCTTTGCCAGATCGAGCCACAAGAATAAGGGGATCACATGCTCAGTCGTCAATTAGAAGTATCACTGCGTTTGGCTGTTAGCATGGCTCGTCAAAAGAGACATGAGTTTCTTACAGTTGAACATTTGTTACTCGCACTTTTAGATAATGATTCTGCCGTGAATGCACTAAAAGCCTGCGGTGCAGAAATTGTCAGTTTGCGTAAAGAACTTGAAGAGTATGTAGAGCAACATACGCCTAAATTAGGCGATAATGCTGAACAAGCGCCTCATCCTACAGAAAGCTTTGATCGTATATTGCAACGTGCAATTTTCCATGTTCAGTCTAGTGGTGGAGATCGGACGGTTGAAGGTGCAGATGTACTGGTGGCAATGTACTCAGAACGAGATTCATTTGCGGTTTATTTGCTAAAACGCCACCAAATCAATCGTCTTACTTTAACTCAATATCTTTCACACGGTGCGCGTAAGGAAGATGTTCCAGCTGAAGAAGAAACGGATGACTTAGATGGTGAAAACTCAGCCTCAGCAAATGCAGGTCCATTAGAACTTTATACCCTAAATCTCAATGCAGAAGCTTTAAAGGGTAAAACCGATCCTTTGATTGGTCGTGAAAAAGAAATTGAGCGTGCAGCTCAAATTCTATGTCGACGTCGTAAAAACAATCCGCTTTTGGTGGGTGATCCAGGTGTGGGTAAAACATCCATAGCAGAAGGTTTGGCTTGGCTGATTGTTAACAATAAAGCACCAAAGCCACTGCTTAATGCAGAAGTCTATAGTTTGGATATCGGTGCACTTGTTGCAGGTACAAAATACCGTGGTGACTTTGAGAAACGATTAAAGCAATTGTTGAATGCCCTAAAGAAGAAGCCAGAAGCAATTTTGTTTATTGATGAAATTCATATGATCATTGGTGCAGGCTCAAGTATGGGTAGCACTATGGATGCATCGAATTTAATCAAACCTGCATTGGCAAATGGTACTTTACGTTGCATTGGCTCAACAACGTTTCAAGAATATCGTCAAGTTTTTGAAAAAGATCATGCATTATCACGCCGTTTCCAAAAAATTGATGTTAATGAGCCATCAATTAATGAAACAATTGATATTCTTCGTGGACTCAAGTCTAAATTTGAAGAATTTCATAAAGTTCAATATGATGATGCAGCTCTTGTTTCTGCAGTTGAGTTATCGGCTAAATTTATCAATGATCGCTTCCTCCCAGATAAAGCGATTGACGTAATAGATGAAGCAGGGGCACAACGACGTTTGAGAGCTGATCAAGATAACACTTTGATTACAGTTGAAAATATTGAAGATATTGTTTCGAAAATTGCACGAATTCCACCTAAAACTGTGTCTAAAGATGATAAATCTGTACTTGAGCACTTAGAGCGTGATCTTAAACGAGTTGTATTTGGTCAAGATGAGGCGATTACCGCATTATCCTCTGCAATTAAATTGTCACGAGCTGGGCTTAAAGCACCAGATAAGCCAGTTGGTAGTTTTGTATTTGCAGGACCTACTGGTGTAGGTAAAACTGAGGTAACAAAACAACTTGCAAAACTACTCGGTGTTGAACTAGTCAGATTTGATATGTCTGAATATATGGAACGCCATGCGGTTTCACGTTTAATTGGTGCACCTCCAGGTTATGTTGGTTTTGATCAAGGTGGCTTACTGACTGACGCAATACATAAAAATCCACATTGTGTATTGTTATTGGATGAGATTGAAAAGGCACATCCTGATGTGTTTAATTTATTGCTGCAAGTCATGGATCATGGTTCATTAACTGATAATAATGGTCGTAAGTCAGACTTCAGAAATGTCATTATAGTGTTAACAACGAATATTGGCGCTGAAAGTATTTCCCGTACAAGTATTGGTTTTACAGAGCAAGATAATAGTCGTGATAATCAGGAAGCAATGAAGAAGGCATTTACACCAGAGTTTAGAAACCGCTTAGATGGGGTTATTCAATTTAAAGCTCTACCTACGACAGTAATCGATTCTGTAGTAGATAAATTCCTTACAGAACTTCAAGCTCAACTTGATGACAAAAAAGTTGTTTTAGAAGTAGATCAGTCTGCACGAGATTGGTTAAGTGAAAATGGTTATGATCGTCTGATGGGTGCTCGTCCAATGCAGCGTTTGATTCAAGAGCATTTGAAAAAGCCGCTTGCTGAAATGATTTTATTTGGTGAGCTGGCTGAAAACGGCGGTAATGTAGCAGTAACAGTTAAAAAAGAAGATGGCAAAGCTGTTGGATTGAAGTTGGAAGTATTTGAAGATTCTGCAGCTGAACCAGCATAGTGTGTTATTAATTGTATTAAAGCCCGTTTATTTAAACGGGCTTTAATTTTTGGGTGAAAGTATGGACATACAAGTTACAAAAGTAATATCTACGACAGCTTTATTTTTTCTGACAGCACTGATGGAAATATTAGGGTGTTACTTTCCATATTTGATCCTAAATCAAGGGCGTTCGCATTGGTTGTGGCTACCCACTTTTGTCGCACTCGCTGCTTTTGTGTGGTTATTGACTTTGCATCCAGCAGCATCAGGTCGAATATATGCTGCATATGGAGGTATTTATATTTGTTCGGCATTGTTGTGGTTAAAGTTTGTGGATCAAATGGATCTTACTAAATGGGATATCATTGGTGGCGGAGTGGTTATTTTCGGGGCGCTGATTATCATTTTACAGCCACAAGGCTTAATTCGGTGAGTTGTCATAGGAGAAAGTCTGTTTAATTAAATTAATAATAAATCGACCTTGAATATTTTTGAGAAAAATTTAGAAGCCTATTTAATAAAATTTACATAAAGGCTTTTTAAATTGGCATGAAATAGGCATATATTTTCCGTCTATAATTTTGAAATACTTCAGAGTTTCATTATTATTCGACAATAAACGATGTAATTAGAATAAGGATTTTTCATTTGTCTACAACATATTCCAAGCAAGAAAAAACCAGCCGTATCAAAGGAATTATTGGTGCAGCTTCAGGTAATTTAGTTGAATGGTTCGATTTTTATATTTATGCAGTATTCGCTGTATATTTTACCCAAGCTTTAACTGCGCCAGATATGGATAGTTCTACCCAAGCCATCTATGTGTGGGGTGTATTTGCAGCAAGCTTTTTTATGCGGCCTATCGGTAGTTGGCTTTTTGGTCGAATTGCAGATAAACACGGTCGAAAAAAATCAATGGTCATCTCGATTATATTGATGGCTATAAGTTCTTTCATGTTCGCAGCATTACCAACGTATGAACAAGTAGGTATGGCTGCACCGTTTTTATTATTAATGGTTCGATTGCTTCAAGGCTTATCCGTTGGTGGTGAATATGGTGCTGTGGCGACTTATATGAGTGAATTGGGTTTAAAAGGTCAACGTGGCTTTTTTTCATCATTTCAATACGTAACGCTCACGGGTGGTCAACTCCTTGCAAGTTTATTGGGTGTAATATTCTTAGCATTTATGTCTGAACAGCAGCTTTATGATGGGGGATGGCGAATTCCATTTATTATTGGTGGTGTTGCAGCAATTTTATCTTTATTAGCGAGAAGTAGATTAGAAGAGACTTTATCTAGTGATGAAAGTGACAAAGAAGATTCTGGTACACTTCGTGAGCTTTTTAAAAATCACTGGAAAACTTTCCTATTGGTAGTTGGTTATACTTCAGCAGGCTCTCTTAGTTTCTATGTGATTACAGTTTACTCAAAAACTTACCTTACCAATATTGGAATAGATCCTAAAACGGTAGGGTTGATGATGACAGCCTGTATTTTTGTACTCATGGTGGCGCAACCATTCTTTGGTGCATTGTCAGATCGTATTGGTCGCAGAAATTCTATGCTGTTATTTAGTGGTCTGATGGCTATATTTATCTATCCAGTCATGGCAATCGGGATGAGATATTTCAGCGAAACTCCATTCATTGTAGCGATGCTACTGATTTTCCTGATGCTATTGCTTAGTTTGTATACCTCTATTGGCGGTATTGTAAAAGCTGAAATGTTTCCTCCGCATGTACGTGCGTTGGGTGTAGGTTTCTCATATGCGATAGGTAATGCCGTATTTGGTGGTTCTGCACCTTCTGTTGCCTTGCAGTTTAAGGCGGCAGGAATTGAAAATTCATTTTTTATTTACGTGATCATTATTTTAATCGTATGTTTCTTTTGTAGTTGGCAACTTCCAAAAGAACCTAAATATTTAAAAGATGACCATTAAGATTTAGAAAATAAAAAAGCACCCGAGGGTGCTTTTTTAGTGGATGAAATTAATCTTTTTTTAAGCTTTCATTGATGAGGAACTCAACAAGTGCTTTTTGAGCGTGAAGGCGGTTTTCAGCTTCATCCCATACCACAGCATTTTTATGATCGAGCATATTTTCTGAAATTTCTTCACCGCGATGGGCAGGCAAGCAGTGCATAAATAAACAGTCTGGATGAGCAAGATCCATTAGACGTTCATTGACTTGAAAATCAGCAAAAGCTTTTTCACGAATTTTTTGCTCTTCTTCTTGTCCCATGCTGGCCCAAACATCAGTAACGATAAGGTCGGCATTCACTGCAGCATCTTCAGCAGAGTCTACAACTTCGGCGCAGTGCGCGAATTCAGAGAGAAATTCAGGTTTTGGTTCATAACCTTTTGGTGATGCAATCTTAAGTTTAAAGCCCCACATATGTGCAGCTTCGATATATGAGTTACACATATTATTACCATCACCAATCCACGCAACGGTTTTGCCTTGGATAGAGCCACGGTGTTCTACGAATGTTTGAACATCAGCAAGCAATTGGCAAGGGTGGTGATCATCGGTCAGTGCATTAATAACTGGGACTTTAGAATATTCTGCAAAACGTGTGACAATATCGTGGCCAAAAGTACGAATCATCACAATATCAAGCATGCTTGAAATAACGCGAGCTGAATCTTCAATCGGTTCGCCGCGACCTAATTGTGTATCCCGGGACGAGAGGAAAATTGCGCTACCACCAAATTGGGTCATACCCGCTTCAAAAGAAACACGGGTACGTGTGCTCGATTTTTCAAAAATCATTCCCATTACTTTACCAACAAAGGGTTGGTAGACTTCATGATTATGCTGCATGCGTTTTAATTCTATAGCACGATCAATAATGCGATTTAATTCTGCAGTTGAAAGGTCACGTAAAGTAAGAAAATGTCGTAGAGCCATGGTTACTCCACAATCATTGTTTCGTCAAAATAGTAAATGAGACGACCAATAATTGTTGGTTGATGAAAAAAACGAGAATCGACTAATATACTATATGTAAAGAGAATTGCAAAAAAACTAGACTTTTTGGTGCCCATCTAGGAAGCGATCGACAGAATAGCTGATGTATTCGATGGTTTCTTGATCGGTTTCAAGTACTGGTATCCCCATTAAAATTTTCCATTCTAAATTTCTTAAGATTCCAAAATATAATTGAGCAGAAAATAAAGGATTTTCACATTTTAACACACCAAGTTTATGCGCATTTTCTAATGCATTTGCGATCGCTAACTGGATATGTTTAGGGCCTTTTTCGTGCAAATAAAGAGCAAGTTCAGGATTTTTTTGGGATTGCTCAATCACGAGGCGCATAAAGGCAGTGTGATCTTCTTTTTTAATGTGGCGATGAAAGTTAAGTAGTGTATGTATCAGATAAGATCTAAAATCGCCATGATCTGGATCATATGCAACACAGATATCTTTAAAAAAGAGTTCACGTCGATAATCACATATAGCAGTAAAAAGGCCTTCTTTGCCGCCAAAATATTTATAAATAGATGCTTTGGAGCCTCCAGCATGTTGAACAATATCATCCAAAGACACAGCATCGTAGCCACGTTCCAAGAATAGCGTATTAGCGCTTAGCAATAATGCTAAACGTCGTTCTTGACCACGGCGAGTATGGGGCATATCACAACCAGAAGTTTCAATATGCGGAAATGGATGTTGCATGCAGTATCAATAGCGAAAATGAAATTGAAGATGGAGTATAACAAATTAAAGCACTTAACGCCTGACACTCAAAATAATAACAAAATCAAAAAATGAATAATAATTCATTTTTATATGACTAAAGTTTTAGAGCAAAAATACTAAACGGTCATATATCAAACTAAATTTATAGATATACTAAAAACTCGATAATTATAGTAAACACTGTGGAAAGGAATATGACAGAACAATCGTCTGCAGGCTTAAGATTTAGACAAGCATTAGAAGTGGAAAAGCCATTACAAATCATCGGAACTGTAAATGCATATGCAGCAATGATGGCAAAACAAGTTGGCTATAAAGCAATTTATCTATCTGGCGCAGGTGTTGCAAACTATTCCTATGGTCTTCCTGATTTGGGAATGACGAGTTTAGATAATGTGCTTGAAGATGTTCGTCGTATCACTGAACGTGTAGATACGCCTTTGCTTGTGGATATTGATACAGGTTGGGGCGGTGCATTTAATATTGCACGAAGTATCAAGCAAATGATCGCTGCTGGAGCTGCTGCTGTTCATATTGAAGACCAAGTTGCGCAAAAACGCTGCGGACATCGTCCGAATAAAGAAATTGTGTCACAACAAGAAATGGTAGACCGTATTAAGGCTGCTGTTGATGCAAAAACTGATTCTAATTTCGTGGTCATGGCACGTACGGATGCGCTGCAAAAAGAAGGGCTTCAAGCCGTCATTGATCGTGCATGTGCATGTGTTGAAGCTGGAGCTGATGCTATTTTTGCGGAAGCGATGACTGATATAACGATGTATAAAACAGTCTGTGATGCTGTAGGTGTGCCTGTGCTAGCGAATATCACTGAATTTGGTGATACCCCTTATTATACGACCGAAGAGCTAGCAGAACAGGGAATTTCAATGGTGTTATACCCATTGTCTGCGACACGTGCGATGCAGAAAGCAGCATTAGAAGTGATGCATTCAATTCGTAAAGACGGCACGCAAGTGAATGTTATTGATAAAATGCAACAACGAAAAGAATTATACGAGTTCCTTGATTATCATACTTTCGAAAACACACTAGATAAGCTATTCACTCAGGAGAAATAAAAAAATGGCTGAAGGAAAAGTATTGACTGGCGCAGGATTGCGTGGACAAGTCGCAGGTAAAACAGCACTTTCAACCGTTGGGAAAAGTGGTGCAGGCTTAACATATCGTGGTTATGATGTTCAGGATTTGGCGGAAAATTGCCAATTTGAAGAAGTTGCATATTTAATTTTCTTTGGTGAACTACCTACGGCGCAACAACTTGCGGACTATAAAGCAAAACTAAAATCACTGAGAGCATTACCACAAGCACTAAAAGAAGTGCTTGAGCGTATTCCAGCAGATTCACATCCTATGGATGTTATGCGTACAGGTGTTTCTATGTTGGGTAACTTAGAAACAGAACAGTCCTTTGGTGAACAGCAAGATATAGCTGATCGTATTTTGGCAACATTGCCAGCCATTATTTGTTATTGGTATCGATATAGCCATGATGGTGTTCGTATCGAAGAAAATACTGATGACGACTCAATTGGTGCTCAATTCTTGCATTTATTGCGTGGCGAAAAACCTAATGAATTGCATGAACAAGTCATGAATGTTTCTTTAATTCTCTATGCAGAACATGAATTTAACGCTTCAACATTTACGGCACGTGTGTGTGCTTCGACGTTATCAGATTTACATTCGTGTATTACAGGTGCGATTGGTTCTTTGCGTGGTCCACTGCATGGCGGTGCAAATGAAGCTGCAATGGATATGATTGAGCAATGGAAATCTCCTGAAGAAGCTGAGCGCGAAATGCTGGGTATGCTCGAACGCAAAGAAAAAATCATGGGCTTTGGTCATGCAATTTACAAAGACAATGATCCACGTAATGGGATTATTAAGGTATGGTCTGAGCGCTTGGCTAAGGACGTAGGAGATACTGTTTTATATCCAGTATCAGTACGTTGTGAAGAAGTCATGTGGCGAGAGAAAAAATTATTCTGTAATGCTGATTTCTTCCATGCTTCTGCTTATCACTTTATGGGTATACCAACGAAGCTATTCACGCCAATTTTTGTGATGTCTCGTGTAACAGGATGGGCGGCACATGTGATGGAGCAGCGTGCAGACAACCGTATTATTCGACCAAGTGCAGATTACACAGGACCTGAATTACGCAAAGTTGTACCAATTGAACAGCGTGCTTGAAAAGCATAATAAAAAGCTCCTTCGGGAGCTTTTTATTTTGTTGAGCTGAGTAAAATGGCATCTTGTTTTTCGTAGCCTGTTTCAGTAGGAATACCCATGTAACTAATGACTGCAACGCGATAATTGGGGAAAGTGTAAGGAAATGCGTAAAGTTTTTTGATCTGAGGTAAATTACGATGATATCGAATATTCTCGAATTGTTAACTTTTATACATTGAAGGATCAGAGCTTTGGCTGAGTTGTACCTGAGATTGGAATTTACTTACTTTAATTTCAGGCACGTTTAACCAAAAATTTCCAGTCTGTTCTCTTTGTCTATTGAATTTTAGTTTAGCAGTCTTGGGGCTTAATGGTGTTGGTTTGACAAGGCGAGCTTGAATACTTTGAATTTTGCGTAGCGTATGCTGAATTTCAGTAATGTGATTTCGGCTATTTAATGGGGTATAAATGGATTGAACCTCAATCGCTTTATGTGGGTTTCTGCTGTTGAGCAAATAATAATAAAGTGTTGGTGGTCGACCAGATTCATCATGGTAATGGCGTAAATAATATATTTTCTGATCTTTAATATCTGAATCTAGTACTTCTATTGTCTCCGGACCGCCGACTGTGGCAAAGGAGGGTGAAGAAATAAGGCAGAAGATGATACCTAGATAAGTTTTATGCTTTAAGTGATTATTGTTCATTTGGACTCATCTTTTTGTATCTTATATTGAGCATGATTTAAAATTTTAGAATTATGATGAAGAATAGGTTAATCAATTGTGTTGATTAACCTAAATCTAGAAGTTTACTCGGCTGTAGTGCTTACGATTTCATCTTCATAATCTTCAGCAGTATCCATTCCTAATTCTTTTAGCTTACGAGTCAAGGTATTACGACCCCAACCTAAAAGCTCAGCAGCATGGCGTTTTCTTCCTCGAGTTTGTTGTAGTGCCGCATTAATTAAGGTGCGTTCAAACATAGGCGTGGCGATATCCAATAATTTCATTTCACCATTTTTGAGTTTTTGTACAGCCCACTGACTAAGCAACTCATCCCAATGCTGAATAGCGATACGATCTGCTTGATTGTGTGGATGATTTGGATCATCAGATTTTTGGATTGGTAGTTGTTTTAACTCAGAAGGAAGATCTTCTGGATAAACCTCTCGTCCAGTAATCATCACTGTCAGCCAGCGACATGTGTTTTCAAGTTGACGTACATTACCTTGCCAAGGCAACTGTTTCATGTATTCAATAGTTTCTGTACGTAAAATCTTTGGACTTACACCAAGTTCTTTACCTGCTCGTGCGAGAAAGTGTTGTGCGAGCATCGGAATGTCTTCCGAGCGGTGAGCAAGTTTAGGAATATGAATACGAATTACATTCAGACGATGATAAAGATCCTCACGGAAGCGTCCATCATGTACTAATTTTTCTAGATCTTGGTGAGTCGCAGCGACAATGCGGACATCAACACGCACTGGAATGTGTCCACCGACGCGATAAAACTCGCCATCAGCTAAAACCCGCAATAAACGCGTTTGGGTTTCGAATGGCATGTCCCCGATTTCATCGAGGAATAATGTACCACCATTGGCTTGCTCAAAACGACCTTGTCGCTGAGTATTAGCGCCAGTGAATGCACCTTTTTCATGACCAAATAATTCAGTTTCAATCAAATCTTTCGGAATGGCAGCCATATTAAGCGCAATAAATGGCTTGCTGCTACGAGGTGAATGACGATGCAATGCATGAGCGACTAACTCTTTACCTGTACCTGACTCACCATTAATTAATACCGTAATGTGTGATTGCGACAAACGTCCAATTGCTCGGAAGACTTCCTGCATTGCAGGAGATTCTCCAATGATCTCAGTTGATTGAATTGGCTGTACGGTTGATTTCGCAGATTCTTGTTGTTGGAGCTTATTAATGTGCATGATGGCACGATTGACAAGTGCTAAAGCCTCATCAATATCAAATGGTTTTGGTAAATATTCAAAAGCACCCGTTTGATAGCTTGATACTGCTGACTCTAGATCCGAATGTGCCGTCATGATGATCACAGGTAGATCAGGATAATGACCTTTGACTTTAGCGAGAAAGGTAAGACCATCAATTCCTGGCATCCGTATATCTGTCAAAATTACATCAGGTGTATCATCAAGTAACTGATCCAGTGCAGATTGAGCTTCTTCGAAACTGGTAACATCTAAACCTTCTTCTTTAAATGTTTTTTCTAGAACCCAACGCATGGCGCGATCGTCATCTATTACCCAAATTTTATTTCGCGACATGGTTTAACTCCCAAGGTATATAAAGACTAAATACGGTTTTGCCCGGAACGGATTGGCATTCAATCATTCCATTGTGTTGATGCATAATATTTTGTGCGATGCTCAGACCTAAGCCTGTTCCTTTAGCGCGTCCTGTGACTAATGGATAAAATACGGACTCCAAAATTTCTTCTGGAACGCCAGGGCCGTTATCTTCAATATCAATTCGAACAGTTGAGCGGTGTAAAGTTCCGTTAATCGTGACAAGGCGATGAATACGTGTACGCAAGGTTAATTCAGGTTGAGTGTCTTGAAAAAACTCTTTGTTTTCAGTCATGGCCTGAACAGCATTTACACTGATATTCAACATCACTTGAATAAGTTGATCCCGATCTGCTTCAACATCAGGTAATGAAAGATCATAATCACGTGTAATTTTAATTTTCTTTTTCGTTTGATTTACAATTAACGAACGCACACGCTCCAAAGGCTCGTGAACATTTACTGGTTCATAGCTTGGTAACTGCCGAGAGCCGAGCATTGTGTCAGCAAGATTTCTCAGGCGATCTACTTCACTAATAATAATGTCCGTAAATTCTTTATATTCAGGGTCATTTAAACTACGTGCCAATAATTGAGTTGCGCCACGTATGCCCCCTAATGGATTCTTAATCTCATGCGCGACACCTCTGATTAATTGGCGTGCGACCTGATGTTGTTGAATAAAATTTTCTTCTTTAGAAATTTTCAACATTCGATCAATTGGATTAAGTTCAATCAGAAGGAGGGGGTGATAACTTTTTCCAGTGTTAAGTTGGGCAACAGAATAGTCAACATGTACATCTTTAAAGTTCACAATAATAGTCGCTTCACGGCGGGTATAAGCTTGCCCCGTGAGTAACGTATTTGTGAGTGCTTCTTCAGTGTTAAATGAATCACCTGGAGATTGTAAAATACTGAGCACAGATTGACCTGATGCTCTCAATAAACTGATATCAAAGAGTGCTTCACATGAGGAATTTAAATAAAAAATATTTAATTCACTATCGACTAAAAGTATCGCAGTGCTCAAGTTGTCTACGAGTAAACGGTAATCAATCGTTGGTTGTTGATTCATTAACCTCAAAATCCTGTCTTAAAATAGAGCAATTGCATCTATGTATTTTTCAATCACTGCTCACAAAGAGGGAGTTATTTAATTTTAACGTCCTCAAATAAAGCAAAATATGAGCCAACTTTTTTTAAAATCGTTAAATACAACTAAAATGAACTCATTTATTAAGAAAAAAAGCGCGAAGCGATTGCAAAATATTCATGCAAAGTTGGGGTTATTTAATAATGCATCATATTGGTGCGATTGCAATATTTTTTAAAATTTATGGGAATATTTTGGTGCGTTATGCAAAGAGTGGGGTTTTCAACTGTTTTTATGAATTGAAAAGACATACAATACGCGGATTCTAGTGGAGCGCAGATTCATGAAATCCCCCAAAGTCGGTTTTGTTTCTTTAGGTTGTCCTAAGGCATTGGTAGATTCCGAGCGAATTCTTACTCAGTTAAAAACTGAAGGTTATGATGTAGCGTCGGATTATGACGGTGCTGATTTAGTTGTTGTTAATACCTGTGGTTTTATTGAATCTGCAGTACAAGAGTCATTAGACGCGATTGGTGAGGCGATGAGTGCGAACGGTCGCGTCATCGTAACAGGTTGTTTGGGTAAAGATGAAGAAAAAATTCGTCAAATGCATCCAAACGTACTTAAAGTTACTGGTGCAGCAGCTTATCAAGAAGTAATGGAAGCTGTGCATCAATATGTTCCAGAACCTCCTAAACACAATCCGTTTATTGATCTTGTGCCAGAACAAGGTATTCGATTAACACCAAAACATTATGCATATTTGAAGATATCTGAAGGCTGTAACCATCGTTGTACCTTCTGTATTATTCCAAGTATGCGTGGCGATCTGGTATCTCGCCCAGTCGGTTCAGTATTAGAAGAAGCGGCGGCTTTAAAACGATCTGGTGTTAAAGAAGTCTTGGTTATTTCTCAAGATACATCGGCATATGGTGTAGACACGAAATACAAGCTTGATTTTTGGAATGGTCAGCCTGTAAAAACTAAGTTCTATGATATGTGTGAAGCATTAGGTCAATTGGGTATTTGGGTACGTCTGCATTATGTCTACCCATATCCACATGTTGATGCAGTTATCGATTTGATGGCACAGGGTAAGATCTTGCCTTACTTAGATATTCCATTCCAACATGCAAGCCCTAAAATTTTAAAATTAATGAAGCGTCCAGCGCATAGTGAAAACACACTAGAGCGTTTAAAAGTTTGGCGTGAAAAGTGTCCTGATTTAGTCATTCGTTCAACATTTGTTGTGGGCTTCCCAGGTGAAACTGAAGAAGATTTTGTGCAACTTCTTGATTGGTTGAAAGAAGCTCAGCTTGATCGCGTTGGTTGTTTCACTTACTCTCCAGTTGAAGGTGCAATTGCAAATGATCTTCCAGATCATGTGCCTGAAGAAATTAAACAGGAACGCTATGAACGCTTTATGCAGGTTCAGCAAGAAATTTCTGCTGCAAAACTACAAAAGCGTATAGGTCAAACCATGACTGTGCTGGTTGATGATCTAGAAGAAGAGTTTCCAGTTGCAGTGGCGCGTTCTTATGCAGATGCCCCTGAAATTGATGGAAATGTCTTTGTGGAAGATATTGATAAAAGCAAGATTAAAGCAGGTGATTTACTGGTTGTGAAAATCACTGATGCGGATGAATACGACCTTTATGCAGAATTGATTGAAATTAAAACCGCATAATTGTTTGAAGTAATACATATAAATGAATTCGGATATTGGAGTTTGTAATGTTAGATTCTAAAAAACCACGCTTTGGTCGTATTCTGCTAAAACTTTCGGGTGAAGCGCTAGCAGGCAATAAAGATATGGGTATTGACGCACAAGTCCTTGATCAAATGTCTTTATCTATTGCTCACTTGGTTGGTCTAGGTGTGCAAGTTGGTATCGTTGTGGGTGGTGGTAACCTTTATCGTGGTAGCCAATTACAGCAAGATGGATTGGTTGGTCGCGTAACAGGTGATCAAATGGGTATGCTGGCAACTGTGATGAATGGTTTGGCGCTACGAGATGCATTGGTACGTCGTAATATCAAAACCCGTTTAATGTCAGCATTACCAATCGGTACAGTTGTAGAATCATATTCTAGCCGTGATGCGATTCGTCATTTAAATAATGGTGAAGTTTGTGTGTTTGTTGCGGGTACTGGTAATCCATTCTTTACGACAGATACGGCTGCATGTTTACGTGGTATTGAGATTGAGGCTAACTTAATTCTCAAAGCGACGAAGGTGGATGGTGTCTACAATAAAGATCCAAGCAAATACGAAGATGCTGTTAAATATGATGCATTGACATTTGACCAAGTCTTAGATGAGAAACTTGGTGTAATGGATTTAACCGCGATTTGCTTATGCCGTGACCATAATGTTCCACTTCAAGTATTCGATATGAATAAATCAGGTGCATTATTATCAGTGGTTATGGGTGAAAAAGAAGGTACTCACGTTACTAATTGATGTACGTGGCTTTCAAAGCTATTTATACTAAACACTATTTTGATTTAAATTTTGAGAATTAGGTAAGGAAGATCACATGATTAACGATCTTAAAAAAGATGCTGAAGAGCGCATGAATAAATCATTGGACTCATTAGAGCATGGTTTTGCTAAAGTTCGTACAGGTCGTGCACATCCATCAATTCTTAATGGCGTAATGGTTCCTTACTATGGCTCTGATGTGCCATTAAACCAAGTTGCTAACATTGGTGTTGAAGATTCGCGTACATTGCTTGTTCAACCTTTCGAGCGCACTATGGTTGCTGCAATTGATAAAGCAATTCGTGAGTCAGATTTAGGTTTGAACCCAATTACTGCTGATTCAATTCGTGTACCAATGGCGGCATTAACTGAAGAAACACGTCGTGATATGCAAAAAGTGGCACGTAACGAAGCTGAAAATGCAAAAGTTGCGATTCGTAATATTCGCCGTGATGTATTGGGTGATATTAAAGCATTGTTGAAAGAAAAAGAAATTTCTGAAGATGATGAGCGTCGTGCGGGCGATGAAATCCAAAAAATCACAGATAAATTTGTTGCTGAAGTTGAAAAGCGTTTAGCAGCAAAAGAAGCAGAGTTGATGAAGGTCTAAGCTATATAATGACCATCTCAGCAGAGCTTCTGCCACAACATGTTGCCATCATTATGGATGGCAACAATCGTTTTGCAAAAAAGAAACATCTACAAAAAGGTGATGGACATCGTGAAGGAAAAAATGTCCTTGATCCGATTGTAGAGCATTGTCGTAAAGTGGGTGTGAAAGCACTTACTGTCTATGCCTTCTCAAGTGAAAACTGGAATCGACCTCAATACGAAGTTGATTTGCTCATGAAACTGTTGGAAGAGACGATTAATGAACAAATCCCTCGAATGATTAAGTTCCAAATTGGACTAAGATTCATTGGGGATCGCTCTCGTTTGTCGCCAGAATTGCAACAATTAATGTTGCAAGCAGAACAAAGGACTGCTACTTTCACAGAAATGACGCTCACAATTGCTGTGAGTTATGGCGGAATGTGGGATATCGCACAAACTGCTAAAACAATCGCACAACTCGTCAAAGAACAAAAAATTGATGTTGCTCAAGTTGATGTTGATTTGTTTGCTCAGCATGTCAGTTTAGGTGACTTACCTCCAGTCGATTTATTGATTCGTACTGGTGGTGATTATCGGTTGTCTAATTTTTTATTATGGCAATCTGCATATGCTGAATTGTATTTTACTGAGACGTTGTGGCCAGAATTCACAACAGAAGAATTGGATCATGCCTTTGGTGTGTTTTTAGGGCGAGAAAGGCGCTTTGGAAAAACTTCTGAGCAGGTCCAACAAGAGAAAATAGAGAACTAATAATGTTAGAGCGGATAATTACCGCATTGATTTTAGTGGCTGTAGTCTTGAGCTGTATGTTTGCAACTACATCCATTTATCCAATGTTAGCGTTAATGATTATCGCTGCCGGGGGGGCTGGCTATGAGTGGTTTAAACTCATGCCTCGTCAAACTGATCAAGTGAATAAATTTAAAGCAGGATGCTTTGGTGTAATCACTGCGGTATTTTCTGCAATTGCGCTTTATTTTGATGATCTAGTACTGCTGTTGTGGAGTGCTTCGATTATTACTTGGGTTATTACCATTTATTGGGTTAAGCAATATCCTCTTTATGATGCGTGGTATAACACTTCACTGAATTGGATTGGTGTAGTGATTATTAGCGCTGCAGTATCGGCAATATACGAAGTCTGGATAAGTTCACCTTGGTGGCTCATGTATCTATTCCTCTTAGTGTGGGGTGCTGATAGTGGGGCGTATTTTGTAGGTAGGAAGCTTGGTAAGCGTAAGCTTGCACCTGAGGTGAGCCCGAATAAATCTATTGAAGGGTTAATCGGTGGTGTAATTACAGTCATCATTGTTATCTTATTTGTACAATTTAACTATTTAGATTTAACCGCAGTAGAGCATATTCTATTTTTACTCCTATCTGTGCTGACAGTATTTAGCTCAGTTCAAGGTGATTTATTTGAATCAATGATTAAGCGTCGTGCAGGTATTAAGGATTCAGGTCGTATTTTGCCTGGTCATGGTGGTGTATTAGATCGCATTGATTCATTGCTTGCTGCCGCACCTATTTTTGCTGCGGGAATATTTGTTTTAAAACTTGTTGGTGTAGATTTATAGATGTCTCAATCAGTATGTATATTAGGTGTAACAGGTTCAATTGGACAAAGTACCTTAAAAGTCATTGATCGACATCCAGAGAAGTACAATGTTTTTGCGGTATCTGCATTTAGTCGTGTAGAGCAGTTAAGCGAAATATGTCAACAATATCATCCACAGTATGCTGTTGTACCTTCAGGCAAGGTGGATGAACTACATCAATTTTTCAAATTAAAAAATATCACTTCAACCGAAATTCTCTCTGATGAGTCGGGTTTAATCGCTGTTGCTGAGCATCCTCAGGTTGATATCGTGATGGCGGCGATAGTGGGTGCGGCAGGATTATTGCCAACACTCGCTGCTGTTCAAGCTGGTAAGCGTGTTCTTCTAGCAAATAAAGAATCGTTGGTGATGTCTGGTGACATCATGATGAAGGCTGCCAAAGAGAATAATGCCTTATTATTACCTGTAGATTCTGAACACAACGCAATATTTCAGTGCCTGCCTCAAAATTATTTGCAATTAGATACAGCTGGTAAACCCCAGTTAGGTGTCTCACAAATTTTGTTGACTGCTTCTGGCGGTCCATTTTTGCATCATACGCTTGATGAGCTCAGTACGGTGACACCTGCACAGGCTTGTAAGCACCCTAATTGGTCTATGGGGCAGAAGATATCAGTTGATTCGGCAACGCTAATGAACAAAGGTCTCGAGTTGATCGAGGCCTGTCATTTATTTTCAATTCAAGAACATTTTGTTACAGTGGTTGTGCACCCACAAAGTATTATTCACTCAATGGTTCAGTATGTTGATGGTAGTACTTTGGCTCAAATGGGTAATCCTGATATGTGTACGCCGATTGCACATGCATTTGCATGGCCAGATCGGATTGAAACACATGTTCCTTCGCTTGATTTATTTGTAAACGATACGCTTAATTTTAAGCAGCCTGATACTGTGCGATTTCCAGCGCTGCAATTGGCTCGTGAAGCAATGAAATCTGGAGGATTGGCGCCTGCGATCTTAAATGCTGCAAACGAAATTGCGGTTGAAGCATTTTTAAAAAATAAAATCAAATTTTTAGATATTCCTAAAGTTGTTGAATCCACTTTGAATCATGTTCAAAATTCAAATGCTGATTCTTTAGAGCTAATCTTAGAGACTGATGCGCTTGCACGTCGCTATGCTATTCAACTCACGAATTCACTGAGTACCTAAGATGAATATACTTTTCATTATCGTCGCGGCTATTTTGCTTCTAGGTCCATTGATTGCAATTCATGAATTTGGACATTACTGGGTAGCACGAAAACTTGGCGTTAAGGTTCTTGTGTATTCAATTGGATTTGGTCCAACAGTTTTAAAGTGGACCTCTAAAAAATCGGGTATCCAATATCAGCTCTCTGCATTACCTTTAGGTGGTTATGTAAAAATGCTGGATGAGCGTGAAGGTAATGTAAGTGCGGAAGATTTACCGTATGCGTTTAATCGGCAATCCCCTTTAAAACGTATAGCAATCGTTGCTGCGGGGCCACTTGTTAATTTAATTTTTGCTGTTTTACTTTTTTGGATTCTATTCTTACCAGCACAAGAACAATTAAACACTCGAATTGGTAAAGTGATTGAAAATACGCCAGCCGAACAAGTAGAGATGCGTTCTGGTGATAAAATCATAGCTGTGGATGGAACTGCGACGCCAACTTGGGAAAAATTGAATTATGCGCTGATTGATCGCGTAGGTGAAACTGGTACGATTCAAATTCAAGCTGATCGTGATGGTCAGGTACAAACTTTTAATTTACCGATTCAGCAATTTCTAAAAGATCAGTCTCAATCACCTTTGGAAATCTTGGGATTTTTACCATATCGACCTCATATTCAACCAGTTGTGCATAAATTATCTGAAGATGGTGCTGCTATACGCCAAGGGATGAAAGAAGGTGATGTAATTGTCGCGATTGATAATAAAAAAATTAACGATTGGTTTGAAGTTGTTGATATAGTACAAAAATCACCAGAAAAACTATTGAATATTGAGGTGATGCGTCAAGGCGAGATCGTTCAATTAAAGGTCATGCCCCAAGGGAAGCGCGATAATATGGGGAATACGACAGGAATGTTGGGAGTTCAAGCTCAATCTGGTCAGATCAATATTCCTGCTGAATATAAGCATACAATTCAATATAATCCAGCGGAAGCTTTTGTGGTTGCGGTTGAGAAAACGGGTCAATTATCATCTATGATCTTAGGCTCAATTGTCAAAATGATTCGTGGATTGATTGGGTTGGATAATCTCTCGGGTCCAATTACGATCGCTAAAGTTGCAGGTCAAAGTGCTGAAATGGGGTGGCAAACTTTCATTTCATTTATGGCATTAATGAGTGTGAGTTTGGGGATATTAAATTTGCTTCCGATTCCGATGTTGGATGGTGGGCATTTAGTTTATTACATAATTGAATTAATTCGTGGTAAACCTGTTTCTGAACAAATACAATTGGTTGGATTAAAAATTGGTATGGTGTTGCTGGGAAGTATGATGTTTCTCGCAATATTTAATGATTTTATGCGTTTATAAGCGTTATAGATGGATAATTAACTTACTGGAAAACAATAGGCATGCAGCACAAACATTTATTTATGCCATTGGCACTCGTTAGCGCAATGGCAGCAGTACAACAAGTATATGCAGCAGACGAGTTTATCGCGCGGGATGTGCGTGTTGATGGATTAGTTCGACTAACGCAAGCTAATGTACTCGCAATGTTACCGGTGAATGCTGGGGATCGCATTAATGATCCAGTGATTGCGAATGCGATCCGTGCGTTGTATGCCTCTAATTCGTTTGATGATATTCAAGCTTTCAAAGAAAACGATGTTTTGGTTTTCAAAGTCGTTGAACGTCCTATTATTTCTAAAATCAATTTCAAGGGTAATAAGCTCATTCCAAAAGAAGCCTTGGAAGAGGGCTTGAAGAAAATGGGTCTAGCTGAAGGTGAGGTGCTCACTAAATTTGCACTTCAGACGCTAGAAACCGAGCTTGAACAACAGTATTCACAACAAGGTCGCTACAATGCTGATATTCAGGTTGAAACTGTTGCAAAAGCTAATAACCGTGTAGATGTCAATATTAATTTCATTGAAGGTAAACCAGCTAAAGTTTTTGAAATTAATTTAATTGGTAATACTGTATTTAAAGACGATGAAATTAAGCAAGTCTTTGCTGTCAAGGAAAGCGGATGGTTATCTGTCATTTCCAGAAATGATCGCTACGCGCGTGAAAAAATGGCAGCAAGCCTTGAAGCATTAAGAGCTTTATACCTTAATAAAGGTTATATCAATTTTGAAATTACCAACTCTAATTTGAATATCAGTGAAGATAAAAAAAATATTTTCATTGAAGTTTCAATGAATGAGGGTGAGCAATTTAAATTTGGTGAAACCAAATTTTTAGGTGATGCTTTATATAAAGACGAAGATCTTCGTGCACTAAAGATTTATAAAGATGATGCAACTTACTCACAAGAGTTGGTGAATGCAGTAAAACAGTTATTACAGCGTAAGTATGGTAATGCTGGTTATTACTATGCGGAAATTAATGTTGTGCCTCAAATTGACAATGAAACAAAAAAAGTTAATTTGAATTATTACATCAATCCGGGTCAGCAAGTTATGGTTAGACGTATTAATTTTACAGGTAATACCAAGACTGCTGATGAGGTTTTACGTCGTGAAATGCGCCAGATGGAAGGTGCATTAGCGAGTAATGAAAAAATTGATCTTTCAAAAGTCCGTTTGATGCGTACTGGATTTTTCAGCAAAGTTGATGTTAAGCCTGTACGTGTTCCAGGAGCGCCTGATCAAATCGATTTGAATATCGCTGTTGAAGAACAACACTCAGGATCAAGTACTTTAGCTGTTGGTTATTCGCAAAATGGTGGTATCACATTCCAAGCAGGCTTAAGTCAAACTAACTTCTTAGGTACAGGTAACCGGGTAGCGATTGATCTTTCTCGTTCTGAGACACAAGATTATTATAACCTAAGTGTTACTGATCCATACTTTACAATTGATGGTGTCAGCCGTGGTTACAATCTCTATTATCGTAAGACGAAATTAGACGAAGATTATAACGTTAACAATTATGTTACAGATAGCTTCGGTGGTGGTCTGAGCTTTGGTTACCCAATTGATGAGAATCAGAGCTTAAGTGCTGGTATTAATATTGATCAAACTGAAGTAACGACTGGTCCATTTGTTTCTACTTATGTACGTGATTATTTACTTGCCAATGGTGGTAGGGAAACAAGTACTGGTAAGTATTGTCCAGTCGACTTAGAGCCAATTAAAGATGATAACGGTAATGTAATTGGTTATGAACCTTGCTCTGAACCTGAAGTTGAGTACGGTAATGAGTTTAAAGGTGATTTCTTTACTTATAGTTTAAATTTAGGTTGGTCTTATAACACATTAAATAATCCACGCTTCCCAACGTCGGGTATGTCTCATCGTGTTAATGCAGAGATTGCATTGCCGGGTAGTGATGTTGAATATCAGAAGGTAACATACGATACTCAAGCCTTTATTCCTTTAGGAAAGGATTTTGTATGGCGTGGTTATGGTAAGGTAGGTTTCGGTAATGATTTACCATTCTATAAAAACTATTACGCTGGTGGTTATGGGTCTGTTCGTGGTTACGATAATAGTACATTAGGTCCAAAATATCCGAGTATTACAGATGCTGCTCTAACTAGAGAAGATAGAAACCCTGAAGAGGTGGGGGGTAATGCATTAGTTCAATTTGGCACTGAATTAATCTTACCAGTTCCTTTTAAAGGCGACTGGGCGCGACAGGTCCGTCCTGTTATTTTTGCAGAAGGTGCTCAAGTGTTCGACACTCAATGTGACGTACCTACTGGAAATATTTATTTTGGCGCAACCAATCCGACGGCATTCGATGCTAGACAGTACTGTAAAGATAACTTTGGCTTCGATGCCGGAAATATGCGTTATAGTGTTGGTGTAGGCTTCACATGGATTACGATGATTGGTCCACTATCATTAAGCTATGCGTACCCACTGAATGATAAGCCTGGTGATGAAACTAAGTCTGTTCAATTTGAAATTGGTCGTACTTTCTAGTACGGCCTTTTGCCTTAAAAGGAATAATAATGAATATATTTAAAACAATGATATCAACGGCTTTACTCACATCTGTAGTTGGCTTTGCACATGCAGCAGGATATGGGGTAATCGATTTAGAAAAAGTGGTAGAAAATAGCACGTATTTAAAGCAGCAGAATACTCAGCTTGAGCAGACAATTAAACCGCAAACGGTAAAGTTGGAACAGTTAGGTAAAGAAATTGAAGCTTTGGCTAAATCAGCTCAAGCCAATCAATCTAATGCCCAGCAACTATCCTCTCAATATCAAACGAAGATGAACGAATTTCAATCTTTGCAACAGACTGTTCAATCACGTGTTCAAAGCACCATTCAAAATACAAACAAAGTTTTTGACTCAAGAATTAAACAAGTTGCTGAACAATTGCGCAAAGAAAATAATCTTGATTTAGTTTTAAATAAAAATGCTGCCTTGGCATATGACCCAAAATACGATTTAACTGCTAAAATGATTCAAAAGGTTAATGCAATCAAATAGTCAATGAAATCAAATCAATTTCGTCTCGATCACTTGGCCAAACTTGTACAAGGCCAAGTTATTGGTGATGCAGATCTGTTGCTAGAGGGTCTTGCAAGTTTAACTCAAGCGAACTCAAACCAAATTTCTTTTGTAAATTCTGATAAGTATTTAGACGAAGCGATTTCATCTCAAGCAGGTGCGTTAATTGTCACTTCTGAGATGCAGGCTCAGCTTAATCAGCATAATAATTTTATTGTCGTACAAAATCCGTATCTTGCTTTCGCGATTTTAACTCATGTGTTTGAATCTAAAACTGTGCAACGTGGTATCGAGGCCACCGCAGTAATCGATCCGAGTGCTATGATAGGAGATAATGTATACATTGGTCATTACGTTGTGGTTGGCCCACATGCAGTGATTGGTTCAAATACAGTAATTCATTCGCAAACTAAAATTGATGAGTATGTTGAAATCGGTGAGGATTGTTTCATTGATTCGCATGTCACGATTACGGGTCGATCTAAAATTGCTAAACGTGTTCGTATCCATGCGAATACCGTAATTGGCGGAGAGGGTTTTGGCTTTGCTCCTTATCAAGGTAAGTGGAACCGAATTGCTCAACTCGGGTCTGTTCAAATTGGAAATGATGTCAGAATTGGTTCTAACTGTAGTATTGATCGTGGCGCTTTGGATGACACTATACTTCATGATGGTGTGATTATTGATAATCTTGTGCAAGTCGCACACAACGTTCAAATCGGTGAAAATACTGCGATTGCTGCAAAATGCGGTATCGCGGGCAGTACTGTGATTGGCAAAAACTGTATCCTTGCAGGTGCTTGTGGTATCTCAGGACATCTAAAAATTGTAGATAATGTAACGCTTACTGGAATGTCAATGGTCACAGGTAGCATTTTAGAAGCTGGTACATATTCTTCAGGAATGGGATTGCTCGAAAATTCTCGTTGGAAACGAACAGTTGTTCGTCTAAGACAATTAGCAGATGTGCCATTGACCAAATTAGTCAAACAAATAGATGATATGCAGGCTCAGTTAGAGTCAATCGAATCAACTTTAAAATTGCGTAAATAATATGACAGAGTCTACTTTATCTTTTTCAATTCCTGAATTGCCGATGAATATTCAAACTATTCGTGAATATTTGCCGCATCGTTATCCATTTCTATTGGTAGACCGTGTTACAGAAGTGACTGAGAATGGAATTGTCGGATTTAAAAATGTCTCCATAAATGAAGAGTTTATGCAAGGTCATTTTCCAGGTTATCCAATCATGCCGGGTGTCTTAATCGTTGAGGCGATGGCACAAATTTCTGGCGTTCTTGGCTTTATCATGAACAATGAAAAACCCAAACCTGGTTCACTTTTTCTTTTTGCTGGCGCTGAAAAAGTTCGTTTTAAAAAACAAGTCGTTCCTGGTGATCAACTCGTGTTAAAATCAGAGCTTGTAATGCAGAAACGTGGTATTTACAAGTATCTTTGTAGTGCGAGCGTTGATGGTGTAATTGCAGCGACAGCTGAAATTATTATTTCTCATCAGAAATTAGAGCAAGCATGAGTAACAGTGATTTAATCCACCCTACAGCAATTATTGATCCTACGGCAACGATTGCTTCTGATGTAAAAATTGGTCCTTATTCGATTATTGGTCCTCATGTGACGATTGATAGTGGGACAGTGTTACATTCTCATGTGGTGGTTGGTGGATATACTCGCATCGGTAAATCAAACGAAATTTTCCAATTTGCCAGTGTGGGTGAGGTGTGTCAGGATCTTAAGTATGCTGGTGAAGAAACTTGGCTTGAGATTGGCGACAACAACAAAATTCGTGAGCATTGCAGTCTGCATCGCGGTACAGTGCAGGATCAAAGTATTACTAAAATTGGTAGTAATAACCTTTTAATGGTGAATACGCATATTGCGCATGACTGTGTGGTGGGTAATAACAACATTTTTGCAAACAATGTTGGTGTCGCAGGTCATGTGCATGTTGGTGACTTCGTTGTTGTCGGTGGCAACTCCGGTATTCATCAATTCTGTAAAATCGACTCATATAGCATGATTGGTGGAGCATCATTGATTTTGAAGGATGTTCCTGCTTATGTGATGGTGTCTGGTAATCCGGCGCATGCATTTGGAATGAATGTAGAAGGTATGCGTCGTAAGGGTTGGTCTAAAGATGTAATCAATGGTTTGAGAGAATCATTTAAGTTGATTTATAAAAGTGGTCTGACGACACAACAAGCCATTGAGCAGATTACTGCTGAAATTCTACCAAATGTTTCTGAAGCACAGCTCCTTATAGATTCTCTGAATGAATCTAAACGCGGTATTGTTCGTTAAGGGCTTTTGCTAACATAAAAAAAAGACATCTTATGATGTCTTTTTTATTTAACTTTTTTTGAAATATCCAGCTTCTTCTGAGTCAGGATATGTGCTTAATAATTTATTTTTGTAAATTTCAGCAGTTTGAACATTTTTATTTACATCTTTCGCGATGCTATACAGCTGATACAAAGATCGAGCTGCTTTTCCTGAATTTGGGAACTTCGAAGCGACAGTTTCATAGTGTTTTCTTGCTTCTTCATAATTGGGTGGTTCAATTGCTAAATTGAACTCAGCTAACCAAAAATAGGCATTACCTGTATACACACTATTTGGATTGTTACGTACAAAGTTTTGCATAGGTGCAATAGCTTTTTTTGCGCCACCTTGTTTGTATGCATCTAAGGCAACTGTATAAGCTGCTTTATCAAGTTCTTGTTGGTTGGTTTGATTCAAGTTCGTTGCATTTTGTGATGCTGTGGTATTTGAGTTAGTGCTAGTGTTTGGTGCAGTTGGCTCATTGGGAGCGGGTGGTGCGGCATTAGAATCTTCGGCATTGGACTTTTCAACAGGATCAATTTTTTGTTGGAGGAGTTCTAATCTTTGATCTAGATCTGTATAGCGATTTTTTAATTCGTTGGTCAGTTGATTAATTTGATGTTCTTGTTCTTCTAATTTGCCTTGAAGTGCACGAATTTGATTTTCTAAGCGTTGATTTTGTTGGATAAGTTGCCAACTGGTGTTGGTAGGAGCGGTAGCGGTGTTATTCACTGCGACTGCTGTTTGGTTCAAACTTGAATTTTGGCTTAATCCTTTTGATTCGATAGGAATATTGGCAAAAACTGATGTTGAGCTCATCAATGCTAGTGCAAGAAAAGTACGCTTATTGAGCATGTTCATTATTCCATTTGTATCCATACTCAAATTTGAACTTTGAGTATTTTCAATTCTTAATAATCAGATCATTAAAAACGTCATAGCATTTAAAATCAATATAAATTTACAATGAAACTGTATAAATGAAGAAATTTAAGTTGAAGTTATTTAGATGAAAAATATCAAGTTTGTTGTTAATAGATTAGTAAATATTCACTTGAACTTTTTTAGTGCCTTTAAAGCCCATTATGGTATTGCAAGATCGTTAAAAATCTCTATACTCTGTTCTTGCAATGGTAGCCCTGCTGGTGGCTTCGCAATTGTACTCTGAGAACCCCGCCAGGACCGGAAGGTAGCAACGGTATCAGAACTATGATGTGCCGGAGTTTTGCTAGTAGGGTTGCCACCATTATAATAATTTTATTTCTTATTCTCCATTCTCTTTTCTTTTTATAGCTTTCATAATCGCATCCATTTCAAAGCCTCTATATTGTAAAAAGCGAATTTGTTTTGCTTTTAATTTTGCGTCCTGAGCAACTTCATAGCCATATTTTTTGACCTTCAATAAGTATGCTTGTTCATACCAATCTATTTCTTCCATTTCTGGTTCAGCCAACGCTTTATCAACGTGTTTGCTTTTAAGCGCTAGCTTTATTCGATTTGGACCTTTTCCTTTACGTAATTGGCTGCGTACCGTCATTTCTGCAACGCGAGCATCACTTTGATAATTTTCTCGCGCTAGCTCATCAACTAAGCTCAAAACCTCTTCCTTATTTTGTGCATACAAAGCAAGTTTATCGATTAAGTCTTTTTTTGAGTATTCTTTGCGAGTTAAGACTGCAAATGCATACGATCTCAAACGAGTCCCTGTTAAGCCTTTATTCTGTGCTAGAACTGATGAATGAGTATCATCTAAATCACATTCATCTGGTGCTTGATCGGTTAGGTGTTGACTAGTCGAGTGTTGATCATTGATGAGATGTTGAGGTTCATCTTCATTCATTATTGATTTTAATTGCTCATAATGAATGAACTTGGGAAACTTCTCTGACATTTTAAATCCATGCACTTAAACAAAAGCGCCCAGAATTTGGGCGCTTCGATTTCAAATTTTTGAAAAATTATACTTCAAATAAATCTGCTTCTTCGTCATTTTCTTCAGTTGGGGCTGGTGTCGCTGTGGTTAACAACTGTTCACGAATCATGCGATCAAGATCTTGTGCAAGTTGAGGATTTTCCTCAAGGTGACGAATCACGTTGTTCTTACCTTGTCCAATCTTGTTGCCTTGGTATGAATACCAAGCACCAGCTTTTTGAACAAGTTCTTGTTGTACAGCGAGATCGACCAATTCAGCAAGCTGATTTGTACCTTTACCGTACATGATTTGGAATAATGCTTCACGGAAAGGAGGTGCCATTTTGTTCTTCACCACTTTAACGCGTGTTTCAGAACCAACTATTTCATCACCTTCTTTTACTTGACCAATACGGCGAATGTCTAAGCGTACAGAAGCATAGAATTTGAGCGCATTACCACCAGTAGTGGTTTCTGGACTTCCAAACATGACACCAATTTTCATACGAATTTGGTTAATGAAGATCACCATGCAGTTGGAGCGCTTTGCATTACCTGTAATTTTACGCAATGCTTGGCTCATCAAGCGCGCTTGTAGACCCATATGAGAGTCGCCCATTTCACCCTCAATTTCGGCTTTAGGGGTTAAGGCTGCTACAGAATCGACAACAATTAAGTCGATAGCGCCAGATCGGACCAGCATATCTGCAATTTCTAGTGCTTGTTCACCGTGATCAGGTTGTGACACCAATAAGTTATCGATATCTACACCAAGTTTGCGAGCATATTGAGGATCTAAAGCATGCTCAGCATCGATAAATGCACAAGTACCACCTGCTTTTTGACATTGCGCAATCGCTTGAAGTGTCATGGTGGTTTTACCTGATGATTCTGGACCATAAATTTCAATAATACGGCCTTTAGGTAAACCACCAATACCTAGTGCGATATCCAATGTAAGAGAACCTGTAGATACAGCTTCTACAGCTTGAACAGTATTGTCACCAAGGCGCATTACCGTATTTTTACCAAATTGTTTTTCAATTTGGCTTAAAGCAGCACTCAGTGCTTTGCTTTTATTATCATCCATCTCATAACCTCAAAACGATGTAAATCACTGATAACTTAAGTGGATGTCTTTAATTAAGTCTAATGTCCACGGCATTATAGTGACAGAAAAAATAGGACTGTTCTATAATTTTAAACTTCAAAACGACAATATTTGTCGCTTTAACTTATTCATCATCGTATGACCAAACTTCGTCATATTGCTGACCATTTTGTTGACGGAATCTTGTAATATCACGTCGATCTTTTTTGCTTGGACGATGATCTGGTCGTGCAAGATTATGCAATTTTCTTTGTGTAGAAAGCAACTCACGACGCGCGATACTGACTTCAGTTTCTTCATAGAGTAATTGTGCAGCAGGTGCCCCGCCTCGTACAGATGATAATGCTTTCACAATGACGGTTTTCTTTTCAAATCCCTGCTGAATCGTTAACTCCATTCCTACACGTACTTCTCTGGAAACTTTAACGCGATCATTGTTGTGATGAACTTTACCACCTTCGATTGCTGCCTTGGCAATTGAGCGGGTTTTAAAAAAGCGTGCTGCCCAAAGCCACTTATCAATTCGCATTGAATCTGTGATTTTAGTTTCATGCTGTTTTGACATTCATTTCTTTCTCATGGTTAATTTGGTCTAAATAGGGGATTAATGATCTTAGATCATTGATTGCAGGATACTGAAGTTTAGACCTTTCGCGCTCAGGTTGAGCGCTAGATGGTTGGGTAATTGTGATCAGGTGTTCGATACCAAAAGATTTAGCACCTTCGAGTACTACCGCTGTATCATCAACGAGAACGCAGTGACGAGGTTCAAATGGGTGCATTTTCTGTAATTGATCCCAAAATTCAAAACGCTCTTTAGCAAAACCGATCGTTTCGCTACTGATCATCACTTCAAAATAAGAGGTGAGGTCAACTTGATTCATTTTCAATGCCAAACCTCTTTCATCAGCATTGGTGACTAACCACATTCGGTATCCAGCTTGCTTAAGGCTTGATAATAACGCAATGCATCCCTGTCTCGGCTTGATGAATTCTTTGTGATCGTGTTGAAGCTGAAAGGTATCAACGCCGACTTTGGCTGTCCAAAAGCGCGTAGAATACCAATCGAGCGTGTGCTTATGATCTTGATAAAATTTAAATAGAATTTGATTGCTCTGTTCTAAACTGATTTGATGAGTTTTGGCATGTCGCTCAGGGAGTTTGTGATTCCAAATTAAATCGTCAAAAGCAAGATCGAGTAGGGTTCCATCCATGTCGAACATGATGATGGGTTTATTCATTCATCTTTCCTCAGGTATTGTTGCAATTTAGCACAAATAAAAAACAACAAAATGGGTGTTATTTAAATATCGATTTACACCATCATTTGATGCAAAAAAGTTGAAATCACATCAGCATTCTTAAAATTAACCTAAAGATTGGGCGTGCGTGGTGACTTATATATTTCATTCCATTCGTATTATATCGAATTGGATGTGTAAGGTCACAAATTTAGATCTTAAGAGTGAATACAAAAATAGTATAGAAGTCGCGATGAAAGCATCATATTTTTTGAAAATGGTGCATAGGAGTTTGAAGTATGACAAAACATGATAATAGTTCGAAACCACACAAAGAATCTAATGAGGATAAAGGGAGTCAGGACTCTTTTAAAAATAAAGAGCCTGTGAAAAAACCGAATGAACAGCCTGAAAGTCCAGTCAAAGAGCAAAAATAAAAAAACAAGCCTTCTTAAAGAAGGCTTATTTTTTATGGTGATATTGACTCTAAGGTGCGCTCTGATTTTTGGAACTATTGCGGGTGTTATTTAAGATGAATTGAGGATTGTTGGCAATCACGCTTCGGATTTTGTTTTAAAAGTGTTAGAGTTCTTATGATTGAAATGGGTTATGTGTTTCAAAGTGGTTATATTTTATAGGTTTGCTACTATAAATATAAATCCAAAAATGCAAATTAAATCATGCTGCATTTAAGCTGAGGTTCTTAATATGATCGTCATGCTTAGAGTGTGTAGCGCCAAAAGACAAAAAATAGGTTTTATCCATGTTTATCACAACGCATGCTCCCCAAGATCAGCAAATGTTAAATTTGGTTCCGATTTTGGCTGTTGCAAGCCAAATATTATTAGAAGAATATCAAAATTATTGTGCTGGACGTGATTTTAAAATCAACGAAAAAGATGACAATTCTCCTGTAACTCAAGCAGATTTAAAGGTAAATCAATATCTGCTCAGAGAGCTTGCAAAACTTACACCTGATATTCCGATCATTTCCGAAGAAAGTGATTATTCAGAGCGACATGAATGGCCTCAATGTTGGATGCTAGACCCTTTGGATGGTACGAAGGAGTTTATTCATGAGCGTGATGAATTTACGATTAATCTGAGTCTTATTCAGAACCATCAAACTGTATTTTCAGTCATAGTCGTGCCGACAGAGCAAGTTATGTATATGGGCTATTTGACGGATCTTCCTTATAAATATTCATTTATGAACAATATTTGGGAAAAATATTGCAAATTTAAAGCCTCACCAGTCGATGCCATCCAAATTGGACTGAGTCATAGTAGTAAAAATCTTAAGTATCAACACTATATTGATTATATTGAAAGAGAAATACCGGTTATACGTCGTGAAGCTGGAAGTGCTTACAAATTTTGTATGATGCTTGAGGGTGAGATAGATATTTACCCAAGATTTCATCCAACCTCTGAGTGGGACACTAGTGCTGGACAAGGCTTGCTAGAGAGTATAGGGGGTGGTTTATTGACCTTAGATTCTGTGCCATTTACCTATAATCAGCGTGATACTGTTTTGAATAATGGTTTTATCGCCTATCGTGATCCTGAAATGAGGCAATTGGCTTTAGATGCGTTGTCAAATGTACTTTAGGGGAGTGGAACTATAATTTCATCGTGTTATAGTCAAATTAATTTCATTTATTAGAATTATTATGTCGCTGAAGTTGCTTCCTCCAAGTATGCTCAGAGCGGTTGATTTACTGCCCGATGTTGCTGTGCCTGTTACACTATTTACTCGCCACTCAATACGTGAAATGGTGGTGGGTCAAGGACTCGCTGGATATGATTTGCAATTAACTGATCAAGGTAAGGATCTGGCGCAGGCTTGGGGGGCTTATCTTATTGAACAAACAGATCGTGTGATAGAACACTGTATTTCTAGTCCAATTCAACGTTGTATTGATACTGCTGCACTGATGATTCAAGGTGCTGATCAAATCAATCCTAAGTCAAATACCCATCATATTAAGATTGTTGAGCAGGGGCTTTTGGTCGAGCCTGGTAGCTTCGTTTTAGATATCGAGCAAGCTGCGCCATATTTTAAGCAACAAGGTGCTTTGGGCTTTATCAATAGCTTTGTAAACAATACCTTACCTGGGGTGAAGCAGCCAATTACAGGTGTGGTTGATGTTTTACATTTGCTTTATCAAACTCACCCTCAACAGAATCATGGATTAAGTTTGGCGGTTAGCCATGACACTATTCTGGCTGGTATTCTGGCTGTGATTTCAGGTAAAACACAGATTGGTCAACATGATTGGCCAGAAATGATGGAAGGTTTGTTTGTTTGGTTTGAAGGTGAAGCATTTATAGATGCAAAATTGAAATGGATATGGCGTGGTGAATCTAATGAGCTGTCTATTCGTGAATTTATAGAGCAAGAAAGATAGTAATTTTAATATTTTTTAAGCATTATTGATAAATTTAAGATATAAAAAAAGCCCTTAAAGGGCTTTTTTTAACGCAACTTAGTTAGAAGCTAAAGCTTTAACTTGTGCATTTAAACGGCTCTTATGACGAGCAGCTTTGTTCTTGTGGATGATACCTTTGTCAGCCATACGGTCGATTACAGGTACTGCAGTTTTGTAAGCTTCAGAAGCTGCTGCGTAGTCACCCGCAGCGATCGCTGCTACTGTGCGTTTAAGGTAAGTACGAACCATAGAACGTAAGCTTGCGTTGTGTTTACGTGCTTTAACGTTTTGACGAGCACGTTTTTTTGCTTGAGCAGAGTTTGCCACTCGTGCACTCCTTGAAATTGATTGGTCTGGGCGGGCTGAAATTTCAACTAAATACAAACATTAGAAGAATTTACACCAGCCCGTAAACAAGTGCCATATTGTGATTAAATGATGCGGCAAAGTCAAGTCTTGACATGCTTTGACAACATTTTTGATGCAGATAAAATGCGGTTAGCACGTTAGATTAGATAAATATTGGAAGGAATGGCGAAAAAATGATTAAAAATATTAAAAGTGCAATAGTTATAGGGGCAACTGGTTTAGTTGGTCGATCTTTGGTAAATCATTTGAATCAATTGGTAGATTGCGAAAGAATTGTCGTAGTTGTTCGTAAGCATGATGAACAATTTGAACAGTTCACCAAAGTTGATCAGTTGGTCATTGATGACTTTTTAATGTTAAATGATGAGGACGCTTCTGAATTCTCACATGCGTTTAGTTGCCTAGGAAGTACAATTAAAAAAGCAGGCTCTAAAGAAAATTTTTACAATATCGATTTTGAGATAAATGCTCATTTTGCTGATTTGCTCGTGAATACCGATACTTTTTTTGCAATTGTAAGTGCGGAAGGTGCGAATGAAAGATCTCCATTCTTCTATAATCAAGTGAAGGGAAAGTTAGAAAATTATCTAAAATCATTATCACTCTATCAATTGGCGATCATTCGACCTTCACTCTTAATTGGTGAAAGAGCTGAAACAAGGACACTCGAAGATATTTCTCAGAGTATTTTCAAGCGAGTATCGCAATTTCTGCCAAATACATTCAAATATAAGCCAGTGACAGCAGAGCAAGTCGCTAATACTATGGTCGTGAGCGCAAGAACTCAAAATGAAAAAATTAAGATTTATGATAATTTAGAGATTCAAAAACATAACTGAGGGTATAAAAAGTGACAACGCCAACATTTGTGACGTGTGATTTACTGGATGACCATCCTGATTTAGATATTCAAGTATTGTATCCATCTATTGATGGAAAATTCTTCAAAAGTTACGGCGGTGTAAAAAGCTTTGGGGGTGAAGCTGTCACTGTTAAATGTTTTGAGGATAATTCACGAGTAAAAGAGTTACTCGCTACAGATGGGCAAGGCAAAGTTTTAGTTGTAGATGGTGGTTCTTCCATACGTTGTGCATTGATGGGAGATATGATTGCTGAGTCTGCCGTTAAATATGGATGGGGTGGTGTCATTATTAATGGTTGTGTTAGAGATGTTGATGCTATTGCGAGTTTAAATCTAGGCGTGCACGCACTTGCGGCTATACCTCAAAAAAGTAATCGCAAAGGGGTGGGCGAAACCAATATCACGATTCAAATTGGAAATATCACAATCCAACCAGGTGATTATATCTATGCAGACAATAATGGAATTATTGTGTCCAAGACAAAATTAGTCGATTAATTTAAATAAAACAAAAACGAGGTAATCAGTATGGTGATTCATCAATTAAAAGTGGCTCAGGCGCTAGCTTCAGCTGTTGCAGAAGGTGGACGTGGGACTTCAGGTACACCGTTTCCTAAACAGCCAGAAAAAGCATTAAAGCTTTACGAATTTGAAGGATCACCATTCTGTCGTCGTGTAAGAGAGGTGTTGACTTTACTTAATCTTGACTACGAAGTGTATCCTTGTCCGAAAGGTGGAAGGGTCTATCGAGATCAAGTAAAAACACTTGGTGGTAAGATTCAATTTCCTTTTTTAATTGATGAAAATACTGGGGCTAAACTTTACGAGTCTCAGGATATTATTCACTATCTTTTTAAGCATTATGGTGAGACAGGTCAAACACCGAAGCAATTCTCACACTACCCCAAATTGCCTGTAGTTGCTCTAGCTGGAACACTGATTAATGGTGCTCGTGGGATTTTTATAAATAAAGCGATTAAGCAGAGACCACAACCCGAGCATTTAATTGAGCTGTGGGGGTTTGAAGCGAGTCCATACACCAGAATCGTGCGCGCTGAACTCACAGAACTTGAATTACCATTTAAGTTTCATAATGTTGCTAAAGAACGTTGGCAGGATCAAGGACCAGCGATTTTACGATTGAAGCCTGGGAAATATATTCCTTTGGCTGGCGGTAAACGCGAGCAGGTTGTAAAGGTAATGAATCGCAAGGGGAAGGATATACAAGTCCCGTATTTAGTTGATCCTAATACAGGCGTAAAATTGTTCGAATCGAAGAAGATTGTAGAATATTTAAGAAAAAATTACGGTTAATTTTAGTTTGAGTGCTTTTTGGTCATGAATATAGGTGTATTCGTGACCAAATGCTAAGATAAAACATTATTTTGAGTTTTCAGCTTTTCTTACCGAACTATGTTTAAAAAAATTTCTGATTTGTTTCAAAAAAAACCATCGGCTGAGCAAGTTTATTTACAGACCCATCAAATTCGTCATGATCCTGAATTAGGATATATTATCGATGACGTTGTTTTGAATGAACTAAATGAAAGATTGTCATATTTTTCGAACCGAAAGGTTACTCGTTTTGATGATTTGGAAAATTTATTTTATCGGGGAATGTTGATCAAAGAGAAAATAGATCTCGAGTTGAATACAGGTCGTTTTACTACGAGATTAGGTAATAATCAACAGAATCTAGAACAGTTAAAAAAATTCGTGATATTGCTCAATGATTATTATCGTGAATTCAAACGTGAGCGCTAATGTTTGCGACTGAATGTTTGTGATATCTAAAAATAACTCATTCTCGATTTTGAACATGATAAAATAGTGCAATGTCCTACCAGACTTTTAAAGCGATCTTCATGTTCCAAAAAGAAATTTCTCAACTTAATCTATCACAAATAAAATCTGGCGAAAAAAGATGGTTAGGGGCGCTTAAAGGCTCTGCCATCGCTTTGCTTTTAAAAGAAATAAGTCAAAACTCTGATCGACTCTTTGTTCTGGTAGCTAGAAATAATCAACATTTAGCTCAACTTGAGAGTGAACTTGAATTTTATGGTGTGAAGCCCACCATCTTTCCAGATTGGGAGATCTTACCTTACGATCGGTTGTCTCCGCATCAAGATATTGTCTCAGAAAGATTATCAGTGCTCTCTAATATGCCAGCAAAAGGGATACTACTCATTTCAAGCACAACTTTGGCACAACGTGTTGCGCCGACGTCTTGGGTGTTAGGTGAGCATTTTGATATTAGCGTTGGGCAAAAATTTGATTTAGAAAAGCAGAAACAACGCCTGATTCAGGCTGGTTATCATTTGGTCGATACTGTATATGATCATGGAGAATTTGCTGTTCGGGGAAGTTTAGTTGATATTTTTGCTTCAGGGCAAGATGCTCCAATTCGAATAGATTTGTTTGATGATGAAATTGATTCTTTGAAATTTTTTGATCCAGAAACTCAAAGGACCACGACGAAACTTGAACATTTTAAGGTTTTACCAGCTAAAGAGTTTCCTTTAAAAGAAGGTAGAGCTCAATTTCGAGACCGTTATGCTGAAGAGTTTCCAACGGCGAACCCGAAAAAGAATCCAATTTATCAGGATGTAATGGAGGGTATATCTTCACCCGGATTGGACTATTACTTTCCGCTGTTCTTTTCAAAAAAAGAAATGCTAGAACAAAGTAGTATTACATCATACTTACCAAATCATTCCATTGTCATTACAGATCGAAATATTGAAAGTGAATTAACTCAATTTTGGAAAGATATTTATCAGCGTTATGAAGACCGACGTCATAATGTTGATCAACCTTTATTAGCTCCAGAACAAATCTTCTTTCAACAAAATCAAATTTTTGAACAACTCAATCAGTTTCCTCGTATTATCGCATTTGACGAAGTTTTTGAACCTAAAGCGGGTGTAATTAATACCTCTGCTGAACAGCCACCTCGTTTAGCGGTAGAGCCTAAACATCAACAGCCTTTTCATGCTGTAAAATCATTTATTGATGCTGCGCAACACCCTGTCTTACTCGTCGCTGAAAGTGCGGGACGTCGTGAATCGTTAAAGGACTCCTTACGAGCGAGTATGGGTGAAATTCCTGTTGTAGAGCATTATCAGGAATTTATTAATCAACAATATTCAGTAGCAGTAACGCATGCACCACTTGAACGTGGCTTGGAGATTAAAGGACAAATATCTGTCATTTCAGAAAATCAACTCTATGAGCATCGTGTTGTACAACGCCGTAGAAAACGCCAGCATGAAGTTTCTGAAGAGTTCTTAGTTAAAAGTTTAACTGAATTAAGTATAGGTGCACCTGTAGTTCATATTGATCACGGTGTAGGTCGCTATGCGGGATTAGTGAATTTATGTATTGATGATCAAGACCACGAATTTTTGCAACTTAATTATGCTGATGATGCCAAAGTCTATGTTCCTGTCACCAATTTGCATCTGATTAGTCGATACAGTGGAGGTGATCCTGATTTAGCACCACTGCATAAACTTGGTACTGATGCTTGGAATAAAGCTAAGCGCAAAGCACTAGAGCAAATACATGATGTTGCAGCCGAACTACTTCATATTCAAGCACGACGTCATTCAAAACCAGGCATCGAATTTGAACTAGACCACACTGCTTATATGCAATTTGTCAGTGGTTTTGCTTATGAAGAAACGCTTGATCAAGCGAATGCTATCGAAGCGACTTTATACGACATGCAACAAGCTAAACCAATGGATCGTTTAGTCTGTGGTGATGTTGGATTTGGTAAGACAGAAGTGGCGATGAGAGCTGCTTTTGTTGCTGTACAAAACAATAAGCAAGTTGCTGTTTTAGTTCCAACAACTTTACTTGCACAACAGCATTATGAATCCTTCAAAGACCGATTTGCTGATTGGCCTATCCGTATTGAAGTGTTATCTCGATTTGGTTCAAATAAAACACATTTAAAAACGATCGAAGATTTGGCAGACGGTAAAGTCGATATCGTTATTGGAACACATAAAATTTTGCAGGAAAATGTCCAGTTTAAACAACTTGGATTGATGATTGTTGATGAAGAACATCGCTTTGGTGTGCGAGATAAAGAACGTATTAAAGCGATGCGTGCCGATGTAGATATGCTGACGCTAACAGCTACGCCAATCCCGCGTACGTTAAATATGGCGTTTTCAGGTATGCGTGACCTCTCAATTATTGCTACACCACCTGCACGCCGTCTTGCTGTTAAGACCTTTGTCAATGAGCAGACCGATGCCACGATGAAAGAGGCGATCTTGCGTGAACTATTACGTGGTGGTCAGGTTTATATTTTGCATAATGAAGTGGATACCATTGAACGAGCGGCTGAAAATATTCGGTTGTTAGTTCCTGAAGCTCGGGTTGCAGTTGCGCATGGTCAAATGCGTGAGCGTGAGTTAGAGCAGGTCATGCAGCAGTTTTATCATAAAGAATATAATGTATTGGTGTGTTCGACCATTATTGAAACGGGAATTGATGTACCAAATGCCAATACAATTATCATCGAGCGAGCAGACAAGCTAGGTTTGGCACAACTTCATCAACTGCGTGGTCGTGTGGGGCGCTCTCATCATCAAGCCTATGCGTATCTGATGGTTCCGTCTATTAAAGGCTTAAAAGGTGATGCTGAAAAACGACTTGATGCCATTCAGCGTGCTTCTACTTTAGGCGCTGGTTTTGTATTGGCAACAGAGGATTTAGAAATACGTGGAGCAGGCGAGCTTCTAGGTGAGCAGCAAAGTGGTTCAATGCATGCAATTGGATATAGTCTATATATGGAAATGCTTGAGAAAGCGACTAAAGCCATCCAAAATGGTAAGACTCCTAACTTTGATGCCCCTTTGTCACTCACGGCTGAAATTAGTTTACATATGCCTGCATTAATTCCAGATGAATATTTAGGTGATGTGCATCAGCGTTTATTGTTCTATAAGCGAATTAGTAACACGGATACACAAGAAAAACTCGATCATATCCGTATGGAGCTTATCGATCGTTTTGGTGTGCTACCTCAACAAGTGAAATATCTTTTTACTGTTCATCAGGTGCGTATAAAAGCAGAAAAATTAGGTATTACCAAGATTGATTTGAGTAAGCAGGGTGGCCAAATTGAATTTTCACCTGATACTCCTGTTCAAGCGATGAGTATTATCCAAATGATGCAAAAACATCCGACATTTTTTAGAATGGACGGTGGTCAACGTCTGAAAGTGATGGTTATGCTTGAGGAAAATGACAAAAGAATTCAGTTTATTAATGATCTTTTAGATGAATTGATGAGAGGGCTTAACTGATCTAAGTTGGGCTTGAATCTATACTTGTTCGTTGCTCAAAATGCACTGGCTGACAGTCAACCTTATAGGTTGATTTTTTAGCGATGCATTGCAATGAATGAGTGAGATTCAAATCAATGAAATACATATTTTTTTGTATCGAAACACATGACTAATAATACTCAGTCTAAAACTGTTGTGTTAGTATTAGCTATCCATTTAATTTTTGCGTCATTTATAAATATATGTTTAGTTTGCATCCACAACTTGCTCAAGATACTTTTTTTGTTGGCGACTTTCCACTTTCAACTTGTCGTTTAATGAATGACATGCAATTTCCATGGTTGATTTTGGTACCGCGTGTTCCAGGTGTAACTGAATTATATGAATTAAGCCAAGCAGACCAAGAACAATTTTTAAGAGAATCTAGCTGGTTATCTAGTCAATTATCTCGAGTTTTCCGTGCGGATAAAATGAACGTTGCAGCACTAGGAAATATGGTTCCTCAACTTCATTTTCATCATGTAGTTCGTTATCAGAATGATTCTGCATGGCCTAAGCCTGTTTGGGGTGCTTCACCTGCAGTTCCTTACAGTAATGATGTTTTAGCGCATATGCGTCAAACGCTCATGCTCGCGCTTCGTGG
Organism: Acinetobacter sp. 24-47-66; assembly: GCF_056779755.1. NCBI lineage: Bacteria > Pseudomonadati > Pseudomonadota > Gammaproteobacteria > Moraxellales > Moraxellaceae > Acinetobacter > Acinetobacter sp. 24-47-66. The sequence goes on from NZ_JBWYIL010000004.1 coordinate 154,767, forward strand.
TCAAGGTGACATGCCTTTCGATTGGCGTATGGAGTAAATACGTCAATTTCAGGGAAGAATAAAAATAATGTGAATTGAGGTAATAGCAATTGCCATTTGAACGAATGCTGGATAAAGAGCCACAGCAATTTGAAGTACTCCTCAGGATGATGGGGTATGTGATGATCGCGATTCTTGTTGTGATCTATTATTTCACTTCACAAAACCAAAATTATCAGATTTTATACCCTCTATTTATTTTCTTGCTGATTCTATTAGCGCCCCGAATTTCACACAGTATCCAATATCGTTATGGTAGTAAAACCAGACGTTTTGCGTTCTTTATTATTGATGTTGTTGTTGTAGCTACCGCCTTAGCAGCAGTGCATTTAAGTTTGTTGCCTACATTTGTTTTCCTGTTTGGATTAGTGTATACCGCCGTTAATAATAAAATTTCGATGATGGTGAGTTCGATTGCAATTTTAGTTGCGATCATTGTTTTTTATATTTGTACAATTTTTATTTTTGGTTTTGAAGACTATTTCCAGCAAACTTCAATCGAATTGTCCGTAGTCTCGTGTATATGTGCGATTCTTTTTGTGAATTTTGCTAATTATTATCAGAATCGACGTGTAAAAAAATTAGATGTTCAACGTCAAACTTATTTTAAAGAAATGAATCGATATATTGAGTTATCGAATCAGTTAAGCCGCTATGCACCAATTCAATTGTGGCAATCTATCATGCGTGGTGAAACTGAAGCGAAACTTGAATATAAACGAAAAAAAATTACGATTTTTTTCTCTGACATTCAGGGATTTACTGAGCTTTCAGAGACTCTTATTCCAGATGACTTAGCTTTTGTTTTGAATGACTATCTGAGCCATATGACTGAAATTGCTAAGCAATATGGTGGAACAATTGACAAGTTTATGGGAGACGCGATTCTCATTTTTTTTGGAGATCCAGATTCGCAAGGGGTTGAACAAGATGCCAAAAATTGCATCGATATGGCGATGGCAATGCGTCAACAAATGAAATTTTTGCGTGAACGCTGGGTGAAAATGGGATACTCAGCACTGCATATACGTATGGGCATTAGTACTGGTTATTGTCACGTTGGTAACTATGGTGCAGTTCATCGAATGGCATATACCATTGTTGGGCGGGATGCGAATTTAGCTGCAAGACTTCAAAATGCTGCAGAAATTGATGAAATTTTAATCTCGGATGAGACTTATAAGTTAGTTAAAAACTATTATCTTTGTGCACCTCAGGAACCTGTAGAACTGAAAGGGATTCATGGTTCGATTAAGAGTTGGCAGGTCATGGAAAAATATAGCACCAAGCAAACCCATCAACATTGGTTTGATTATGAGTACAAAGGGTTTCAGCTGGTGCTGAATATGGAAGAAGTACAAAATTACGAATATGCTGAATTAATCGCAGTTTTAGAAAAAATGATTGAACGTATTAAACTTCAGCAGGATTTAACCAACTCTTCTGGTATTGTGAAATTAAAACTGTCCGATGAAGTAAAATATCTAAATTAGGATCTTATATCTACACAAATAAAAAGGTCACTTAAGTGACCTTTTTTTATGGTTTTACAAATGATTAATGATTTTCAGAAGCATGGTTAATCGTGTACTTCGGAATTTCAACTTCTAAATCATCATTTTCAATTTTTACTTGGCAAGAAAGACGTGAATCTGGCTCTAGACCCCAAGCACGATCGAGTAAATCTGCTTCTACATCATTCATTTCTTCAAGGCCGTCAAAACCTTTACGAACAATGACATGGCAGGTCGTACAAGCTGCAGACATATCACAAGCATGTTCAATTTTAATACCATTTTTTAGAAGGCTTTCGCAAAGATTGGCATTTTGCTCAACTTCAAACTCAGCACCTTCAGGGCAAATTTGCGCATGTGGAAGAACTTTAATACGTGGCATAAATTTTTACCTATGTTTAGTTTGAGTTTGACCAATCGTCAAGCTTAGTGCCTTTGAGAGCATGATCAATATGTTGATTCATTCGTTTTGCAGCAAATGCATCACTATGAACTTTTAACGCAGCAACAGCAGCTTCAATTGCTTCAATATCAGAAGTTTCAAGTTGTTGAGCCAAATGAGTTTGTGCAGAAATTAAATCCTGAGCTTCCTGTTCAGTCAAGAGTTTAATATCAGCTTTAAGCGCTTGAGAAAGAGCTTCAAGTTCTCGTTGAGCTTCAACTCTAGTTTCATGTAAATGACGAAGGGCTTTATCTTCTGCTGCAAATTTAAAACCATCAACCAGTAGGCGCTCCATATCAGTATCAGATAAACCATACGATGGTTTAATATCAATCTGAGCTGAGACGTTAGATGTTGTTTCACGAGCAGATACCGATAAGAGACCGTCAGCATCGACTTGATAAGTCACTTCAATGCGTGCTTGACCAGCAGTCATCGGTGGAATGCCGCGTAAAACAAAACGTCCGAGACTACGGCAATGTTCTACTAAATCGCGCTCACCTTGGACAACATGGATTAACATCGCAGTTTGACCATCTTGATACGTGGTGAACTCTTGACGACGAGCGACAGGAATTGCAGTATTACGTGAAATTAATCGCTCTACTAATCCCCCCATGGTTTCAATACCAAGTGATAATGGTGTTACATCAAGTAGCAAAGAACCATCGGTGCTATTACCAATTAATTGGTTGGCAGTAATTGCAGCACCAATTGCAACGACTTCATCTGGATTAATGGTACACAGGGGTTCTTGACTAAATACTTCTGCTACAGCTTTTTGTACCGCATAAGAGCGAGTAGAGCCACCAACTAAAACGACATTTTTAATATCGTCTAATTCCAATTTAGCATCACGTAATACTCGTTTGCACACTGAAATCGTTTTATCTAGAGCAACTTTAATGATGCTTTCAAACATTGCACGATCCAATGTTAATTCGTTTTCTAAAAGCTGAAGATTAACTTGATCTTGGTCCGATAAAGCTTCTTTCGCTTTACGTGCTGCAACAAGGAAGTGTGCATACTCGTTATCATCTAAGGTCTCGATATTGAGCGATTTTTTAGCCCACTTGACGATAAGACGATCTAAATCATCACCTCCAAGTGCAGTGTGTCCACCTGTAGCGAGTACCTCAAATACACCCTGTGAGAAACGTAGGATGGATACGTCGAAAGTACCACCACCTAAGTCATAAATCACATAGTTTTGATCTGTACTTAAATTTGTTGCTTGATCTAAACCATACGCTACAGCTGCTGCTGTAGGTTCGTTTAATAATCTCAGTACGTTTAAACCAGCGAGCTGTGCAGCGTCTCGTGTTGCTTGGCGTTGTGCCTCATCAAAATAGGCAGGTACTGTAATGACAGCACCATTTATGGGATTCTTTAAACCTGCTTCAGCGCGATCTTTTAGGTTTTTTAGAATTTCAGCAGAAATTTCGACAGGTGTTTTACGACCTTGCGCTGTTTCAAAAGCAGGCATCTGATTGTCTTCACCCACCAATTGATATGGGTGTTGAAATTTAATATCAGCTTTTGAGCGTCCCATAAAACGTTTTACAGAAACAATAGTATTCTGTGGGTCACGAGTTATAAACGGTTTTGCGTCATTGCCGAGCACAGTAGAGTTTTCAGCATAATGTACGATAGAAGGAAGTAACACTTGACCTTGTTCATCATTTAGAACTTTAGGTTTGCCAGAAAGCACAGTTGCTACAAGAGAGTGGGTCGTACCTAAATCAATACCAATAGCAATGCGATGTTCATGTGGCGCACTTGATTGTCCAGGTTCAGCAATTTGCAAGAGTGCCATGTGTTAAATCCCTTGAAAATAAAACAAAAAAATAAAATTAGAATTCGTCATCTAAGTCAAAATCTTCATCATCGAGAATACGATCTTCAGCTTGATGTATATCATTCATCACTTTTTGGAAGAAACGTAATTTTCGAACAGTATCGCGAGACTCAGCCCAATCTTCAGCTTCATAGTCTATTTTGAATTCGCGAACTAAACCATCAATCCATTGTTGCACTTCAGTTTTTAAAGATGAAAGTTGTTCAGAACTTTGAGCTTCATCTAACTGTTCACGAATTTCTAATGCAGATTGTAAAAATTCGAAATCATTGATGGATTGATCTAAATGATAGTCTTGTTTTTTGAGTGTAAGTAAATATCCAGCACGGCTGTCAACTTGAGATAAAACTTTATAAGCTTGATTGATTTCGCTAGATTTGATCAAGGCTTGGTCTTTATTTTCAGCTTTATCTGGATGATATTGTTGCTGCAATTTTAGAAAGTTAGCTTTCAAAGTTGCTAAATCAATATCGAGTGCTACAGGGAGATTAAACAACTCAAAATGATTCATGGATTTGGAATTCCAAAATAGTGAGAAATAAAAATGGGCGCTGAATAGAATTAAAACAGTGCAGGGCACTGTTTTAATCAGGTAAAAAGAGAATGATTATTTTAAACAGTGAAAGATTCACCACAACCACATTCACCTTTTTTGTTTGGGTTGTTGAATTCAAAACCTTCGTTTAGACCATTTTTAACATAGTCCATTTCCATACCTTCTAGATAAACAAGGCTCTTCGGATCAACGAAAACTTTAACCCCAAACTGTTCAAAGACTTGATCATGTTCATCAACTTCATCAACGAATTCGAGAACATAAGCCAATCCAGAACAACCTGAAGTTTTCACACCAACGCGAATACCTTCACCCTTACCGCGATTCAATAAATAATTGCTGATATGAGTTGCAGCATTTTCAGTTAAATTGATCATGAAAACTCCATTCAATCATCAAGCGCTAAATTAAGCTTTCGCTTTTTTGCTACGGTAGTCTTCTACTGCAGCTTTAATTGCATCTTCTGCAAGTACAGAGCAGTGTACTTTTACAGGAGGAAGCGCAAGTTCATTTGCAATATCAATATTCTTGATTTGCTGTGCTTGGTCTAAAGTTTTACCTTTTAGCCATTCAGTTACAAGTGAACTTGAAGCAATTGCAGAACCACATCCGTAAGTTTTGAAGCGAGCTTCTTCAATTACACCATTCTCATCCACTTGGATTTGAAGACGCATAACGTCACCACAAGCTGGTGCACCGACCATACCTGTACCTACGTTTTCTGCGTTTTTATCTAAAACACCAACATTACGAGGATTTTCGTAATGATCAATCACTTTTTCGCTATAAGCCATGATGCGTCTCCAAACCTCAGGGTCGGCTGATAATATTTAATATGGGTGCATCTTATTAAATTTCAATATTTAAGCTTAATAAGATGCATGTGTTTGGTTTAAATTAGTGTTCTGTCCATTCAACTTTCGACAGATCAATCCCTTCTTTGTACATATCCCAAAGTGGAGAAAGGTCACGTAATTTTTCTACAGCAGCTTTAGTTACTTCTAGCACATGATCAATATCTTCTTCAGTCGTATATTTACCAAAACTGAAGCGAATTGAACTGTGTGCTAACTCATCAGATAAGCCTAATGCACGAAGAACATAAGAAGGTTCTAATGTTGCAGAAGTACAAGCTGAACCAGATGAAACAGCAGCGTCTTTAAGTGACATCATTAAAGATTCACCCTCAACGAAGTTAAAACTTACGTTTAAGTAGTTTGCTACGTTTTGAGTCGGATGACCATTTAAGAAAACTTGTTCAAGATCTTGTAGACCATTCCAAAGTTTGTCACGTAGAGTGCGTAAGCGAGTTTGTTCAGCAACTAGGTTTTTACCTGCAAGTTCAAATGCTTCACCCATACCAACGATTTGGTGAGTTGCAAGCGTACCAGAACGCATACCGCGCTCATGACCACCACCATGCATTTGAGCTTTAAGACGCACACGTGGACTACGACGTACGTAAAGTGCACCGATACCTTTAGGGCCATAAATTTTGTGAGCAGAGAAACTCATTAAATCAATTTTCATGGTTGATAAATCGATTTCAACTTTACCAGCAGCTTGGGCGGCATCTACGTGGAAATATGTCTTATTCGCACGAGTTAATTCACCAATAGCGGCAACATCAGTCACAGTACCAATTTCATTATTGACCATCATTAATGAAACAAGAATTGTATCAGGACGTAAAGCAGCTTGAACCATTTCAGGAGTAATTAGACCTGTTTGAGCTTCTGGTTCAAGATAGGTAATTTCAAAGCCTTCTTGTTCTAATTCACGGCAAGTATCTAAAATTGCTTTATGTTCAATTTTACTCGTAATAATGTGTTTGCCTTTTGAAGCGTAGAACTGTGCAACACCTTTTAGTGCAAGGTTGTCAGATTCTGTAGCGCCAGATGTCCAAACGATTTCGCGTGGATCTGCTTTTACAAGATTTGCAACTTGCTCACGAGCGTATTCAACTTTTTCTTCAGCTTGCCAACCATATGCGTGCGAACGTGATGCAGGGTTACCAAAAGTCCCATCGAATGTAAGGCATTCCATCATGCGCTCAGCAACTTGTGGGTCGACTGGAGTCGTTGCAGCATAATCAAGATAAATTGGACGTTTCATGTCAAATACCTGTAACCGATAAAAGGGCTGAATCTAATGGAGCTGTATTCTGGCGGATCGCAACAGTTTGAACGTTATCGCGAGCAACTAAATCAGCAAGAGAGATTTTAGCTAAGTAATCGGCAATGTGGAGGGAGAGTTCTTGCCATAAATCGTGAGTTAGACACATTGCGCCATTTTGGCAGTTACCTTTGTGGTCACAACGTGTTGCATCAACAGTTTCGTTTACAGCTTCAATAATTTCTAAGACCGTAATATCAGAAGCATTACGCGCTAAATGGTATCCACCATTAGCACCACGTACACTCGAAACCAAGCCATGACGCTTTAATTTAGCAAATAGTTGTTCTAAATAAGCCACAGAAATAGTTTGGCGAGTAGCAATTTCTGCCAAAGTAATGGTTTGTTCAGTCGGCTGCAAAGCTAGATCAAGTAATGCAGTCACTGCGTAGCGACCGCGAGTGGTTAAGCGCATGATTCGATACACGTGTAAAAGGCTAGATGATGAAATTTTATGAATTCCGACTAATTTAGTCAAGTATTTTTTCTAAAAACCAACTAAATTAATCGGAATTAAATATGGCGAGGATTCAAACAGATAAAACTTTATTATTTTAATAAATATTCAATAAATTATACACGATTAAAGCCACGAATAGAACCGAAACTATCCCGAATGCAATGTTGATACGTTTTTGGTTGGATTGCATGCGACGAATACGATTTTTATATTGTTTTACCTCTACTTGAAGTGTATTGATTTTAGATCTTTGTAAGTCAATTTTTTCAAGTAATGGTGCAATGCGTTTTCTCGAAGCCTTTGTATCTTGGTCTTCAGAAGCTGTTGTTAACCAGTTTTTCCAATCTGAAAGTAATTTCGGTGTTGAGAGATGCAATGCTAAATCTCTGAATTCGTCTTTAAGGGTTTGATCACCTTCAATACGCATTTTTTTTAAACTTCTGCGGTTTGCGAACCCGAAAATTTGAATGATATCGACTAAAGTACTACTTACCTTGAGGTCAGGTTCTTTTTCTGGCGCTTGAAGGTCAAATAAGATGCCTTTATCCGTAAATTGGATATAAAAGTCAAAATAGGGGATATAGCTATTCATTTTAATTGTAATTTGTTGTTCTACAAATTTTTTTGCTTGAAGGCGAACAACACGGTCATGTTTTAAGACGAAAGAATAGAATGTCTCTAAAACTAACATAACAATGTTAAGCAACAAACGGGTATGACCTTGTTGTTGTTGCGATTCACTCATAAAAAAATCCTATTCAAATTTAATAAATCTAAAAAGTTCTATTAACACAAACTTAAATTAAGTCTAAGATTACATCATTTATCATTGCTTTGTAGAACAGTTTTGAACAAGGTTCAATAGCGATATTTGATATTATCAATGTATTTTATGCACGAATAGTCAGTTTAGAGGCTAAAATATACAGGAGTGTAACGGTGGATCAAGATGTAAATAACAATAAAGAACAGGAATTAATGGACAACTCACAACCTGCAAACTCACGTAAAACAAAGCATCAACGCAAGTCCACACTTGATTTTCGTAAATATACTAAACAAATTTGGCTTGCTGGTTTAGGTGCTTTTTCTCGCGCAGAGGAAGAAGGTAATAAAATGTTTGACTCTTTAGTCAAAGTTGGTGAAGAGCTTGAATCAAAAACGGTTGAATTTACAGATCAAACAGTAAACAAAGTTGCGGAAAAAACTAAAGAGTCTGTTACGGATAAAAAAGATAAGGTGGAAAAACTTTTAGATCATGGGGTGAGTACTTCGCTTAATCGTATTGGGCTCGTCTCAACTAAAGATGTACAACATCTTGAGAATATGATTTTAGATATTCACCAGAAATTAGATGTGCTCATTGCTGAAAATCAAGCTTTACGAGCCAAACTCGAAAAAAAATGATGGATTTAGAGATAAAACTGTAATTTTGGTATTTTTTGTCGCTTATTTTGATCAAAACAGGTCGAGCAGTATTGCGTTTCCCCCCAAAGCATTGCTATAAAGTCGTCATGGCCTTTTAAAATACAAGCCTTGGATTTTAAACAAACGATATAAGAGGACGTAATCTTCATGAATAAATCAGAATTGATTGATGCGATTGCAGAGAAAGGGGGATTGTCTAAGACTGATGCTGGTAAGGCATTGGACGCGACTATTGCTTCTATTGGCGAAGCGCTGAAAAAAGGTGACTCTGTTACTTTAGTAGGATTTGGTACTTTCAGCGTTAAAGATCGTGCTGCACGCACTGGTCGTAACCCGAAAACTGGCGAAGAATTACAAATTAAAGCAAGCAAAGTTCCTAGCTTTAAAGCTGGTAAAGGTTTAAAAGATTCTGTAGCTTAATTCTTATTAAGTCCAAAACGCGCCGACTTGGCGCGTTTTTTATTAAAAAGAAAATTTATGGCTTCATCTGATATATTCGGTTTGGATTATCAGTTAGAATCGCTTTGAAATAAAATATTGGAATACCTATGGAATCGTTTCGTAAACTCATTAAAGGGTGGCTCGGCAAAGTCCTTCTAGTATTATTTTTGACACCATTGGCATTGGTCGGTATTGAAGGCTATTTCGGTGGTGGAAACAAAGATGGGATTGCTAAAACCGTTAATGATTTAGAAATTTCTAATAAAGAGCTAGAAGTTCAAACGAAGAATTATAAAGATCAATTCTTACAAATGGTTCAAGGTGATGAATCACTTCTGAATCAATCGTATATTGAACAAATGGCTCTAGATAGTTTAATTGATCGTGCTTTATTGGTTCAGCAGGCTGAAAAGTTAGGCATCAGTTTAAGTGATGCTCAGATTGAACAAATGATTGCTCAACAGCCAAGTCTGCAGGTTGATGGTAAATTTTCACAACAAGCTTATGAAAACTATCTTCGATCAATTAATATGACGAGCCAGGGTCTAATCCAAAATTTAAGACAAGATCATGCGCTTCAAATGTTAGTTTCAAGCATTCGTGATAATTCTTTGGTAAGCCAAAGTGATATTCAGCAAATCGCAAATCTACAAGGTGAGCAACGTACGTTATTTATGTCATCTGTAAAATTGGATGATTACAAAACGTCTGTAAAAATAACTGATGCTGAAGTCGCTGCTTATTATGAAAAACATAAAGTGCTGTTTAAGCAACCTGCCTCAGTTGATCTTGATTATGTATTGGTAACGCCTGCTATGGTAGCAAATGCCACAACAACTGTTACAGATGCAGAATTAAAACAAGCTTATGATCAATATGTAACTCAACAAAATAAAAATGCCAAAGTTGAAGTCCAACATATTTTGATTACAACAGATAATCGTACTGCGCTTGAGGCTGAAAAAATAGCCAATGATGTTTATGCAAAAATTCAATCAGGATTATCTTTTGCAGAGGCTGCTCAACAGTATTCTGAAGATTCTAGTTCCAAAGATAATGCGGGTCGAGTTGATGGTTATGAAGCCGGTGTATTCGGTGATGCTTTTGATAATGCAGTTCAAGCTTCAAAAGGTACGATTTCTAAGCCAGTAAAAACCGATTTTGGTGTACATATTATTCAAGCTAAAGCTGCTCAAGTGAATGTTGCTAGTTTTGAGTCTGAAAAAGCACGTCTTGAAGCTGATTTATTAAAATCTAAAAATGCCAATGCTTATTCTGATCTAGTAAATGGTTTGAATGAGCTCGTTGTAAGTAGCGATGCTTTAGATGTAGTCCCTCAGGAATTAAAATCGGCTAAATTGGTTACTGCGAATAATGTAACTCTTGCCACTCAAAATACAGTCCTAGCGGATCCTGCTGTAAAAGCTAAGATCTTTAGTCAAGATGTAAAAAATGGTGATCGTAATGCGACCAGCAATATACAATTGGCGAATGGTGATACAGTTTGGTTGAAAGTTCGTGAATACCGTGAAGCTGGTGTTCAACCTTTATCAGTAGCCAAAGCGAAGGTTAAAGAAAAGCTGTTGAATCAAAAGGCATATGAAGCTGCTCAAGCAAAAGTTGCTGCAATGTTAAAGGATTTTAAAACACTACCTTCACAGCAGGTTTTAACTAAGCATCAGCAATCTTTCGTAAATGCAGGTGTGTTTACTCGTTCTCAAGGTCTTAAACGAGAAATTGAACGTGCTGCATTTAGTGTGCCTGCACCTAAAGCAGGAATGTGGTCTGTGACTACAGCTCAATTACCAAATGAAATGGTAATTATCGGTGTGGCTGAGGTAAAAAAACCATCTATGGATTCGATTTCGGCTGAAGAAAAACAGCAGCTTGCACAGCTTTATCAAAACTATCGTGGTACACAATTACTTAAAGATTACACTGAGTATTTAAAGTCAGTTGCAAAAATTAAGTAACTCACCAGTAATTCTATCTTCATAAAAAAAGCACTTCGGTGCTTTTTTATTTTGCTATGATTTATTTAATTCGATTAATTCAAATAAGTATTCCGATACTGGCTTGGACTGCATAGATAATGTTTTTTGAAGGCTTGACTAAATGCAGTCTCTGATGAATAACCAACTTTGTGCGCGATTTGTTGGATTGAAAGCTGGCTCAAGCGTAAAAGTTGACTGGCTAATCTTAAACGGTGTTTCTGTAAGTATGCTAATGGTGTTTCATTCACCATATTTTGAAATAAATGAGCGAATTTTGAACGCGACATAAAGCAAGTTTCTGCCAATGATTCTACAGTCCAGTTTCGTTCTGGTTGGCTGTGAATCGCTGAAAATGCAGGGCTCAGTTCTGGGTGAGTAAGAGCAATTAACCAGTTATTCTGGTCCGTTAGCGTGGAAATGTAATCTCTCACGCATTCGATTAACATAATACTCACCACGTGATCCATAATCTTATGGCGACCCGGTCGGTTCATCTTGGTTTCATCAGCTACGAAATAAAGCCCGATCCTTAACCACTCCGGCTCTCTAGCATTCAGTGCATTGTTTAAATGGATATAAGTGGGTAAGGCTTGAATCAATGGTCCACCCATAATACTGTCCATGTTAGATCGTATACTGAAGATGAGAGATTTCTCAGATTTATCATCTTCGTCACCGAGGATAATTTCATCATCTCTTAAACCTTTAAATAAATGATCTATTTGAGTAATGTTGACTAATCTTTGTTCTTGATGGCTATAGGCTTGATGTGACATTCCAGAAGGAATAATTGCCATATCTCCAGCTTTTAAGTGTAGCTGTTCGCCATTTTGAAATTTAAAAAAGGCTTCACCGTATAATAAAATATAGGTAATCATGGCTGTTTGATGACTTAACTCAAAAGCCCATTTACCTTGTGCTTGAAGGTAGAGATATTCGGTATTTTTGAGGTGAATATCTTCAAAAACTTGACTGAGGGCATCCATGTTTTTCGTATATTCCCTATACGCTTACAATTGCTGAATCTTAACATGTGTAAAGATTTCTATAATGTATTTTAGCTTCAAAATCATCGTGGAAATACGACTCAATAGCTTTTTTGGACGATTACGACTGTATTTGAAATTTGAAATGAACAAAGATAAAAATAAGAAATAGAAAAGGAAAATTGCAAGTGAATGCAAAGGTAAAAGTTGAAGAGTTATTGAGTCAGAACCCGATAGCGCAAGGCTTACAACTGGATAAGAAGCGTTACTTATGGTTGCTTAGTCCAGCACTACCTGTATTAGGGATGGGCTTTTTGGCTGGATATCAATACGGACCTAAAGCAACTAAAAAATTGTTTGCATTAGGTGGACCTTTATTATTACACGTAATTATTCCCACCATTGATGCTTTGGTCGGTACTGATGAGAATAATCCGAGTGATGAGCAGATCAAAAAATTGGTCAGTGATCCTTACTATGATCGTATAGTAAAAATGTTTGTTCCTTTACAGTATGCAGCTAATTTTTTTGCCGGATATGTTGTTTCACGTAAAGAAACTCCATTGTTGGATCAGTTATTGATTGGTTGTACAATGGGATTGATCAACGGTATTGGTGTGAATACTGCCCATGAACTATGCCATCGACCGAAGCGTGCAGATCATTATTGGTCACACGTGACGTTAGCACCACTTGGATACAATCATTTCCGTATTGAGCACCCATATGGGCATCATAAACGTGCTGCTACTCCAGAAGATCCAGCGACCTCTAAGATGGGTGAGACCTTTTATGAGTTTCTTCCAAGAACGATTAGCGGTGGCTTGAAGTCGGCAATACAGATTGAAAAACACCGATTAAATCGTAAGGGTGAGTCGTTCTTTTCACTGAAAAATGAGCTATTTCACGGCGCAGCCATTAGTGCAACTTTTCACGCAACGATGCTAAAACTGTATGGTAAGAAAATTTTACCATTCCTAGCCATACAGTCACTTTACGGTGTGACTTTATTTGAAATGGTCAACTATCTTGAGCACTACGGCTTATTGCGAGAAAAGAAAGAAGATGGGAGTTATTCGCGTACTATGCCTGAACATAGTTGGAATAATAATAACATCACAACCAATCTATTCTTATACCAGTTGCAGCGCCATTCAGATCATCATGCTTATCCGACACGACCTTTCCAAGCATTGAGAAACTTTGAAGAAGCGCCAGTGTTGCCAAGTGGATATGCGACGATGTTGATCCCAGTTTTAATACCTAAGTTATGGTTTAAAATTATGGATAAGCGCGTATTTGACCATTATGGTGGCGATTTAAATAAAGCCAATATTCATCCTAAACGACGAGCAAAAATTTTTAAAAAATTTGGTGTTATTGATAAATTACTGGGCTAACACTCAAAAATAAAAAAACCGACCATGGGTCGGTTTTTTTTATAATACTTTTAACATGCGTATTTCGCATGCATCACTATGTCCAGTATTTCCTAATGGGTGTTGTAGATGTTGAAAACCTAATTTTTCATATAATTTTACAGCCTGCCAGAGAGATGCTGTAGTTTCGAGATAAATTTGCGTGTAACCCTGATCTCGTGCAAATTGGATACATTTTTCTAGAATTTGTTTTGCAAAACCCAAACCTCGTATTGAGGGCATGAAATACATCTTTTGTATCTCTAGAGTGTTTTCGTCGCCCAGCAAAGGTGCAATGCCCCCACCACCAAAGACCTCGTGTTGGTCATTGCTAATAACCCAATATATGGAGTGAGGTTTTGTATAAACGTCATAGAGTTGATCTAGAATTGGATCTGCAACTGCGAAGCCTGATTCAGCAGCGAGACCAAACTCCACTGAGACTTCACGAATGATTTTTGCAATATGGGGATTATCTTGGGGTTGAATAGTTCGAATAAAGTACATAATCGATGAAACTTAGTAAATCTTCACAGAGTATATCTAAGTTTCATCGCAGTTGAATTTAATTCAACGTGATTTATTTCAATTCGCTTGATGATTTTCCAAGTTCACGGCGCGCAACAATAAGCTGTTGAATTTGTTGTGTGCCCTCGAAGATATCTAGAATTTTGGAGTCGCGCGCCCATTTTTCCAATAACTCATCTTCGGTGTAGCCTACACTTGCAGCAAGTTCGACACACTTCAATGTAATTTCATTACAAATGCGTCCAGCTTTCGCTTTTGCAATAGAAGCTTCACGCGAGTTAGGCTTTTTATTGTCTGCCATCCATGCAGCTTTTAGGGTTAATAAACGTGCAGCTTCCCATTCTGCTTCCATGCGATAAATCTGAGCTGCAATATTTGAGGATTGAAGGTAAGGAGTGGCATATTCAGCATCTAGTTGGTCTTTAAAAATTTCCTTGATACGCTCTAAAGACGCTTTAGAGCACCCAACTGCCATTGCAGCCACAAGAGGGCGTGTATTATCAAAAGTTTCCATGACGCCTGCGAAACCTTTTGCAACATCGATTTCAGCATTACCTAATAAATTTGCAGCAGGGACGCGACAATCGATAAAGCGAATGACAGCAGTATCTGAAGCTTTAATTCCGAGTTTATGTTCAAGACGTTCAACGGTCATGCCAGGCGTGCCTTTAGGAACAACAAATGATTTGATTGCTGCACGCCCAAGTTTTTTATCGAGTGTTGCCCAAACCACGACTGAATCAGCTCGTTCGCCAGAAGTGACGAAAATTTTCTCGCCATTTAAAATATAATCATCACCATCTTTAGTCGCTGTGGTGCGTATTGCTGCAGAATCAGATCCACAGCCTGGCTCGGTAATTGCCATCGCAGCCCAAGTTCCCTTGAAGCGTTCAAGTTGCTCTTCATTGGCTACAGCAGCAATTGCAGAGTTACCTAATCCTTGGCGAGGCATGGTAAGTAATAAACCAGTATCGCCATAACACATCTCAATTACACCCAAAGCAGTAGACATGTTCACGCCATTTTTGTTGCCTTGAGTCGTATCTCCACGTTTATTGACCGCAGCGCCAGCATTCATGCCATCGCCACCTTCATTCATACCATCCAATAGGGATGCTAACATGTCGAGTTCTTTGGGATAAGCATGTTCAGCTTTATCATATTTGCGTGAAATAGGGCGAAGCACGTTTAACGCTGTCTGATGAGCTTGATCAACAAGCATTTTAAATTTTTTCGGATTTTCTAAATTCATCATCTTTGTCCTTAAATTTTTATTATTTGATTAAGCATGTAAACCAGAATGCATAATGGCAGTAGCACGCAAATCTCGATACCAACGTTCAACTGGATGTTCTTTGGTAAAGCCATGTCCACCTAAGAGTTGTACGCCATCAGTGCCAATTTTCATTGATTTTTCTGCGCATAAAATTCGTGCTAAATATGCTTCGCGATGGAAACTTAAACCTGATTCTGCACGACTTGCAGCATTCAAAACCAACATTTTCATAGCATCAATTTCAATAGCCATATCCGCGATCATAAATGCAACACTTTGACGGTGGGATATTGGTTCACCAAATGCGGTGCGTTCATTGGCATACTGAATGCAATATTGTTTAACCGCTTGGCATGTACCCACTGCCATTGCACACCACATTAAATTGCCCAGATCAATGAACGCTGAATAATCAAAATCTTGCTCATTTAGTTTAAATGCTGGTGTGTTGTTAAATTTTAGGCTCACAGATTGGGTTGCTTTAAGCCCCATTGCTGGATTTGCTTTATATGAAATCGTTTCATTTCGCTCAACAATGAAAACCTGAGCTGTTCCATCTAAATCTGCGGAAACCAATAAAAGATCTGCCTGCTCACCTAGAATAACGATAGTTTTTTCACCATTAATGACAAAATGATCGCCTTGGCGTGTCGCTTTTGTTTTTAATTGGAAAGGGTTGAAAGCAGGTGTATTTTCCTGAACAGCAAAAGTTGCAAATAGATCATCTTGTTCGCTAAATGCCGACAAATACTTATTTTGAATCTCTGCTGAACCCCACTGTGTAATTGCATTAATGACTGAGAACGTGGAGAGTAATGTAGCTGTTAATGAGAAGTCACCTTGTGCAAGTTGCTCTGCGATCAGCACATTTGTAACCACATTCTTTACTGAAGCAACGCCGCCGTATTGTTCAGGCAATGCATAATAATTGACACCTAAATCTTTAAATTGAGCCCATAAGTTTTCTGGAAAAGTAGCTTGGTGGTCGGCTGTATGTGCTAGGGGGTAGAGAACTTCATGAGCAAATTGTTGCATCGCATCAACAGTCATCTGTTGTTCTTCAGAAAGGCTGAGATCAAATAACCCTTTTTGCTGATTGGATAGACGTTGAGTCGGAGTATTGGATTTTTGTTTAAAAATTTTCTGTGTAGAGCCCAAGGTTTTAAATCCAGCCTTAGAACCTTGATAAAGCGAGCGTTCGATAATTTTTCTTAGTTTTAATTGATCGATTAAATCACTGCCTGCGAGCTTAGTGATCAAGGCTAAGCCTAAACCTTGCGCTTTGTTTGCGATATCATTCATTGTTGTAAATTCCCTGATGGTTTTTTTATACAACAAGATCGTGACATGTGTTTAGTGAAATGACTATGTCGAAAATGACTAGCTTAAAAGACTTTTTTGACCAAACAGATAAATGGTAATTGAATAGGTATTTTAATGAAATTTAAGATATATTCTTTTTAGTAATTAAATTTTTTATTTAATAAATTGACCATAGTGACACGATAGATCACTATGGTCTTTGTTCCTTAAACATATGATTGGATCATGTTGCGCACATTTGTTTTTGCTTCGATCACAGTCATGAATGTATATGCACCTATGAACTTACGACTGATGAACATAAATTCTTTCGGTGGAACTGAAAAATAGCGCGATGCCATCGACTTGGATGCTCGTTGCATCACACGGCTATGCAGTTGGCTTTGTTTCCAATCATAGCGCTGCTGTTCATCCATAATGCCTGTTGGTAGGTCTGGATTATTGCTATAAGTACTAAAAGCTTCAGTAGCTAGAAGGAACACTTTTGCCATGTCGGGTTTAATGCTTAATGGCATTGCATCGAAAAACTCATAACCTGTCATAGCATTGACCATGGCTTGAGCATCATGATGATAGCCCGCGGTAATTAAATTACGAGCTACCTTGAGGAGTTGATCATCAAATTGACGGATCGCACCGAAGTCTAAAAGAATGATTTTATCTTCAATTTGCGCGCCGTCACCTAAGCGTACTAGGTAGTTACCAAAGTTAGGATCAGTCTGCATCTCGCCCCATTCAAACACTTCACGAACGGCAATTTCAAGCGATGCTTCACCTAATTTGTTGCGACGCTCCTGAGGGAGTGAAAGCATGACTGGGCTATTAATCGGAACACCACGCTCAAAAGTCATACAAAGCACTTGATCTGTACAATATTGATCAATAATTTGTGGAACAACATAACGCGGATCATCTTTTAAACGCGCTCTAAAACGACGTGTTGTTTCAGCTTCAATTTTGTAATTTACTTCACGGTGCATCATTTCGCGAACCTCATCAAACCATTGATCAAATTCACGAGTTTGAGGAACCATGCGTGTAAGTTTGAGCATGTTCTTAAACAAGCTCATATCTGAGTCAATTGCGCTTGCTACACCTGGATATTGAACTTTGAGCACCAATTCAAGACCATCAGACTTACGTGTTGCACGGTGAACCTGTGCTAATGATGCGGTGCCTAAAGGCTCATGATCAATGGTGAGATCATCGAGTTTAGAGCCAAGTTGGTTGCGCAGTTGCTCATGGATCGCAGGCCACGCGAGGGCAACGGTCTGATTATTTAAAGTGTTTAAAGCTTGCGTGATCTCTTCAGGTAGAAAATGCTCACCATATAACGCCATCATTTGACCAATTTTGACGATAGAGCCTTTTAATTTACCGATTTCAGCAACAAGATAGTCAGCTTGTTCTTTCATCGCTTGTTTACGTTTTTTTTCTTTTTCTTCTTCGCTTGAAAAAATAGAACTCGCACTTGAAGCAGCCCAGCGTGTGCCAGCCAGTAGAGAAGCTTTCGCAATCGAAAGACGGCGATCCATTGAAGAAGTTTTTAATTGTTTAAGCTTTTCATTCTGATCTGACATGAAGTTTAGGTCCTTTAAGCGAATCGCGCAGAGAAATCATTGTATTGAATATTACATGTTATGAACGTATTAAAATAGTTCAAGTATTTCAATATCAGGTGTATAAATGGTCAATTTATTCAAACTTAAATAGCCTAAGCTTTTTAAAGTCGATATTTAACTGGGAGTTGAGCTCGAGTAGACAGAGACACGCGATACTCAGAGATGAATAACTTCATTAAGTTGACAACAGTTTCATGAATAAATCCAAGGGCATATGCTTTGATAATAATGACGCTAGGTAAGCTGAAGAAAAAATATTTAACATCATCCAAACTTGGATTTTCAAAAATTTGATGATCCATCAAAAATTGCTTAAGAAATTGTTTTTCTGTTGTGACACGAGGGGAAGAATCATCACTCCAGTAATTTTGACGCATTGCCATTAAATTATTGTGTTTATAACTCATACTTTAACTTTTGAAATTCACTTTAACTTTTATTAGTTTGAGTCTAAATTTTCTTTTTCAAGTCTGGTGAGCTTTTCGAGAGTCAAAAAAAAGCGGGCAAAGCCCGCTTTTTTTAACAGTTAATTAAACTGCTACGATGTCAACAGCGTTAGGACCTTTAGGACCTTGAGTTACGCTGAATTCAACTTGTTGGCCTTCAGCCAAAGTTTTAAAGCCTGAACCTTTGATTTCGCTAAAGTGAGCAAAAACGTCAGGACCGTTTTCTTGTTGGATGAAACCGAAACCTTTAGTTTCGTTGAACCATTTAACTGTACCTTTAACAGTATTAGACATAATAGGAATCCTAATAAAACTTTAATGTTATGAGTTTGAACTCAATGATGTAACTTGGAAAAAAAATGAAACTTAAAATCTGAAACCAAACGTAGGATTATGACTAACACTGCGAAATAAAAGATTTAATGAAACAACATAAATTTTCTAGTTGGCTTCGAGTATACACGATTATTTTCAATATCGTTAGTTTTAATCAACTTTCTCGCTATTTTAAAACCTGAATGAGTAGACCTTATTCAATGGATAATTCTAACTATTCAAATTTTCAATACAAATTTGCCGAATAACACGGATAGAACTTTTTATTAATAGGATAAAACAAGGTATCATAGACCGTTTTTAAAAAATTGACCTTGGAGACGCCTTAAGTGGATCGACCGACTATTAGCCCTGAACATCTACAGGAAGCTGCTGAAAACTTAACAACTATTCGAGATTTTATTCGTTTTGGAGTTACAGCATTACGTCAATACGATGCACACTTAGGTCAAGGTACTGAAGATTATTTTGCTGAAAGTTCTGCTTTAGTTTTACAAACTTTGTCACTAGACTGGAATGCCGATGCTGAGATTTTAGACTCAAAATTGCTGCCAAGCGAAGTTGCGGAATTCTTGAGTTTACTCGAACGTCGTATCAATGACCGTGTTCCTACTTCATATTTATTAAATCTTGCTTATTTCTTTGGTAAACCATTTTATGTAGATGAGCGTGTACTGATTCCACGCTCACCAATCGTTGAGCTGATTGAAAATCGTTTTGCACCTTATTGTTTGACTGAAAATGGTGAAATGGGTGAAGCGGTCAATAATTTGCCAGTGAATCCAAATCCTAAAACTCCACAGCGTATTTTGGATATGTGTACTGGCTCTGGTTGTATCGCAATTGCTTTGGCATATGCTTTCCCTGATTCTGAAGTCGATGCTACTGATATTTCAAAAGAAGCCCTTGAAGTTGCACAAATCAACTGTGAGCATCATAATAAACAGTATCAAGTCGCTTTATTGGAATCTGATCTTTTCGCTAAAATACCTGCCGAAAATCAATATGATTTAATTGTTTCTAATCCGCCGTATGTCGATGCTGAAGATATGGCAGATTTACCAGATGAGTTTCATCACGAGCCAGAATTGGCATTGGCAGCGGGTCAAGATGGTTTGGATCTTGTGCGTAAAATGCTGGCTCAAGCCGCAGACTATTTAACTGAAGATGGTTTAATCGTCATTGAAGTGGGCAACTCAGAATGGGCGATGAAGCAAAACTTTAATACTGTTGATTTCTACTGGTTGCAATTCCAACGTGGTGGATCAGGTATTTTTGCACTGACTGCAGCACAATGCCGTCAATATCGTGATTTATTCATTCAATCTGTTCAAGTTTAAAGGAGTTGTTGAACATGGCTGGCAATAGTATTGGACAATTGTTCCGTGTAACAACTTGTGGTGAATCTCACGGTGTTGGTTTGATGGCGATTGTAGATGGAGTTCCACCAGGTCTAAAGTTATCAGCTGAGGACTTACAAATAGACTTAGATCGTCGTAAACCAGGTACCTCTAAATTTGCAACACAACGCAAAGAACCAGATGAAGTTGAAATTATTTCAGGTGTGTTCGAAGGTAAAACCACTGGGACATCCATTGGTCTTTTAATTCGTAATACAGACCAAAAATCTAAAGATTACGGTAATATCGCACAAACTTTCCGTCCAGGTCATGCAGACTATACTTATACACAAAAGTATGGTTTCCGTGATTACCGTGGTGGTGGTCGCTCAAGCGCACGTGAAACAGCGATGCGTGTTGCAGCGGGTGCAATTGCTAAAAAATTCTTATTTGAAAAGTTTGGTATTGAAATCCGAGGGCATGTAACACAAATCGGAACTGAAAAAACAGAAAAACTAGATTGGAATGAAGTGCCGAATAATCCATTCTTTTGTGGTGATGTTGATGCCGTACCACGCTTTGAAGCACTTGTGACATCATTGCGTGAAAAAGGAACAAGCTGTGGAGCACGACTTGAAATTATTGCTTCAAGCGTACCCGTAGGCTGGGGAGAACCTGTTTTCGACCGTTTAGATGCTGATATCGCTCATGCGATGATGTCAATTAATGCGGTTAAAGGTGTAGAGATTGGTGATGGTTTTGGCGTGGCTGAACAATTTGGTCATGAAACACGTGATGAACTGACAACTGATGGCTTCTTAGCGAATCACGCTGGTGGTATATTAGGTGGTATCTCAAGTGGTCAAGATATTCGTGTATCAATTGCACTAAAACCTACTGCTTCTATTACCACACCAGGCAAAACGATTACCATTAATCGTGAAGATACGGATGTTCTTACTAAAGGTCGTCACGATCCTTGTGTGGGTGTTCGTGCGACACCAATCGCTGAAGCGATGCTTGCAATCGTGTTAATGGATCACTTTATGCGTCATCGTGCCCAAAATGCCGACGTTGTTGCGCCATTTGAGCCAATTTAACCAAAGTAAAAAAGCGTATGATGTAAAAAGCCAGATGATTGATCTGGCTTTTTAATATAATTTTAAAATTGCAATTGAACGTTTTATGGGGAATTCAATTGAAAATAAGGATATTGGTTGGGGCGATGGTCTTATGCGGATTATCGTATAGTTATGCGAATGGCTTAACACAATCTCAGTTTGATATTGAAGTGAAGTCAATTTATAACGAAATTGAAGCGAGTCAAATTCGATTACATCAATCGGTCGATAGTAAGCAGAATATTTCGTTGATCATTCAAAGAGCTTGTGAATATGCAGATGCATTAAATGCTTTAGAGCGAATAGCACAAAAGAATATTCATATGGCTAAAGCAAAAGAAGAAGCATTATTTGCAAAAAAAATGAGAAATTCTTTTGAGTTATCATTCCAAGATTTAGGAACAAGTTATCAAAAAAGTTGTAAGCCTTAAAAAAAGCCAGTTCAACGAACTGGCTTTTTAGTGAATAATTCATTTATTCGACAGTTTGACCTGTATAACCTTTGATAAATGTTAAGTAAGCAGAAGACTTCTGACCGTCAGCTTGCAGGATGGGACGAGTCACTTCGCCGTTAGCTGTCACGATTTTTAGATCAATTTGTTTTGCGTCTCTAAATGAGTTTAAAAAACTTACAGGAACGACAATAAAATTAGATGAATTCGTTACACCAGCTGCAGTTGCATATTGGGTTGGTTGAATTGTTGAATAGACATAAGGCTGACCATCAACAATAAAGTTCAATTGTTTTATATCGTGCTGTATAGTGTCATTTACATCTGCAGTTATTTTAAAACCATTACGCTTTTCATCATTCCAACGGAGTGCAAGCTCAGGGCAAATTTCATCAGTAGCACAGATGAGAGGTCCTTTGGTTACAACACGTTCTGGATAACTTCCTGCACAACCTGTTAATACAACCAATGCTGAAATAAGCGCTAGTTTGATTTTCATGATTTTACCTATTGTCTTGTTTATTATAACTGTGTACACAATTTGTTAAATCTAACGAAAAATTCTAAAAAATGAAATGCCTAGCAGTCTAATAACACGTTGCAGTTTTGTATCGATGATTAAAAAAAGACCCATAGTGGGTCTTTTTTTACTTTTGCTTAAATTGTTGGTAGCCACTTTTAAATGTTTGATAGGCAAATGATGCATGCCCATCTTTTAAAATGCTATGCGTAATAGCACCTTGATCTGTCACTACAGCAATATCGATAGATTTAGACTGATCAAACATAACGACAAAATTCATTGGTACATCAATGTAATTTGAAGAGTTAATGAGATCGGAATTGTTGACTGATCGTGTATTGGTTTGAGTTAAAGTTGTGTAAGGATAAGTTTGACCATCTAGCGTGAAAATCACTTGCTTGATATCAAAAGATTTTCGATCAAATAGATTGGTATGTACTCTAAATAAATTATTGCTCTGCTGTTTCCAATCAAATGTTAACTCAGTACATGGTTTTGACGGTTCACAAATCACCTGACCACGTGTTTCAATTCGCTTGGCATTTTCTGAAGGTTTAAAATCAATAACATTAGATGCATAAGCTTTTGCAGAACTTGCATTTGGTTTATTGGATACAACGATACACCCACTCAGTGAAAGAGCAGTAAGAATAGATATAAATTGAACTTTCATTATTATCAACCAGTTAAATAGATGTTGTTTTTGTATATGCTAAATTTAGCATATAATCCATATAAATGTTAACCAGTTATCAAAAAAATATATTTATTGTCGTTTTTTGCTATTTTTTTTTGTGATGCTTGTCAGGTTGCTTGAATCAAGTTTAAAGGTGGTAAAAAATAATTGATTGAGTCCTTTATGGTCAAACGTTTCTTTTTTTGATTGAACACTTTTCAAAAGGTGATATAACTAAAAATAAAGCGTTAATAAAAGAGTATGAAATGAAAACGACTGTGAAATATGTGGTGCTGAAGAGCAAAGACTATCAATTGGGCACTCCATTGTTTGAAGAAACCATCGAGGCAGACTATGCGTATTTCGATTCAATTCCATCAGTCATTCAGTACCAGAATCATGAGTTTAAAGTGAAGTCAAAAGAACTTAATCGAAAGCAAATATTTGATGACTTTGAAGAATCACAAACAATCTTAGTTAAAGTCATCGCACTGAATTAATTTAAAGGCAGCCTTGAGCTGCCTTTCTTATTCTCATCACTATTCATTATCTATCTTATAATATAGTTCTATTCGAAATTAAGCACGGTTCAATATGCACCAAACATTCCCAATCCAAAGTAGGTTAGGTGGATTCTATTTTTTCTACTATGCGATTGTCGGTACCTTCATGCCGTATTGGAGTCTATATCTGCAAGATCAGGGATTTAGCTTTTTAGAGATTGGGTGGCTTAGTGCAATTGCAATCATGACACGTTTTTTTGCGCCGTTTATTTGGGGTTGGGTGGCGGATAAAACGGGTAAAAGAATGCTATTGGTGCGAATCGCAACATGGATGGAAGCGAGTATATGGTTCCTCATTTTTATTATACCCAATAATTTTCAATCAATTGCCTTGTTAATGTTGATCTTCAGCTTTTTTCAAAATGCGATACTTGCTCAATTTGAAGGCGTTACATTATTTTGGTTAGGCGAAAAACGAAATGAACTTTATGGCAAAGTGAGAAAATGGGGATCGATTGGGTTTATTGTTGGTGTTTTCTTTATTGGTCTAATTCTTGAAATCATCGATATTCACTATCTCCCGATTTTATTACTGAGTATTTCATTTCTAGCGTTCTTATGGTCATTTACAGTAAAAGAACCGAAGGGCGCACCAAAAGCCCAAAAAACACTTGAATCCATTATTCCAGTTTTAAAACAACCAGTTGTGAAAGCAATTTTCTTAA
Source organism: Acinetobacter sp. 24-47-66 (assembly GCF_056779755.1). Taxonomy (NCBI): domain Bacteria; kingdom Pseudomonadati; phylum Pseudomonadota; class Gammaproteobacteria; order Moraxellales; family Moraxellaceae; genus Acinetobacter; species Acinetobacter sp. 24-47-66. Next base: position 178,949 of record NZ_JBWYIL010000004.1, read on the forward strand.
TTGAGTTCATTATGTTGTTTGCTCAAGCACCATTCTATAGTTTTTATAGCAATTACTTACAGTCATCTGGATTTAGTACCACAGCAACAGGATTTCTTTGGTCAACAGGTGTTATTGCTGAAATCATGATGTTTGCCTATGCATCATTTTTTTTAAATCGTTTTACATGGCGTCAGTTGGTTGCGATTTGTTTATGGATGACTGGGCTTAGGTTTTTGATTGTTGGTTTATTTCCTGAAAGTTTTGCTCTCCAATTTCTCTCCCAGACAATGCATGCATTTAGTTTCGGTTTATTTCACTTATTGGCGATGCGCATTATTTTTGAGCACTTTTCTGCTGGGCAGCAGGGTAGAGCTCAAGCTTTGTATAGTACGATGTGGGGCTTGGGTGTGGCATCTGGAAGCGTATTGGCAGGACAATATTGGGAGCTGATTTCTGGCAGCTATATTTTTATCATTGCAGGAGCTTCAACGTTGATTGGTTTCATATTTTTATCCGCTTTACCAAATCTCAAGCCCACTGAAGCAAGATAGTGACTTATGATGTTTGAGTAAATAGTAATTGCGGATCCACGCATAATCTATTTCGTCCTGCAGATTTCGCTTGATAAAGGGCAACGTCTGCACGATTAATCAATTGTTGGAATGGGGTGCCAGACGGAAGTTGTTGATAACTTAAACCTATGCTTACACTAATATTGAGATGTTGATTTTGCCTGATCATAATCGGTGTTTCTGCCACGCGGTCGCATATACGCTGTGCGATTTCAATGCAGGCTGGTAGGTTACTATCTTTAATTAAGATGGCAAATTCTTCACCGCCAACTCTACCGAATAAATCATTTGATCTAATTTGAGATCTGACGATATTGCTAAAGTCTTTGAGAACAATATCACCTATTTCATGTCCATATTGATCATTAATTTTTTTAAAGTGGTCAATATCGAGTAGTAGAATAGACACGCTGTGAATATTGGATTTCACCTCCCTATGAGTTGAGTCTATCGTCTTTTCGCTTTCTTCATAAAAATATCGGCGATTCATAGTCGTTGTTAAACTGTCATGGTTCGCTAAATATAATATTTGGTGATATAGCTTTTGGCGATTCAAACTAATAATTGATAATGTTAGTGGGCCTAAAGCCAGCATGAAAAGACCGATGCGAACAGACAGTGTTGTCGAAATAAATGCCTCTGGAGATTCTGTTAGATAATATGCACTTAAGCTGTTGTATAAGAACATACATACAAAGCAGTTGATGATTGCAACCAACAATAAATTGTAGGTTAATGCTGCCCAGATGAGTGCTCCAATCGGGAACATGATGGCGCCAGGGCCAATAAAAAAGTGAGTTAGAATTACAGATACAACGACAAATACGAAGGGTAAGACAAGGGGTAAACTTAAACGTTGATTTTTTTGATTTACAAAATATTGTTGAACTGTAGTTTTGTTTGGTAATGCGAGAACAATAGGTAAAAAAGCGACAAAGTTAAGAATTTCACCACTCCACCACATGCCAAAATCAACCCAAATACGGCTGAGTTCCATAAAGCTGTTAGGAACATAAGGGATGGTTAAAATCGCAAAGGTTGGGCTCGCTAGGCACCCTCCAAAAGCACTAATTAAAAATAAGTAAACAAATGTAAGACCTTTATTGAATTCTTGATAATTGATTTTTAACCGGTTCAGTAGGTATAAGGTCACTAATGGGTTTAGCAAGTTAGCAAGAGTTAACAACCAAGTAAGTTGTAAAGTGTTGCCAGTACCTAGGTCTGCAAGCATATACCCAGAAAAGGCCCCAAGCCAGCCACCAAGATTATTGAGATAACTAAATCTTAAAAAAAGACCAAGTAGTAGGGCATTTGCAGGCCAGAAAATTGCAAGAAATGAGAGAGGTCGACCAAGTATTCCAGCCAAAGCACAAAGTGTAATGATGAGCATGACAATCAAAAAAGATTGTGCATTGTTTTTAATCAGCTCTGTTCGTATCCATATGGTCATACTTAACGTATATTCCCTTGCATAAAATCTTATATTTTTAAGCTTTCTGTGAGGTATAGAATGAATATTCTTCTGATAAGAATATATTTTTGGACTAATAAATCAAGAGATCGCATTAAACTGCTGATGATTTAAAGTTCATCAATAGGGAATTCATTTTCTTATATAAAATTGTTCTTATCACGTTAATTCTATGAGTTTTCTTGCTGAAATGTGCTAATTTAGCTCTAAACGTTGACCTATAGATGTTGTATGAAAAAAACAGTTTTTTTTGCACCTTTACTTTTATTAATGACGTCTTTTTCTTCTGCCGATCAAAATGTCCAAGCGCAAGCTAAAGGTGCTGATTTACAACAGCCTGAAAATAATATTCGAATCAACATGCGCCCAGAAATTTTAGGTTTATGGGGAATGGAAATTCCAAATAATAAAAAATGTGTTGAGTATTATAATTTCCGTGGTAACAATGAGGTGGTCGTGAATAGTGCTAAAGAGTGGTCGGTCGGTTTATTTGAGTATCAACCATCTCAAGACAGCTCTTCGGGCTTGTTGCCTACCTTGGTCATGCAAGTCAATTATGAGAACAACGAAAAAGACTGCTCTGGTAATCAAGTAGATCAGGCAGGAGATTTGTCTCAATATTTTGTAAAATGGGACAATCCGAATCAAATCAATTTCTGTGCATCTGAAAAGGGTGGACAATGTTTTGCAAAACTTAATCGTATATTGCCATGAGCTAAAATCTTTCCAGCGTATTCTTCAATAAAAAAAAGCCTCCTGAAAAAGAGGCTTTTTTATTCATCTTGTAAAGCTGTAATTACTCAGCTTCGCTATGTCCTTGTACTTGTTTCAACAAATGTTTCTCTAAGTAGTGAATATCCATAGCCTGTTCTGCAAAGTTCTTATCTTCAAGGATGAGATCTTTGTGTAGCGGAATATTGGTTTTGATTCCAGTTAAGATCATTTCATCTAAGGCTTGTTTCATACGAGCCAAAGCGGTTTCGCGATCTTTACCATGTGCGATTAATTTAGCAATCATCGAATCATAGTAAGGTGGAATGCTATAACCTGGATAGATATGAGAATCTAAACGGATGCCTGCACCACCTGGTGTGTAGAATTGCTCGATTTTACCTGGTGATGGAAGGAAGGTGGTTGGATCTTCTGCATTGATACGGCATTCAATTGCATGACCGTGTACTTTGATTTGATCTTGTTCTAGATTCAAACCAAGACCAGCGGCTACACGAAGCTGTTGTTCAATAATATCGACACCCGTCACCATTTCTGTCACAGGATGCTCTACTTGAACACGTGTATTCATCTCAATAAAGAAGAACTCACCATCTTCAAATAAGAATTCGAACGTGCCTGCGCCACGATACTGCATTAATTCGCATGCTTTTACGCAAGCTGCTAAAATTTCAGCACGAGCTTCTTCTGGAAGGTTCGGAGCAGGAGCTTCCTCAAGAACTTTTTGATGACGACGTTGTAATGAACAGTCACGATCATATAAATGTACGGCGTGACCATTACCATCGCCAATCACCTGTACTTCAACATGGCGTGGCTTTTGAAGGAAACGTTCCATGTAAACCGTATCATCACCGAACCACATTTCAGCATCACGTTGAGCTGCTTGTACAGACTCCAACAGTGTATCAACACGTTCAACAATTCGCATACCGCGACCGCCACCACCAGCAGCAGCTTTAACGATAAGTGGGAAGCCAATCTCTTTTGCTTCGGCCAAGGCATTGTTTGGTGTTACAGCATGAGCTGAACCTGGAACGGTTGGTACACCAGCTTTACGCATCGCCATAATCGCTGACACTTTATTCCCCATAAGGCGAATATGTTCAGGACGTGGACCAATAAAGATAAAACCAGAACTTTCTACAATCTCAGCAAATTCAGCATTTTCTGATAAAAAGCCATAACCTGGATGAATTGCATCTGCACCAGTCACTTCCGCTGCTGTAATAATTGCAGGAATATTTAGATAACTTTCGCTACTTGCACCAGGACCAATACAAACGGCTTCATCAACAAAGCGTAAATGCATGAGGTCTTTATCGGCATCCGAGTAGATACCGACTGTTTTAATACCGAGTGTTTTGCAAGCACGTGTAATACGCAGTGCAATTTCACCTCGGTTGGCAATGAGAACTTTTTGCAACATACCAACCCCCAACGATTACGCGCGGTAGCGGAATAAAGGTTGACCGAATTGGATTACATCACCATTTTTAACTAAAATTTCTTCAATCACACCACTTTGAGTTGCCTCAATTGGGTTCATGATTTTCATTGCTTCAATAATTCCAAGCGTTTCGCCTGCTGAAACAGTTTGTCCTACATTTACAAATGGTGCTTCGCCTGGACTTGGTGCAGCATAGAACACGCCAACCATTGGTGAGGTTTCAACAGCACCACGAGAAGCTGGTTTCACAACTGGAGCTTCTGGCGCAGCAGATTGTATTGGTGCAACACCAGCGGCTACGATAGGATTACGACGCGCTAAAGCAATGGATTGATCACCTTCTTTTACTTCAATAGATTGAAGATCCGATTCAATCATTAAGTCGATGAGCTTTTTAATTTTGCGAATATCCATGAATTCGTATTCCTAAGGTTAAAGATGTGTAGAAGTTTGAATTTTTTGCACGGCATGAGTTAATGCAAATGAATAACCCTGTGCGCCTAGTCCACAAATGACACCGACAGCTTTATCTGAGAGATAAGAGTGGTGTCTAAATGCTTCACGTGCGTGAACATTTGAAAGGTGAACTTCAATAAATGGGATCGCAACACCTAATAGGGCATCACGTACTGCTACTGAGGTGTGGGTCAGTGCAGCAGGATTGATGATGATAAATTTTATACCATCAATTTGGGCTTGATGAATTCGGTCGACAATGGCACCTTCCCAATTGCTTTGGAAGGTTTCAAGTTGAATTGAACTTTCTTGAGCTTGCTGTATGAGTTGATGATTGATATCGTCTAAAGTTAAATGTCCGTAAACTTCAGGTTCTCGCTTTCCTAGCAAATTTAAATTTGGTCCATGTATGACCAAAATGGTCGAACTCATGAAGACAGCTCCAATATGAAAGTTGCAATATAACCTTGCAAGATGTCTGCAAAGTTTGCATATTATGGCATGTTTTTAAGCTTTTCATTTATATTTTGTTTCAAAAATAGCAAAAAAACAATGTCGTCAATGAGCTGTATTTTGAGAACTTTGCAGTCAATTGGCAATGTTAAAAAATTACATTTTTCTTTTAATTCTTCGAGTCTGCTATTTTAAACCGAATTGACCAAAAGTATTCATTTGTTTTGTGTAACCGCCATATGTGAGTCATCAATAGTCAGCATTTCTGACCATGAGGTGGTATAGCGTGGAGAGTGGTGCAATTGCTTCATTTTCCATTGTTGTTGTTTGGTATGATAGCCCACTTGAATACAATGCTTTCCAAAGCGGTTTTTCATAGCGCCAATTGTTGTCATGAGTGAATCTCGCTGCTGGATTAAATCATGAGGCTGCCAAAGGTCATGTGTATGTGTTTTTTTAGCACTCAAAGCAGAAAACATGACGGAAACTTTTACATAACGTATATTTTCTTTAAATAAAACATCAATTTGCTGTTGTGCTGCATGGGTCAGGATTAATAAATCATCCGTCGGATATTCCAAACCAATTACATGAGAATGTGATTTCTTGAATGGTTTTACTGGAATTTTTTCATAAAGAGACACATGGACACAGGCGCATAATTGTTCTTGCTTGGTTAAACGCTCATGAGCCCGACTTAAATGAAAAATCATGGCTTGCTTGATTAATGCTTTATCCTTTAATGCTGATGCAAAACTTCGTGATGCTAAGATTCGTTTAGACGGTAAATCAGGATCTTCTAGTGAAATACAGGACTGACCTTTTAGCTCACGAATGGTACGCCCCATGAGCACTGAAAACTGCTTCATCAAATAGTGTTCATTGGCAAAAGTTAAGTCATAGCAATTATAAATACCGTAACTTTCAAGTTGTTTACTAATTTTTCGACCTACGCCCCAAATTTCCGATACTGAGGTTTCTATAAGTAATTGATCAAAACTGCATGGATCCAAATCCAATAAAGAACACACTCGGTTAAAACCAGAACGTTTTTTGGCAAAGTGATTGGCGAGTTTAGCTTGTGTTTTACTGTAACCAATCCCGATACAACAAGGTAAACCGATCCATTGTTGAATACGGTCGACTAATTCTCGACAAAATTTTTCTAAATCAAAAAGACTTTGATAATGTGTTAGGCGAATAAAACATTCATCAATTGAATAGGGCTCTAGATCTGAATCTGCATGAAAGTGTTGCTCTAAAATAGTGAAAAAGCGACTAGACATATCGCCGTAGAGGGCATAGTTGCTTGAAAATACTTTAACACCAGCCTTAAGCATATCTTTTTCAATTTCATACCATGGCACGGCCATGCCAATATTGAGAGCTTTCGCTTCCTCACTACGAGATACGACACAACCATCGTTATTACTTAAAACAACGACCGGTTGACCATTTAAACTTGGATTAAATACACGCTCACAACTGACATAGCAGTTATTAATATCAATGAGCGCAAAAATCTCTTGATGATAAATATTTTGCATAGGAGTAGGGTGAACTGCTTAGATCAATTTATTTCAGTTTTTTTAAAATACAAGTCACTACACCCCAGACCATGATTTGTTCTTCGCTACGAGGATAGATGTCAGGGTAGTCTGGATTCTCGGCTTTTAACCATAAAAGGATCGTTCCATCATTTTGTTTTTCTAACATTAATCTTTTTACTGTGAATTCATTATTAATCAGCGCCAAGACGATATCACCATGTTCTGCATTCAAACTCCGGTCAATCAAGATTTGATCACCAACTTCAATCCCTGCATTTTTCATTGATAACGAATTTACGCGTAGTATAAAAGTAGATGCTACGTTGTGAACCAAGTATTCATTTAGATCAATATGTCCTTCTACATAATCTTGTGCTGGGGAAGGGAAGCCTGCTGCCACAGATTCAATAGGATAGGCGATTTTTAAACGTGTTCTAAATTGGATTGGTGAAATTTCAATTTGTTGATTGAAATCATCTTCAGGTCGTATTTTTAACCATTCTTTAATTTGAATCACTTTTGATTCAGGAACACGCATTACTACTGTTTTTTCTGAAAACTGTGATTTTCGACCTGCATTGGCACGTTTACCACCATGTAGAGAAGCGGTATTTGTTGCTGAAATATTTGAATTGCTGCTCATATGAAATTCCCCCCATTTAATCTTGAATATGTAACAAAATCAAGATAGCAAAAAAAACATTGTAAAAACAGATTGTTTCGTCGGATTGATTGTGCTTATACGACACTATGCTTAAAATTAGGTCTGAATTTATGATGAAAATGGAATCATCCATGTTGCAAGATTTTATTGAAGAGCAAAAATTAGTCTGTGAGGAGTTTGATTCTGCTTACATCAAAGTGAATGAAGATGATGTTGTTGCTGTGGCTAAGCATACTTTAGATCAAGAGCCAATCGTCGGTTTGCGTAATAAGCCTGAACCTGGTGAGAAAGTGGCATGGTTTATTTATGGCGGTGAATTAGGCGAGGGCGAAGATTTTTTTGAGACGATGACGGTGAAAGAGCTTGAAGAAATTTTACCCGATGCCATTCCATTTCTTGCATTGGAAACAGGTTTCCGTTTTATGATTGATCGAGATGATTATGAGGATGTTTGGAAAGCTGAGCCTGATTTAGGAATCTAATGCGCATGTTATGGGTGAGGTTGATTTTTGTAGGTTTAAGTTTTTTTGTATCACAACAGGTTGTAGCGAATGATTTGATTGATGCACAACAGATGGTGTATCAGCAAAAACTAGATCATGAAATGCAGCTGATCGAACAAACCAAGCAGATTTTAGATGATGAACACAGTACAGCCACACCGATGGAGCAACAACTTGCTTTATGCGGAAGGTTAAAGGCCTATCAAAACATTGTTGGTTTAGCAGACCAGTTCATTCAAGTTGAACAAGCACATGTAATGAAACGTATTGCGCAATTTTATTTAAATCAGCAATCTACGAGTTTTCAACAATCGGGCATGACAATTGATGATTGGTGTAGCGCAAACTAGCAAATTTGTCAGATATTGATATGAATTTGGACTGAATTGATAACTCGAACTTTATTATAATTTTTTGCGTTGAGTTGACGTATTCCAATTTCCCTGATTGACACGCGACATCTTAACCATCATTAGTCTAGGTGATGTCTAAACCCGCTGCATAGCGGGTTTTTTAATGTCTATTTCACTGATTAATTCATTTTTAAAGCTACGAACTGACTCGATATGCTATGTAAATCAAAAAGTAGTTTTGGTTTACAGACAATTGGCAGGCTTTGGTATTCCGGCTAATCGACTTAGATGGCGAGCAACTAGGCCTGTTTTAAACTTTTCTTGCAATACTGCATTATCAATGTCAGCGCTGACGTGTTTCATTAAAAATTTGATTAAGGGACGAGTTGCAGGAGAATGACCAAATTGAGCGTAGAACTGACGCACCGCATGCAATACTTCGAAATGCCAAGCTGTTAGCTCAAGCTCGAGCGTATTCGCGAGTACTTGCGCTACATTTTCATTCCAAATGGTATAGTCAACTAAATGACCATCTTGATCGAGTTCAAGGGATAATTCAGTGGTCATGGTAAAACCTAAGTCAATAAATTTGTTTTATTTAAGGCTAATACAGCGTGTAAAGCCCAGAATGATATCTGCAAAAGTGGTGTAATCAATCACTTCAATTTGAAAATACTCGCCGTTCAATAGATGCGAAGGTAATAACTCAGCATCTCGATCTAAAACGTAGACCTTGTTTTGAATCGTAAGTACAGATGGTGTAAACAATGCCAACACCGCATCCCCCATAAGCACTAAAGCATCATTGGTATCCAGTGTTTTTTGAACCTGTTGAATACAATGTTCAGTATTTGCAAATTGAGATTGTATTAAATAAAGCGTTTTATCGGTCATATGAGTTACCAATACAGCACATGGTCAAAGCTTTGAATTAACTCTTTATTAAATTCAATAAATTTAATTTCATGCGTAGTATGTTGAACAAAGGGATTATCTTGTTGATTGGATTCAACCAAAATAGGGCTTAGATCGTAAAACTCAAAGCTATCGACGAGGTTGGAAGCCAGTTTAAACGCATGTTTAATGGGTTCGAAGCTTAATTCGGAACGGAGTAAACTTAAAGCTGCGCCTTGCAATAAAACTTTTACTTCAGCGCCAAAAGTTGCTAAAACCATGGTTGCAGAAAGGCTCTCATGAACTTGTAGCGAGTTGAGATTTGATTGGGTTAATATAACCAGTACAGATTTCACACAATTTACCTTTCAATTGCAACAATCAATGAAAAATGAATAATTTAGAATTGAACTAGACGTGCTGAAGATGAGACAGCATCTGCCAATTCACCGAGTCCTACCAGCTGAAAACCTTCGGTCAGATTATGGGACTCAATGTGATGGCGTTGAGCATTTTCAGCATCAGTGATTCCACGTGCTAGGGCAGCACTTACGCAAACAGGAAGTTTGATATTTAATTTTTGCCACTCTTGTGTGAGACTTCTTTGATCATCTGGCGACCACTGTAAGTTGTTTGCAACTTGAACGCCGTCTTGATAAAAGAAAACTCGAAAAATTTCGCCTTTCGCTTGCAATGATTGTGCGAGTCCTAATGCATGCCAAGCATGGATTGAGCTAGGTGCCGAGGTAATTAGTAATAACGTACTCATTTAAAACTTCGCATAGGGTGATCAAACTGAAAATAGCTTATTCAGGCTTTTAAACAAAAAAGGTAGTATACAATGATTTTAGTGACAGGTGGATTAGGCTTTATAGGTTCACACGTTGTTTTAAGCTTATTGGCACATGGTCAAGAAGTTGTCATTGTAGATAATCTTGCCAATGCGAATTTACAAACGCTTGAACGTCTTGAATACATTTCTGGGATGTATGTACCTTTTGTAAAGCTAGATGTTAGAAATACGCCTGCTCTGAATAAAGTTTTTGAGCAGTACTCAATCCGTGCTGTTATACATACTGCAGGATTTAAGTCTTTAGAGGAATCTCGCTTAAAACCGCTTGAATATTATAATGATAATGTCAGTTGTATTATGAGTCTGATGCGTGCAATGCAACGAACAGGTGTACGAACATTATTGCATCTTTCAAGTATGGCGGTTTATGGCACTTCGAGTTTGAATTTAAATGAAGAGCATCCTCTCAATTTTGCCAATCCAAACCCTTATATTAAATCCCAGCAAATGATTGAAGAGATCATCCGTGATACCTCTAAAACGGATGAAGAATGGAGTATTGCGATCCTGAGACTAGCAAATGTAGCTGGTGCTTTTGAACATGGAGTTTTGGGTGAAGTGGTTGCCCCTTTACCTAAAAATATTTTGCCTTTGGTGTTACAAGTTGCAGCCATGCAGCGCGATTCCATTCAATTACAAAAGAATGCCAAGACAAAAGACCAAACGGTTGAACGAAGTTTTGTGCATATCATTGATGTGTGCGAGGCAGTCATTGCAACTTTAAAGTGGTTATTTAATCAAAGATCAACGTGCGAAGCATTTGATATCGCAGGTCAGCCAAGTTCAATTCAAAACTTGATTAATACGGTAGAAAAAGTGACTGAAACAAAAATTCGAATTGAGGAAACTGATTATGTTTTCCAAGAATTAGATCAAATTGGTTCGAATAGTTTAAAAGCATTTGAATTATTGAAATGGAAAGCACATCGATCACTAGAACAAATGATTGAAGATCAATGGCGATACTATCAAAGCATCTTTAATAATTAAAATGATAATCATTTACATTTATAGTTTTTTTGATTAGCATCAAATCAACGGTGGATGAATCCGAATCAAACATGATTCTTCCAAGGAATAGCGAAATATTTGAGGTTGATATGCAAACACGTATAGAACACGACACGATGGGTGATGTAGAAGTACCAAGTGATGCGATGTGGGGGGCTCAAACCCAGCGCAGTTTGCAAAATTTCAAAATTGGTGGTGAGCGACTTCCTCGTGCGATGATCCGTGGTATGGGGCTGGTCAAAAAAGCGGCTGCACTTACCAATGCTGAGTTAAATCAGATTCCTGCTGAATTGGCGAATTATATTGTGGGTGCAGCAGAAGAAGTGATTACGGGGCAATGGGACAGTCAATTTCCATTAGTGGTATGGCAAACAGGTTCTGGTACTCAAAGTAATATGAACTGTAATGAAGTAATTGCAAATATTGCGAATCAAAAGCTGGGTAATCCGCTTGGAGCACAGAAACCCGTTCATCCAAATGATCATGTTAATCGAGCTCAATCTACAAATGATTCATTTCCAACAGCGATTCATGTCGCTGCTAGTTTACAGATCAATGAGTTATTGATTCCAGCAGTTCAAGCTTTAAGAGAAACTTTGCATCAGAAGTCTCAAGAATTTTCAAATATCGTTAAGATTGGGCGTACACATTTACAAGATGCAACGCCGTTAACTTTAGGTCAGGAATTCAGTGGTTATGTATCTCAACTCGATCATGGGGTAAAACGTCTAGAGCAAGCTTTAGAGGGGTTATATGAATTGCCATTAGGAGGTACAGCTGTCGGGACAGGTCTAAATGCCCATCCTGATTATGCTATAAATGCAGCAAAGAAATTGGCTGAGCTTACGGGTTTACCTTTCGTGACTGCACCAAATAAATTTGAAGCACTAGCTGGACGTGATGCTGCAGTATTTGCTTCTGGCGCACTGAAAACACTTGCTGCGAGTTTAAATAAGATTGCCAATGATATTCGTTGGTTAGCGAGTGGTCCTCGTTGTGGTTTTGGGGAGATTCGTATTCCTGAAAATGAACCAGGTTCGAGTATTATGCCGGGTAAGGTGAATCCTACTCAAAGTGAAGCCATGACGATGGTTGTTGCGCAGGTTTTGGGTAATGACACGACAATTAATATCGCTGGTGCTTCAGGTAATTTTGAACTAAATGTTTTTATGCCGGTTATTGCTTATAATTTACTGCAATCAATTCAACTGCTAGGTGATGCATGTAATAGCTTTAATGAGCATTGTGCTGTGGGGATTGAGCCAAACCAAGATAAGATCGATTATTTCTTGCATAACTCATTGATGCTAGTGACTGCGTTGAATCCTGTGATTGGTTATGAAAACGCGGCAAAAGTTGCTAAGACAGCATATAAGGAAGGTAAAACACTTAAACAAGTTGCTGTAGAGCTGAATTTAGTCACAGCTGAGCAGTTTGATGAAGTCGTTGTACCTGAGAATATGGTTTCACCTAATGTGAAGTGATTTCGATTTGGTGAATTTTATGATTTGAATGTTGATAACATATATTGACAAGCAACTGTCTTTAATATATTGACCAATTATTCATTTCAGAATACTATTTATAAAACGACCTTTCATACGTCACTTAAGGCTTTTACAAAGGAGACAATCATGAATAATTATAAAGCTCGTCTAATCCTTGAAGAAGGCTATGGATTAGGTTGAGACTCATTTAAATTTGTGTAATAAAAAAGCATCCATTAGGGTGCTTTATTTTTGAGTAAAATAAAATTGAATTACTTTTATACTTATCTTCTGATAATTCCATATGTCACTGTAATTGCTTATTTTTATATTTATCGTAGAGATAATTTCTTTATTAAGATTAGAAGTAGTAATCAACTCCTTCTCATCTTAATTTTATTAGGTATCACGTTTGTAGAAATATTAATTTGGAAAAGTTTTTTTGAAGATTATAAATTTCTAAATTTTGATATAGAGAATACAGATGGGCAGTTTAAAACGACAGCATTAGTTACGGTTTTAGCAGCTATAGCTGCCGTTTTTGGTTGGATTTTTACTTCAAGGGTGCAAATTATAAACACTATAAGAAGTCATTCAGTACAAGTATTGATGAATAGTAGGAATTCTACTGCGTATATTGCTAAGGTTGATATTGCAACCAAAATAAGAAGGAATTTGGGGAAGGATCAAAACGTAGAGTCAAAAGATAAAGTGCAATTGACTAGAGAAAAATTTAATTCATTGGAAGATGAGGAAAAATCGGCTGTAACATATTTATTAAATTTTTTGGAATTTGTAGCAATTGGAATCAGGCATAACAACTTAGATGAAGACTTAATAAAAAGTAGTTTCAAATCAATACTTAAAGCTAATTACAACCTCTTCCAACCTGTAATTGAATATTTAAGAGATATTGATAGTCCTAAAATTTACAATCAACTCGAAATTTTGCATAAAAGGTGGGAAGAGAACAAAGAACCAGAATGTATCAATTGTAAGCAAGGTATTGATGATGAAGTTCAAAATAGAAAGAAACATAAATTTAATAATCTTTGGAACATTACATTAACAATTTTAACGGGCTCAGGGTGGCTAATAATGATAGCTATTATGAGATTAATAGAGAAATTAACGAAATATTCAACAGAGGAAGATTTATTATGCGATAACTGCAAAACATTAAAAAAATAAGTAAAAACTTCATCACATAGTCATGTAATTATTATGAGATTGATTAACTCGTCGCAATTGTTAAAATACACATTGCTTTTAATTGCTGTTGTATCAAAGTTCTTATCTTAGACTTAAGACAGCCAATCTACGGAAATTTTCAATGCTCGATATATATTTAACAGATGTTCAAAAAAATGTTCAATTTCAAGATTATCCAGGTGAACATCCTGTTAAATTTATTCTTAACTTTAAAAAAATCTTCCCAAGTATTATGGAATTACTACTTCCTGTTCTACCTAAAGATGAAAATCTAGAAGACATGACATGGGAATCAACAACAAAAGATTTTGAAACCTTCAAACTCCTAGTGACAGGTTGGGGTGTGATTGAACTGCGTCTGAATGCCATTACACAATTCAAAAATCGTGAATTTGCAGATCAGCTAGTAAAAACTGCTCAACAAAAAAGAGCAAAGTTTTCTAAAGAACAACCTAAGCTCAGTACGGTAGATTTAGACTATTTGTTCATGCATGAAGTTCATACGGCGATTGATGCTGAATTAGTAGAGTTAGGTGAAAAATTCTATTTGCCAACCTTACGCTCCCTATGGAAAAACCAAGTATCGGCTCAGGTTCTTGAAGCTAAATTTTAAGCTTACATATGCCAAGAAAAGCCCTCTATCATGGAGGGCTTTTTACTATTGGGTAAAAAAAATACGAATAAAATCAAATCTTCGAATTAGGGTTCAAAATGGATAGATGTTGGTCTGATAAATGCTTAATGTAACACTACAACATATTTGATTTGTTGAATATTTAATCTTTGGTTAAGTATTTCTAATGAATTAAAGGTCAGAATATCGTATTTCCCCGAGGAAATACCAAAGGATTTCAGAAAATGTCGAATCAATTTTTAGATTTAGTTAAAAAACGCCGTACGATTTATGCTTTAGGAAAAGCAGTTGAACAATCTCCTGAGTACTTAACAGATCTTATTCAGAATGCGATTAAACAAAGCCCATCATCTTTTAACTCTCAATCTTCACGTGCGGTGATTTTATTTAACGCTGAACATGAAAAATTTTGGGGCTTTGTGAAAGAGAAGCTAAAGTCATATGCGAAGGACGAGGCGAGTGCAGCAAAAACTTCTGCAAAAATGGATAGCTTTGCTGCAGGCGTAGGCACTGTATTATTTTTCGAAGAAATGGATACGATCACTGACTTACAAGAGAAATATCCTTCGTATGCGGAAAACTTCCCAATTTGGGCGGAACATTCAACAGCAATGGCACAGTTTGCGGTTTGGACAGCTTTGCATACAGAAGGTTTAGGTGCAAACCTTCAACATTATAATCCGATTGTAGATGATCAAGTCCAAACTGAATGGGCTATACCAGCTTCGTGGAAACTACGCGCACAATTGGTATTTGGATCTAAGGAAGGTGAAGCTTTCGATAAAGGCTATATTGACGACGCCACACGTTTTAAAGTGTTTAAATAAAATATGGGAAAGCACTCATAGGAGTGCTTTTTTTAAACCCATAAATAGCCTAAGCATTTTTTGTATTTTGAACGTTTTTCCCATGTAATACATAATATAAGACAATGCAAAATAACGTCCCAATAGCACTATATAAATAGAGTTGTTGGTAACTGATCAAGTCTAAAGCTAAACCTAAGAAATAAGGACCGAATCCTAAACCTGCATCTAAAAAGATAAAGTAAGTTGAGGTTGCAAATCCCATCCGTTCCAAACTAGTACTTTTTACTGCTATTGTTTGGCAAATTGATTGGATATTACCGTATCCTAAACCTAATAATCCTGCGCAAATCAACAAGAGACCCGAACTGTTAGCTTGGCTCAACAAGAAGAATGCAAGTGCCATAATGAGAAAGGCTGGATACATAATTATATTTTCGCCTTTCTTATCCATCAGTGGTCCCGTAATAGGACGAGAGAGCAGAATCGTCAACGCATAAATGAGAAAGAAAAACGATGCTGCTTCAACCAGATCGATTTCTTTGGCATAAAAATTGATAAACGATAGAACACCTGAATAGAAGAGGGAGCTTACCAACATGATCAGAGCAATGGGTAAGGCGCTCTTTTCAATATATTGAGATAGAAAACTATTTTGAGTATGGGCCTGATCAGGTATAGACGAAACCTGATGCAATTGAGGAACTTGAATAAATAATGCTGTAATTAAACATAAAACTGCAAGGATTGAAGATAGGGCAAAAATAATGTTGTAACTGACATGAAGCATTAGCCAGATTGCCAAAAATGGTCCAATTGCAGTTCCTAAAGTACTACTCATACTGTAGTAACCTATACCTTCACCACGACGGGTTGCGGGAATAATTTGAGCGATAATTGTGCCAAATACGGTGGAGGCAACCCCCATCATAAAGCCATGCAAGAATCGAACGATTAATAAGGTTCCAACCTCTAAATGGAGAAAATAAAAGCCTGAAAATATGAGAAATCCAGTGAGTCCGACCAGCATGGTGACTTTAGAACCGAATTTAACGAGGAATTTAGCCACCAATAAACGACCAATCAGTGTACCCACAATAAAAAGTCCTGATACTAAACCAGCCTGCGCCGTCGTCGCTCCAAGTTCTGTTATCGAAAATCCCACAATGACAATGACGAGAAGATAAAAAGTCAGTACCAATTGAAAGTTAATTAAACTGACCAAAATAAAGTTACGTGTCCAAAGAGGCTGATTAACTTGATTTGAGGAAGTACTCATAACTCCTCCACGATATTTAAGCTTTTATAACGCTCTAAAATAGACAAAAACAGTTGAAGTGTCTCAGCACTTTGAGCAATGTCTTCAGGATTTACTTGATTCAAAAACTGTTGTTCAAATTGATCAATCTGAATTGTACAAATTTGATAAAGATCTCTACCTTTTTCGGTTAATTGAATTAATTTTTGGCGTTTATCAGATGATTCTAAAAACTGAATAACATCTAATTTATGTAAAGTATTAATGCGTTTTGCAATTGATGGTTTAGAAACATTGAGTTCATGAGCCAAATCAATTGAAGTGATGGAGTCATGATCATAGATATGATAAATCAACTGCCACATTGAATAGTTCAGTTGGTATTGAGCCAAGATATCATTTAAACGGTCACTAAAGAGTCGCGCACTTCGCAGCAATACGACACGGAATTTGGGAGAATTTTGCATATAGTTAACCAAGCTAACTAGTTTGTTGGCTTGAATTTACGCTCAATTATTAGACGAATCAAGCGTACTGCACTTATTGATAATCAGGGTACTGAAAATATTAGTTTTTTTGTTTTCTAAAAGTACTTGGTCGAATAGGACGGGTCCCGCGCCAGAGACCTCGTTTATTGCGTTTTGCACTATCTTGTAGCGAGATCATATATTTTAATTGCTTTGGATCACGTATGTATTCTTCGTAAACCCACGCACCACCACGCCTCACTAATTCTTCATTCATATTCTTGCGATAGCGGTAGACCACACCCACGCAACGTCCATAACGATCAATATCCGTGATTTTTACACGAACAATTTTACCTTGAATCATTTTCTTAACTAAGCGTTGGGATTCAAGCCCGTAACTTTGATTAGATTCAGGCGCATCTACAAAAGCAAAGCGTAATTTAGTTTTAGAACGTCTTAAATTCAAACGATGGCAGGAGAGGGTGTCACCATCACTCACCGCTGTAACACGGCACCAATAAGTTTTTCCTTTTTTAAAAGGTTTAAATACTTGAAGAAGATAAATTCTTACTTGTCTAAAAATGATAAGAAGTAATAAGCATAAAATCGCACCTAGCCCAATAAGCCATGATGCAGGGAGTTGATCAAACATAGAAAATACAAGAGAAAACAAGCCTTAATATGATAAATCAACTCCAAGTGAGTGTTTGATTCAATATTGAACAGATGGTGTTCACACAGATTTTCTACTAAATAGCCTAAGTTTTATCATCTATCACCGCCACAAATAGCCTAAGCAAAAATTTTATTAATTTCTGAAATTAAATACTCAAACTTTTGGTGTGATGCTAATTGTGAATTCCAATAAATTCCCATTTTCATTAAAGGCAGTTCAATAGGGAGTTCAGAAATTTTTAAATCTTGAGGTAATTTCAAATTTTTTAAAATACTAAAAGGTAAGGTTAGCAATGTGTCAGGATACTCCTTCAAAATTTGTAGTGCTGTTGAATAGTGTTGACAGCGTAAAAAAATATCACGTTGAATATTCAACTTTTTAAAATGTAAATCTTCAATAAGCACACCAGAATGCCTTGATGAAACACCAATATGTTGGGCATGTTTGTATTGTTCTAAATTTTCGATGGTTGTCAAACCACATATGACAAAGCGATCATTCACTAAAGGGTTAAAATAAATTTTCTCATCAACTTTCTGTTGAAGATCGACCACTAAATCAAGTTGCTGTGACAATAAATCTTTTGCCCAATTAGTTCGATCTAATTTGATACTTTGAAACCGTGTCGCTAGTCCTAAATCACGAAAATGACGGATTAACTGCGGAAAAATTAAAGGCTCAATTTCATCATGAATTGCTATACGAATAGATTGAATCGTCAGTGGATCAAAAGATATATGATGAGTCGAGATATGCTGAATTGAGATTAATGTTTCTTTTATTCGTGGATAAATTTGATGTGAAAAGGGTGTCGCAACCATCTTTATACCACTTCGGATAAAAAGATCATCTTTCAATTGTAATCTTAATCGCTGTAAAGCGTGACTGGCTGCAGATTGTGTAATACACATCAAATTTGCGGCTTTACTGATACTTTGATGTTCGTATATCGCAATAAATAATGGATATAGATTGATATCAATGTGTGAAAAAGCGCTCAGATCCACAGATTCCTGATGAATTCTATTCATAAAGTAATATTTAAATAAATCATTTCATTCATAGTAGGTTTCAAGCTATGTTGATGTAAAGCGTGATGAGAATATAGTTCGAGGGATTAATGTTTCAATTAACGGAAAAAGCTAAACACTTTTATGATTTAGCACAACGCTTTATTCAAGACGAAATAGAGCCTATAGAACAAGAATTTTGGCATAAAGCTCATCAATTAAATTCAAGTAATGATTGGACATCATGGATGTGGCCAGCAGAACTTGAAGTACTCAAACAAAAAGCTAAATCGCAAAATTTGTGGAATCTTTTTTTACCAGACCCAGAATTTGGTCAAGGTTTAACAGTTCAAGAATATGCACACATTGCTGAGTTAACTGGCCGTAGTTTATTGGCTCCTACGGTTTTCAATTGTAATGCGCCAGATAGCGGTAATATGGAGTTAATTTGGCGCTATGGCTCAGAACAACAAAAAGAGCAATGGTTAAAACCTCTCTTAGACGGAAAAATTCGATCCGTATTTTGCATGACTGAACCAGAAGTTGCTTCTTCAGATGCGACGAACATGCAAGCCACTGCTGTAATTGAGGGAGACGAAATTGTTTTAAATGGACGCAAATGGTGGTCTTCGGGTTTAGGCGATCCTAATGCAAAAATCATTATATTTATGGCACATACACCAGACGCAAATAAAGGTCGACATCAACAACATTCAATGGTTTTAGTTCCAGTTGAAACTGAGGGCGTAAAAATTGAAAGAATGTTACCTGTATTTGGTGATTATGATGCGCCACACGGTCATGGAGAAGTAACCTTTAATAATGTTCGTGTTCCAGTCACTCATTTTATTGGTGGAGCAGGTCAAGGGTTTGAGATTGCACAGGGGCGACTTGGTCCAGGACGTATTCATCATTGCATGCGTTGTATCGGTGCTGCTGAGAAATCATTGGAATTAATGATTGATCGTGGAATGCAAAGAAAAGCATTCGGAAAGGAAATTTTGAAACTTGGTGGTAATTTGGAAAGAGTCGCGGAAGCGCGTGTTGCCATCGATCAAGCACGTCTTTTGACCTTATATGCGGCATATAAAATGGATAAGCTGGGCAATATGGCTGCACTCACTGAAATCTCTGCAATTAAAGTCGTTGCACCTAGTGTTTTGGAAAAAGTTGTCGATATGGCAATGCAAATTCACGGCGGTGCAGGTTTATCTAGAGATACGCCATTGACAGGTTTTTTTGCACAAGCGCGTGCATTACGTTTGGCAGATGGGCCAGATGAGGTGCATAAAGGCATGATTGCAAAATTGGAACTTGCGAAACGTGGTTTTTCAACTCGTCATTCTCAATAAGATGCGTACTCGATTTAAGGAAGAAATATGTCAGTTATAGATACAGCAGGGCAAGTCAGACGTGGTGAAGAGCTCGATATCGTTTCAGTCACAACCTGGTTAAATCAAAATGGCGTGGAAGTGATTGAACCTGTAGAAGTTACACAATATTCTGGTGGAGCTTCGAACTGGACATACCGGCTCAAATATAGCAATGCAGATCTGATATTAAGAAGACCACCCGCAGGAACCAAAGCCAAATCTGCTCATGATATGGTTCGAGAACATAATGTTCAGAAAGCTTTAAAAGATCTATATCCAGTCGTACCCAAAATGCTGGCATTATGTCAGGATGAATCTGTACTCGGATGCGATTTTTATGTGATGCAGCGAATAGAGGGAATTATACCAAGGGCAAAGCTTCCACCAGAACTAAAACTCACTGAATTTGATGTGCATCAGCTTTGTATAAATGTTTTAGACAAATTGATTGAATTGCACCAAGTTCCTTATCAAGGAACAGCACTTGAAAAAATTGGAAAAGGTGAGGGTTACTGCCGTCGTCAGATCGAGGGTTGGGACAGTCGCTACGAAAAAGCCCATACTATCAATGTGCCGACCTTTATGTTTGTAAGAAATTGGCTTAAAGACAATATTCCTGAGGATTCAACCAACTGTATTATTCACAACGATTGGCGTTTTGATAATGTCATTTTGAATCCTCAACAGCCTACTGAGGTCATCGGGGTGTTGGATTGGGAAATGGCGACAATTGGTGATCCACTTATGGATTTAGGATCAGCCTTAGCATATTGGGTTGAAGAAAACGACAATATGATCTTTAAATCGACACGTCGACAACCTACACATCTTAAAGGTATGTTTACACGTAAAGAAGTTGTGGATTATTACCTAGAAAAAACAGGACTAAAGCCATCTAACTGGACGTTCTATGAAGTATTTGGGATCTTTAGATTAGCGGTCATAGCACAACAAATTTATTATCGTTATTACCATAAACAAACGGATAATCCTGCATTTAAGGATTTTTGGATTGTGATTCATGCATTACATATTCGTGCTTTAAAACTTATAGGTATACAAAAGCTTGAAGCGAATGAAATTGCAAAAACTTATCTCGCAAAATTACAGGATATTCTGCCAAGATGACGACAATATATTTGGTCAGACATGGTCAAGCTTCATTTGGTGCTGAAAGTTATGATCAGCTTTCTCAGAAAGGTGAAGTTCAAGCACGTGTGTTGGGACAATATTTTCAAAAGTTACTACAAGAGCGACCATATGTCATAGCTGGCTCGATGAAACGTCATCAGCAAACGGCGTATATCTCTTTGAATGAATGTTTTCCTGACAGTCAGATTGATATCGATCCACATTGGAACGAGTTCAATCATCAACAAGTGTTTGCAAAATATGAACCACGTTTTGCAGATCCTGCATTACTTAAAAAAGATGTTAGTCAAGCGGTAGATCCTCGTGCCTATTTAGGAAAAATTTTTGAAGGTGCAATTCAACGTTGGACTAAGGGGGATCATCATCATGATTATGATGAAAGCTG
The DNA here is from genome assembly GCF_056779755.1 of Acinetobacter sp. 24-47-66. NCBI lineage: Bacteria > Pseudomonadati > Pseudomonadota > Gammaproteobacteria > Moraxellales > Moraxellaceae > Acinetobacter > Acinetobacter sp. 24-47-66. The sequence goes on from NZ_JBWYIL010000004.1 coordinate 200,356, forward strand.
GCCTCAATTTCAGCAAAGAGTACTTCAAGGCTTGAACAAACTATGTATACAACTTGAAACAGAAAAATCTCGCTATGCCGTAGTTTATACGTCTGGTGGTGTGATATCTGTCGTTGCAGGGCATTTACTTGGTTTAAGTGCAGACAAAACTTTTGCATTGAACTGGGCAATCACTAATACCAGTTTTACCACCTTAAGATTAGTTGGTACCGAACCACAATTACTCAGTTTAAATGAACATCATTATTTAAAAGAACAGGATCGTGATTTGCTCACTTGGATTTGATCAAGGCTATATGCCATAGAGAGAAAATGGAATGAACAAAACTATATTAATTACAGGTGCAAGCTCAGGTATCGGTGCTGGGATGGCACAAGAGTTTGCAAAAAAAGGATATAACCTAGCGATCTGTGCTCGTCGTTTAGAAAGGTTGTATGCTTTAAAAGATGAAATAGAACAACGCTATCAGGTAAAAGTAAGTGCGAAGGTATTGGATGTCACGGATGATGAGCAAGTCTTCCGTGTATTTAAAGAGTTTAAAGATGAGCTAGGCACTATTGATCGAGTGATAGTCAATGCTGGTGTGGGCGAAGGACGTCGTATCGGTAAAGGTAATTTTGCGATTAATAAAGCAACAGTTGAAACTAATTTTATTTCTGCGATGGCACAATGTGAGGCTGCGGTCGAAATTTTTAGATCTCAAAATTCAGGACATTTAGTTGTAATATCATCGATGAGTGCTTTGCGTGGTATGCCAAAACATCTTACAGCTTATGCTGCCAGTAAAGCGGGAATTGCGCATTTAGCCGAAGGGATTCGAGCTGAACTTCTTGGAACACCAATTAAAGTTTCAACGATTTATCCTGGTTACATTCGAACTGAAATTAATGAAGGTGCTGGAAAATTACCTTTTGAGGTCGATCAAGCCACAGGATCACGACTATTAGCTGAAGCAATCGAAAAGCAACCAGTCAAAGCATATGTACCAAAGTGGCCATGGTTGCCATTGGGTTTTGCAATGAAGGTTTTACCGCTTCAGCTCGTCAATAAGTTGAGTTAAAAAAACGTCTTATAAATCCCACATTTAGTGGGATTTATTTTTAAAGAAATATTTCAAAGCATCCTGTATGACGATTTGCCAAACGGCATATGAATGTCCGCCTATATATTCTTGATAGTGAACATTGTGTCCCTGATCGATTAAATCCTGAGCGACAATCGGAGAGGTTTCTAGAATGCTTAAGCTATTATTTTGTCTCGAATATTCATAGCTATTGGCTGAAATATACCAATTGAGTTTCTTTGTATTGTCTAATGTTGAAGCTCTGATCAGTTTACTCATACCATTGATTGTATCGTTTGGATCAGATTTCCACCAAAATGAACCAGAAAGTGGCACGACGTGACTAATCTCATTGGATGTTTTCAACGCCAAATAAGCAGAACTCAGACCACCCAAACTTGAACCCAATAAGACTGTTTTGTTGTGATCACGTTGGTAGGGCAAATGTTGACTCATCCAAGGCAATAATTCTTCTTGAAAAAACTGTGTGTATTCTGGATTGGGGCTAAGTTCTTTAGCACGTAATTGATCATTTGGGTGTCCAACAAAAACAGCTTGTATAGGTGGGAGTTGCTGTTGTTGAACCAACTGATCTAATATCTGAGGAACTTTAACTAAATGTGCATATTGCTCACCATCAAAAAAAATCAGAGTGATATATGATTTTCCGACTTGAGGTGGAGTTTCATAAATCTGAATAAGACGATCATTTCCCAAAACTTTACTTTTCAACACGGATGAAACTAATTGTTTTTCACTATTTTCAGCCATTTGAGTTGGATCAATAAAGTTAGGCGCTCGACTAAGTTTTGCGATATTTTCATTCCTCAGCGTGGTATTCGTTTTTATGGCAATGTTTTTAGAATCAAACCACTTATGAGGATTGAAAGGGTCGAGTTGTTGAACCTTTAAAATAGATCTACGCTGATCTCGTGATTCTTTTAAATTTGGGTTTAAATGTGGGCAGTAATTTGATAAATATCCATCGATATTCGGCGAATCCACAGCAAAACTATAACTTCCGATAAATCTTGAATCAACAATACTTTCTTTAAACCAAATATCAGTACCTTTAAGCCGAGTTAACCATTCATGATCATTACTCGGACCACCGATTAATCGCACATTGTGTTTTGCACCACGATATAAATAAATGACACGTTGGTGTGTTTCATTAAAATCTTCAATTATAGGGGTTTGATTTTTCCGAATTTCCGACCAAAATTGATCGAGGAGATGATTTTTTTGATCAGGATACATCTGAATCTGTTTTTGGATTTGTTGAAGCACCTTACTTTTGGGATCCATATCCTCACATGCAGGGGCATAAGGTTGAGTGCTGACTTGTAATGAATGATTTAAAGAAAGATCAGCACTTACTGTGGAACTCATTAACATCAATATAGAAAAAAATTTGATAGGATGATTCATGGATTTTAGCTTTGAATTAATTATGTAAATGATAATTATTTTCAATAATAAATAGCAATGAAAATATCAAAAAATCGTTTAAAATAGAAAATATCAAAACCTAAAATCAATTACATGTTTCTTAAATTAGCGACAATCGCACTCATTCCAGCTTTACTTGTGCAAGGTTACCAAGTCAAGAAAAATACACCTCGTTTAGCAGAAGCTTTGGGGGAAAGAAATGGTTTGGTTGGGAATGGTCCTCAAATATCAATTTTAATTTTAGGCGATTCAGCTGCTGCTGGTGTGGGTGTGCAATTTCAAGAAGATGCGTTAAGCGGAACATTATTACAGGAACTTAGAGATCATTTTCAAATTCGCTGGTCATTAATTGCAAAAACTGGAAATCGTACTTCAGATGTAATTCGAACTATACAGGCTATTAATGACGATCAGTTTGATATTGTAGTAACTTCGATAGGGGTCAATGATGTAACACAGCTCATCTCACCGCAAAAATGGATCTGCCTACAAGAACAATTATATTCACTGATCGCTGAGAAATTTTCACCCAAGCTCATTATCGCGACTGGAGTTCCACCGATGAATGAGTTTCCTGCATTACCAAATCCTTTAGCTTGGTTGTTTGGAAAATATGCCCATCAAATGAATGTTGAATTGGAAAATTGGATTGAACCACAACCAAAATTTGAATTGGTTAAATATGATTTGGATGAGTATAAACAACTCAATTTGAAGATGGCTGAGGATGGATTTCATCCAAGTAAAGAAATCTATCAGCTTTGGGCAAAAAAAATTAGTTCGATTATTCAAAATCACTTTAGATCGAAAAGTTAGACCGAAATTTGATATGACTGATATCGAAACACATCCACTTGAGCCATTTGTACCTCATCAAGCCAAATTGCTCATGCTTGGCAGTTTTCCTCCGCCGAAAGCAAGATGGAAAATGGATTTTTATTATCCGAATTTTCAAAATGATATGTGGAAAATATATGGGTTGATCTTTTTTCAAGACTCTCATTATTTTCTAGACCGTGAAAATAAACAATTCAAAGAGCAAATGCTGAAAGATTTTCTAAATGAGTTGGGCATTGCAATATTTGATACAGCCTATCAAGTACGGCGTTTGAAAGACAATGCCTCAGATCAATTTCTAGAAATCGTTACACCGACAGATATGCTTCTATTGCTTAAAAAAATTCCATATTGTCGAGATATTATGACCACAGGTGATAAAGCAACTGAGACCTTATTAAAGTCAATGAATGCATCTGTACACACTAAAGTTAAAATGGGTACAGTCGTGGATCTGCAATTTGATAACAAAGATATCCGAATCCATCGTATGCCATCTTCTTCAAGAGCTTATCCTTTAGCTCTTGAAAAGAAAGCCGAATACTATCGTGAACTTTTCCAGTCAATTGGATTAATTTAACAACCTGTTAAAGTCAATCGAGATGCTTATTACACATCATAATCTACATAATCCCACAAGTTTAAACGTGATTTAATTTCTTTACGAATATGTGGAAGCATATTGAGTAGAGTACCATCAATCCATAAAGATAATGCTTGAGCAGATAATTCTTGTCCTTCTTCATCAACTAAGCGGGCACCCTTCACAATCACGAGCGTTTGTTCTGAGACAGAGGTTTCAATGCCTTTGAACAAAACTTGTAACTCATGACCATTGTCTAAAATTAACCAAGCCAATTCAATTTGAACATTATGGTTAGATTTTAACGTGATAGAACCTTCAACTAAGTCTTCATCAGTAAGGCAATCATAATCAACACTAATTTTAGCTAAATACCATTCATGCTGAGATAAATCTTCAAGTGATAAAAAAGGGGTGAGTATGTCGTTCAGATTATACTGTCGACTAAGATCAAAAAATTGCATGGGAGTAGAGTAGAACCAAGGGTTCAAAAAATAAAACGTGAATAATAATGCAATTTATCCTGGTTGTACAAACCAGTCACAACAAAGAATTTACATCATCCATTCGATTGGGAGATAGGACAAAGACTTGAACATAAATCTCTGAAAACGAGTCGTTTCAGGGTCATGATCATGTATTAACTTTTCTTCACCTCGTTGTTCTTCCCATCTTAAGTTTTGATGGGCATCCAAATGTAGTTGATAGGCAACTTTGGGAAGATTTTCATCTAAAGATTGAGATATCTCTGTTTTAAAATCGGCTGACTCAATGATCAGTCCAAGTTCAGTATTCAAATACGCTGAACGTGGATCAAAATTGAATGTTCCAATAAAAACTTTATCATCTACAGTAAAAAATTTAGCATGAAGCCGCGACGCATTTTTTCCTTTCGCAGGAATAACATTACCCGTCATAATTTCATACCAAGTCCGATCAGACCGTTCAATATAAGGTTTAAACTCGTAAAGTTTTACATCTGACCTTAAGAGTGAGGTTCGATATTTTTGATAAAATGCATGAACAATCGGGACATCATTTGCCAAATATGAGTTTGTTAAAACTCGAACTTTGACATTCTGCTCACTCAATTGTTTGAGTAAAGACTCACCATGAACAGTAGGAACAAAATAGGCAGACACCAAGTTTATTTCTTGAGCAGGTTTCCCCATAATGGATTTGAACTGATTAATCAGCAGTTCATGAGATTGAGCTTTCGCTCTGATTTTATTGGGGCTGTCTGCAACAAAATGAGCTTTAGACCAACGAATAGGATGTTTTTTTAAATTTTCTTCTAAAAAACGTTCTGCTTGATCAATACGTTTTTTAGTTTCAGCACCTTGAAAATTTTGCTTGGTTGAATAATGCGATCTTAAATGCGCTAATTCTTTTTGAGACTCAGGAATTATTTGCTGAATATCATAACTCAGCTCATCATTCCAAAATTGGTGAAACACCGTGTTTGCAGCTGAAACTGATTGACCTGCAAATAAAATATCCATATCCGCGAATTGAAAATTGTCACTGGCATCAAAATATTCATTACTGATATTACGCCCCCCAGTAACAGCAATCGCTCCATCAGCAATAATCAATTTGTTATGCATTCTATGATTGATTTTATTAAAGCGAAACACATAATCCAAAACTCTAAAGCTGCGAAATTTGTAGGGATTGAATAGTTTAATTTCGATATTAGGATGTTTAGACAATGCACTTAAGGTCGAGTCTAATTGAGTGCCATTTTGATCATCAATTAATAGTCGAACCTTCACATTACGATCAGCTGCTTTGAGTAGGTCAGACAATAAATGCTGACCTATCACATCATTTTCCCAGATATAATACTGTAAATCGATCGTATGTTGCGCTTCACGTATTAAATGAACACGTGAAGCCATACTCATAAAAGGATCATGAAGTGGTAAGAATGCGGTTAAACCTTGTTCAATATTGCGTTTTGTTTCAGGTGTATTACTGAGCCAATGTGTGGCATGAGGTTGGATTGGGGCTTGTTTTATACTTGTATTCATCGCCAAATTACATCCAGTTAAAATAAGGAATGTGAGTAAACACAATATATGTCGCAACATAAGTATCAAAGCTGTCGTTCCTAAATCTTATTATGCAGTTGTATGGCTATAATATCATCAATCAAATAGTTGAATGTTTTTATCAAAAGCGGTTACTGTAACTTATCTGTTAAATCTTAATTTACAAAGGAAGTTTTCATCATGAAATCTCGTGCAGCGGTGGCATTCGGTCCAGGTCAGCCATTACAAATTGTTGAATTAGATGTTGCTCCACCACAAGCTGGTGAAGTATTGGTGAAAATTACGCATACAGGTGTTTGTCATACTGATGCATTTACACTTTCTGGTGAAGACCCAGAGGGCGTATTCCCTGCGGTACTGGGTCACGAAGGTGCAGGTATTGTGGTTGAAGTTGGTGAAGGCGTAACCAGTGTTAAACCAGGTGATCATGTCATTCCGCTTTATACTGCAGAATGTGGCGAATGTTTGTTCTGTAAATCAAATAAAACAAACTTATGTGTCTCTGTACGTGCCACTCAAGGTAAAGGTGTTATGCCTGATGGAACGACTCGATTCTCTTATAATGGCGAACCTATTTACCATTATATGGGATGTTCAACATTCAGTGAATACACAGTTGTTGCCGAAGTATCGTTAGCAAAAATTAATCCTGAAGCAAACCCTGAACACGTTTGTTTATTGGGTTGTGGCGTGACGACTGGTATTGGTGCGGTTCACAATACTGCAAAAGTACAGGAAGGTGATACTGTTGCTGTGTTCGGTTTAGGTGGTATTGGTTTAGCAGTTGTTCAAGGTGCTAAACAAGCCAAAGCTGGCCGGATTATTGTAGTGGATACCAATCCAGAAAAATTTAAATTGGCTGAGCAGTTTGGTGCTACAGATTTCCTTAATCCTAAAGACTATGATCAACCTATTCAACAAGTCATTGTAAAGATGACTGGATGGGGTGTTGATCATTCATTTGAGTGTATCGGTAATACAAACGTAATGCGTTCAGCGCTTGAATGTGCACACCGTGGTTGGGGTCAATCTGTCATTATTGGTGTGGCTGGTGCAGGTCAAGAAATCTCAACTCGTCCATTCCAATTAGTGACTGGACGTAAATGGATGGGTACAGCATTTGGTGGTGTAAAAGGTCGTACTCAATTACCAAAAATGGTTGAAGATGCGATGAAGGGTGACATTCAATTAGAACCTTTCGTCACTCATACTATGGGTCTAGAAGACATTAATAAAGCCTTTGATTTAATGCACGAAGGTAAATCAATCCGTACTGTTGTACATTTTTAATTGAGCAATAAAAAACGGGCGATATGCCCGTTTTTTGTTTTTAAGCGGTAGCTTTCAAAACTTCTGCAATTGATTCAGCCACATAATCAATATTATTTAAGTTTAATCCTGCTGCGCACATACGACCACTACGGACTAAATAAATACCATATTTATCTTTCAGAATGTCCACTTGTTCACCAGTCAAACCTGTATAACTGAACATACCTTGTTGTTTCACTAGATAGCTAAAGTCACGTTCAGGTAGAGCCGCACTCAATTTAGAATTTAACAATTCACGCATTTTAATAATACGTTCACGCATTTCTTGTAATTCAGCTTGCCATTGAGCAGTTAGATCTGCGTTGTTTAACACGTTTTCAACCAACAATGCACCTGTGCTTGCTGGACTAGAATAAATACGGCGTACAGTTGCTTTTAATTGTCCAAGCACTTTTTGAGCAGTAGCTTGATCATCACAGACAAATGTTAAGCCGCCGACACGCTCACCATACAGTGAGAAGATTTTTGAGAATGAATTACTCACAATGAAATTCATATCTGATTTATCTAAAGCACGAATAAGGTATGCATCTTCTTCAAGACCTTTACCGAAACCTTGATAAGCGATGTCAAGGAATGGAATAAGATCATTCGTCTTAAGTACTTCGATCACTTGATCCCATTCTGCTGGCGTTAAATCTGCACCAGTTGGGTTATGGCAGCAAGGATGAAGCAAAACAATACTTTTTGCTTTTAGTGTTTTTAATTCCTCAAGCATTGCTGGAACGTTAACGCCATTTGTATCAGCATCAAAATAAGGATAGAAATGAGATTGGATACCAGCGCCATTAAAAATTGCGATATGGTTATCCCAAGTTGGCTGACTTACCCAGATATCTGACTCAGGGAAATATTTTTTCAAAAAATCAGCACCAACTTTAAGTGCACCTGAGCCACCAAGTGTTTGAATCGTGACAGCACGACCATCTTTACGCGCTTGACTATCAGGACCTAAAACTAATGCTTGAGTCGCTTCGTTATAAGATTTCAAACCATCCATTGGTAAATAAAGTTTAACTTTATCGTTGCTCGGTTCAATATTTTTGTACGCAGCTTTGACCGCATTTAACTGAGGTACAATACTGTCTTCGTTATAATATAGACCAATACTCAAATTCACTTTTTGAGTACGCTCATCTTTACTATATTCTTCCATAAGTGAAAGAATAGGGTCACCTGCATAAGCATCTACATGATGAAACATGGTCTAAATTTCCTAAAATGTTCAAAGTAAAAAGTTTAATCGGATAATATATATAATTTCCGCACGATCTCAAGATCGAATTACAGGACTAATTTTTATAAAACTCAATACTTTTACTTATAACCGAATTTTTTTGATTGTCTTTAATTTACTGAATTATATAAATAAAAATTAAACTAACACTAAAATACAAACTCTACTGTTAGAATTTGAATCACATTTTTAAAGCTATTTGAGTATATATATGCGACTAAATGCTGAGATCACCAAATCAAATGCGAATCCACGTCAACCTGCTCTTGTTCTGATTCATGGTCTTTTTGGTAGTTTATCGAACCTCGGCATGCTCGCGAGAGCATTTCAGGAAACGCATGATGTCATCCAAATTGATTTGCGTAATCACGGTTTATCACCTCATTCTAATCAAATGAGTTATCAACTCATGGCGCAAGATGTTGTAGAAACTTTAGATGATATGAATGTGCAACAATTTCACATCATTGGTCATTCGATGGGGGGGAAAGTTGCCATGCACTTAGCAAACCTTGTACCACATCGAGTAGTTAAGTTGATTGTACTTGATATGGCACCCGTCGCTTATCAAAAATCTCATCATGATCAAATTTTCAAAGCTTTAGAAGAAGTTCAAAAAGCTCAAGTTGTTTCAAGAAAGGAGGCAACCGAGTTGATGCAGAAATATATTAATGAAATTGGCGTTATTCAATTTCTGCTCAAATCTTTCCGCAATGGACAGTGGCTATTTAACTTAGATGCACTTAAACAACAATATTTTCAGATTTTGTCATGGGAACGTCTTAATCCACAATCGAATGAAACTTTGTTTTTAAAAGGAGAATTATCCGATTATATTAATCTGGAGCGCGATAATGATCTTATTCGGTTTCAATATCCTAAAGCTAAATTTGTGACGATTGATGGCACTGGACATTGGTTACATGCAGAAAAACCAAGTGAGGTTATCAAAAACATTAAAGATTTTTTATAATAAATTAATAATAAGTTTAGATTATTTTTATATTATTCGATACCTACTTAATATAAGTAGGTGTTTTTTTAATTAAAATCGGAATTATTTAATTCTAAGATGTAGAATTATCAAATAAATTCATTATTGTGTCGTATTTCATTATTTTTTATGCATTTTGTCTATTTAATATTCACAAGTTATAAAAATTATGTATCATGCAGAAATGGTATTTGTATTAATTTAATCCATTTAAGTGTTATTATTATCACGTATTTTAAAATTAATGATGTTTGATAATCATTATTAACGAAATTTAAATACTGATTAATTAAATTCTAAATTTTACGCTGATTTTTGTATTCGTCATTTTGATGGGTTGTTATTTTCGAATAGGTGAACTATGAGCATTCTGGATCTGAATAGAGCTGATCATTTACAGTCCAAAGCTGTGCCTTTGCATATAACACTGTCAGATGACTTTAAATTTGCACTCGATTTACTGCCCAATTTGATTTGGGTCAGTCACACCAACTCAGGGTATTGTAACCTCGCACTTAAACAATATATCGGTGCGGATACGCAAATCTTACGTGACGTAGACTGGCTTAAATTTGTTCATCCTGATGATGCTGAACATCTTTATCAGATTTGGAATGATGCTCAAAAAAACGGTCAGAAATTTGAAAAAGAGTGTCGTATAAAAAATAAATCAGGTGAATATTTTTGGTTCTTAATGCTTGCTGAACCTAAGGTGATTCAATCCAACCAGCAAAATTGGATGATAAGTTGCACAAATATCCATGATCGTACAATCAAAATGCGTGAAACTGCTGAGGCCTTACGTGCCAATACAGATATGCTCGATGTCAGCGTAGACTGTATAAAAATTATCACACCAGATGGCAAGCTTGAACACATGAACAAATCTGGATGCATGGCATTACTGGGTCAAGAGCGTGTTAAGAAATTTGGAATGGACTGGTTAACGCTGTTACCACCTGAAGTACGCGAACAGGGGGCAAAAGCGATTAAAACAGCAGCTCGAGGGAAGAATGCCCGTTTTGCGGGCATGAGCACACACGGCGATACTGTGATGTATTGGGATAATATTTTAACACCTGTGCATGATGAACAAGGAAATACGACCAGTATTCTCTGTGTATCACGTGATATTACCCGTCAACGTGTTGCCGAAGCTAAACTTAAAATCAGCAGTGAATATGATGATCTGACCGATCTGATGAATCGTCGTGCCTTCAAAAATAAATTAAAAACGGCGATTTCACAGGCAAATCGTGAGAAAACACTTATTGGTATGATGTTTATTGATCTCGATCATTTTAAAAACATTAACGATACTTTAGGTCATCCTGCTGGAGATCATCTACTTAAAGTCTTATCTAAACGTCTGCAAAAGAGTTTGGATCGCAAGTGTATTGTTTCACGTTTAGGTGGAGATGAATTTGCAATTATCGTGACAGGGATGACCTCAGAAGAAGAATTACATCAAACCACACAGAAAGTGCTTAAACAAAATATTGCCCCCATCACTTATGCAGGAAAAGTGATTAATAGTGGGATGAGTATTGGATGTGCCATTTATCCTAAAGATGCTCAAGATGTATTCGGATTGATGAAATGTGCGGATACCGCTTTAAATGATCTTAAAGAAAAAGGTCGTGGTGGGTATCGTATGTATGATAACGAAATGTTTGCACTTGCTGAAAAGAAGATGCAACAACTTGATACTGCTCGCTATATCATACAGGACAATTTAATCGAACCGTATTATCAACCTAAGGTTCGCTTAGATAACTGTCAGCTAATCGGATTTGAAGCTTTGATGCGTTGGCATGATGCACAGCAGCAACTTCATTATCCAGCTTCAATCTCAGAAGCGTTTAACGATTATGAGCTGGCCAGTAAAATCAGTGAAATCATGCATGAAAAGATTCTGAGTGACATGGCGGATTGGATGTCTAAGGGAGTTCAACTTGTACCGATCTCAATTAATGCCTCTCCAGTTGAATTCATGCGTGACAATTATGCAGAATTGTTGATTCAACGTTTAGAACGACATCAAATTCCTGCTCATTTAATCGAGGTTGAAATTACAGAACATATCCTGTCTGAGCGCGGAATAGAATTTGTGATTCGAGCACTGCAAAAGCTCAAAAACTATGGTCTTCGAATTTCATTGGATGATTTCGGAACCGGTCATTCTTCAATGACGCATTTAAGAGATTATCCTGTCGACTGTCTCAAGATTGATTACGCTTTTGTGAATCGAATGAATGAGGAGAAGTCAATCAATTCAATTGTAGAGGGCATTGCTAAGCTTGGACCTATTCTGTCATTGGATGTGATCGCTGAAGGCGTTGAAACATGCCAACAGCTCTTAAGTCTTCAGGATGTTGGCTGTGCATATGGTCAAGGCTTTTTATTTAGCCAAGCGATTTGTAAGTCTGAGGCTGAGCAACTGATGCTCAAACAAATATGCGCTATAAAAGATTGGCTTCCTATAGATAAGCAATAAACCATTGATATCTTTGAGTTATGACTGATATAACAATATTTTTTATATAAATTGCTTGTCAATCAGTCTATTTATGCGTATTTTACTTTTAAGGGTTATATTTTAGATAATTTGATGAAAACGACACACTTGATTACTAACGCTTATTATTATTTTTGGCAATTTAACATCTAGTTGCCTAGACGCGTTCGGGCAACAAAAATGTTGCCCATCAAGTTTATACCTGATTGGCAACACCAATCAGGTTTTTTTTCATCTCAACAAATATAGGAGCATCTCATGAAAACATTGAATACTTTTTATTTTAGCAACGGTTATTGGTTCTATTTTAGTCAAGAACAAAACCCAGCCAATAGACACCTCACGCTCAAATAAAAGATAGGGCAATTGCTGCCCAAAGGAATTCAAGATGAATGCAATTAATTCTCAGCTTATAACGACAGCTCAACATACTTTAGAAAAAAAATTAAGCTTACCATTAGAACTAAAATCAGCTTTACCTGTTAGTCCGATAGTTTCACTTCAGATTCGTCAACATCGCCAAACCATACAAGATATTTTAGCTGGTCATGATCCACGTTTATTGGTCATTACTGGTCCATGTTCGATTCATGATCCTAAAGCAACCCTCGAATACGCACAAAAATTAAAAAAACTGCAAGAACAAGTCAAAGATCAGATTTTCATCGTGATGCGTACTTATATTGAAAAACCCCGCACCACTGTAGGATGGAAAGGCTTTTTATATGATCCAGATTTAAATGGTTCAGCAGATATGCAAAAAGGACTTGAACAGTCTAGATCGCTCTTCATTCAAATTGCTGAAATGGGTTTGCCATTGGCTACAGAAATCTTAAGCCCAATGGCAACAGGATATTTTGATGATTTGATTTCATGGGGTGCGATTGGGGCGAGAACAAGCGAGTCGCAAATTCACCGCGAAATATCTAGCCATATGCCTTATAGCATTGGGTTCAAAAACGGTACAGATGGATCAATCCAAATTGCATTGGATGCGATTCAGTCCGCTTCACAGCCGCATCAATTTCTTGGTTTAAGCCAAGATGGTGGTCCAAGCATTTTATCTTCAAAGGGTAATCCGCACGCACATTTGATCTTACGTGGATCGAATCAGGGTACAAATTACCAATTCGCTGAAATTAAAAAGATTCAAGAAAACAATAACCATGTATTACCAGCTTTGATTATTGATTGTAGCCATGGGAACAGTGCTAAAAATCCATTGAATCAACCTGCTGTATTAAAGCAAATTGTGAATGAACGACCTCAAACACAAGTCCGTGGCGTCATGCTAGAAAGCTTTTTAGTCGATGGCAATCAGAAAATTTCTGATCACATGACTTACGGTCAATCAGTGACTGATGGATGCTTGGATTGGTTAAGTACAGAGCAATTGATTTTGGATGTTGCTCAACAACTCTCCTAATATAATTCGTAAAAAAGAACCCATGAAATATGGGTTCTTTTTTTGCCTTTAAGATTTGAATGTTTTTTTAAAGCATTAAATATTTGATGAAACAGCTGAAATAACCTTATATTTCTATTAGTATTTTAAGTATTTAATATTTATAACTTGGGGAAATTAATGTTCAGTAATGAATTACTTAGCGAAGCTCGGCAATTCATGTTCAGATTGCTTAAAAGCGTTTTTGACCATGAGGGATCAGATTTATTTATTTCAGCTGATTTTCCTCCAAGTATGAAACATCAAGGTTCAATGAAGCCTTTAAGTTCTCAAGTTTTGACTGCAGAAAAAACAAAACTATTCGCTTATAGCTTAATGAATGAAAAACAAAGAGCAGAATTCGAGAGTGAATTAGAATGTAATTTTGCCATTAATGTCCCAGATGTATCGCGCTTTCGCGTGAATGTTTTTCAACAGCAACTTAATGTAGGGATGGTCATTCGTACCATTACCTCTGAAATTCCAAACTTTGAAAAGTTGAAATTACCAGAAACATTGAAAGATGTGGTGATGGAAAAGCGAGGTTTAATTCTAGTGGTTGGTGGCACTGGATCGGGTAAATCTACCTCACTTGCTGCCATGATTGATTACCGTAATGAGAACTCAGCAGGGCACATCATTACTGTAGAAGATCCAGTTGAATACGTGCATAAACATAAAAAATCAATGGTCACTCACCGAGAAGTCGGAGTGGACTGTCACTCATGGCATAATGCGCTTAAAAACACACTTCGTCAGGCACCAGATGTAATTTTAATTGGCGAAATCCGTGATACGGAGACCATGGAGCATGCGATCGCTTTTGCAGAGACTGGTCATTTGTGCCTAGGCACGTTGCATTCTAATAATGCCAATCAAACCTTAGATCGAATTATCAACTTTTTCCCTGAAGAACGGCGTAATCAGTTGCTTATGGATCTTTCATCAAATATGAAAGCCATTATTTCTCAACGTTTAGTTCGAACTGAAGATGGTGTCGGACGTAGAGCTGCTGTAGAAGTCATGCTAAATACACCTTTAGTTTCGGATTTGATTTTGAAAGGTAACTTTCATGAGTTGAAAGAAATTATGACCAAGTCTCGAGAACTGGGGATGCAAACATTTGACCAAGCATTGTTTGATTTATATAACGAAAGTGCGATCAGTTATGATGAAGCCATTCGTAATGCTGACTCTAAAAATGAATTACGTCTACAAATTAAACTGAAAAGTACACGCATCCGAGAGAATGCTGAAACGTCTTCACAAACCTTCAGTATGTTTGATGAAGATGCAGAAAGCTAATTGAATAAAAAAAAAGCCTTCATCTGAAGGCTTTTTTTGGAAAAATTTTTAACTATCTAGACCGCTTTTACTTTAGTTTGAACAACGAAGCGGTAAAACAGCAAGCTTAATAGCGTCAATATTGCGCATAATATATATGCAATCGAATACTGATAGTGTGTGATCACAATCCCTAAAATAAAAGAACCTAATGCGATGCCAATGTCGTAAAAGGTGTAAAAAGTTGAACTCGCATGTCCAACACGTTCACGTGCTACAGCTTGAATGGCTTGCGTTTGAAGACATGGCTGAGCAGATCCAAAGCCTATACCAATAAAGACAGCAGATATCAATAATCCGGCAGCAGAATGAATTTGGCTTAGAATGAATAGCCCAATGCTAAAGCTCACAATCGCTGGATAGACAACGTAGGCAGGACCCTTGGAGTCATATAACTTTCCTGTGAAGGGTCTTAGGAGCATCATGGAAACTGCAAAAACAGCAAAAAATAAACTCGCATAGGTCAATAAATTTTTTGATTCAGCATATGTCGAGATAAAAGACATGATACTTGCATAAGAAAATGAGATGAGCATCGCCATCATCGCAACAGGTAAAGCTTTAATCTCAACAAAATCATGAAGACTAATTTTTGTTTTGCGCTTAAAAGTTTGAAATTGTGTCTGGATCGGAATCAAAAAGCAGAACAAATAACCAATAAAAACAATTGCAGCTAAAAGGGTAGCCACTGGAATATATCCCCATGGTTGAATGAGAATCAAGCCCAACATGGGTCCTAGTACAATGGCAAGATTGACTGACATGACAAAATAGCCCATGCCTTCACCTTTACGCTGATTTGGAATGAAGTCATTGACGATTGGTATCATGGCAGTGGTCAAAATACTAAACCAAATTCCTTGTAGTAACCGAATGACCAGTAATAGGGTTAGATTATCAGCAAAGATATAAGCGAAAGAGAGCAGTACAAAAAATGACTCAGAGATATAAAGTGCTTTTTTAAGCCCAATCTTCTCGATAATGAGACCGGTAAACGGTCGTATTGCGATCGATGAAGCTAGAAATAAAGTCAGTGCAAGCCCAGCTTGGGTAATATTACCATTTAAATCATTCAGAATATAAATTGGCAATATCGTTGTCTGAGCAAAATAAAAGATGAAAATAAATAAGTTATTAATTAGACACAGAATAAAAGATTTATTCCATAGATGCTCAGCATGTATAGAAGACATAGACAACCTTGAAATATTGAACCATTAAAAGCTTCAATCTGTGCCAAATAAAATTATTTTTGGTTTTGGTCAGCAATGAAGTAGGGAGAGAAGTTGAATTAATTATAATCAAATTACATGAAAATTACAGCAAAAAGTGAGCCATTCATCCGAAAATGTATAAATAAAAAACCAGTCCGTAGACTGGTCATAAATATTACAAACCTGATTCATAATCTGTATTTGAGAGAAGTTGTTCTACATCTGCCAAATTAGATGGTTTGATTTTGTAGATCCAGCCTTTGCCATAGGGATCATCATTTACAAAATCTGGATCATCTTCTAGATTTTCATTAATTTCTACAACTACACCACTTACAGGAGCATGAATATCAGAAGCTGTTTTCACAGACTCAACTACACCCGCTTGTTCACCAGCAGTCAATTCACGACCTACTTCAGGTGCTTCTACATAGACAAGATCACCCAATGCATCTTGTGCGTGATCTGAGATCCCAGTAACAACGAGATCACCTTCAATACGTACCCATTCGTGTGTGCGAGCATATTTAAGCTCTGAAGGATGATTCATCACGACTCCTCAATTCGATTTGAAAAATTTTCTTGTGTTATACAGTGTTTTATTTAAAAACGAAAGTTCTATAAATATGGATCTTTACGCCAACTGCTTGGACTTCGACCACTCCAACGTTTAAATGCACGACTGAAATTCGCAACATCTGAATAACCGAGTTCATCTGCGATTTGTTCAAGTGAATAGTCAGTACGTGACAGTAGGGAGGTTGCATGACGATATCGAACTTCATCCACTAAGGTTGAAAAAGAAGTTCCTTCTGCAGCCAACTGACGTTTCAGTGTACGATCAGACATATGCAGGCGATCTGCCACATTTTCAATACTTAAATAGTGCTGTTCAGAATGTGTCAAAATATCGCGAACACGCATTGAAATTCGACGGCGTTCTCCAAGCTCTGATAGTTCTGCTTCACACTGATTAATTGCAATTTGACTGGCAATCGGATCTGCGTTAACCATCTTCAAGCCTAAATAACTTTTATCGAAACTGGCAAGAAAATGAGTCTGGTTAAAATGAATAATCGTTTTAGGGTGTAGACGACTGATGTATTTGTCAAAGCCTTCAGGTTTAGGAAAGTCGAAATTAATTTCGCCATATAAATCATTTATGCCTGTCAGTGCTTTTGCCATGGTAATGACACCAAAAGTCAAAGCCATGACAATTTCAGTTCTCAGCGGTTCAAGATCAATATCACATTGTAACTGCAAAGAAACTTGTTCTGTAAATGTCGAAAAATGAAATTGCAGAAAAGGCATACGCAGTTGTATAAAGCGGTTGGCTAAAATAAGTGCATCAGTAATCTCATTCGAAGTCATAATGGCATAGCCAATAAAACCATGGATAGAAATCCGCATTTGGTTACCAAGATGATAACCAAGAGAACTTTCACCTGTCATTTTGCGCGCGAGAATAATCATCTCATTCGCTACATGGAGTGGAATTCTAAATTCAGGATCGGCAAGTTGCTCGTTGGTGAATCCAAAGGGAGCGAATAGCGACTCAGCACTATAACCCCAACGAGAAACAACATCTAAAAGTAAGAGTCCGTAAACACCTGGAATGCCTAAATCTGGGCGAACTGAAACTGTTTTCATGTGCGATCCATTGCTTTACACAATTTTTTTCATAATTTTTGGTGAAAATAATACTGACATAAATTCCAGATAGAAAATACCAATTTTGTCGGACAAATCTAGTGTGAAACCGATGTTTAAGTCTTAAAAACGACAATTTTTGTGGTTGAAATCAACAAAACATCACCATGCTGATTTTTTGTTTGTGTGACATAACTCACAATTCCACGATCTAGCTTTGTTTTTGAAGGATTGATAGCAACAATTTCAACTTCCACATGCAAACGATCACCTGCACGAGCTGGTTTTGGCCATCTTAAGCTTGACTCTGAACCGATAAGCCCCTTGGCAATTGGAAAACATTCAGTCCAGAGACGCATGGTAATGGCTGAAGTTTGCCAACCACTGGCTGCGATACCTTGAAAAATAGGATGATCTTTTGCAGCCTCTTCATCAGTATGAAAGACTTGAGGGTCATATTTTTGTGCAAATTCTTTAATTTCTTCGAGTGTTAACTCATATTCACGACTTTTAAACTGATCACCCACTTTTAAATCATCAAGATAAAGCATCTTCGTCTAATTCCTTGTCTTTCACTTTTTGTTCAACTAAAAATCCACCCGTTTGGCGTTGCCAAAGTTGGGCATAAATTCCATTCTGTTGGATCAGCTCATCGTGAGATCCTTGTTCTACGATATTTCCTTGATCCAAAACAATTAATCGATCCATTTGAGCGATTGTTGAAAGGCGGTGTGCAATTGCAATTACCGTTTTACCTTCCATCAGGTCATCAAGGCTTGCCTGAATCGCAGCCTCCACTTCTGAATCGAGTGCGCTGGTTGCTTCATCTAAAATCAAAATTGGAGCATCTTTTAGGAATACCCGTGCAATTGCTATACGCTGTCTTTGCCCACCAGATAATTTTACACCACGCTCACCTACATAAGCGTCATATCCTGTCTGACCACGTAGATCTGTAAGCTGTGGAATAAACTCTTCTGCTCGAGCTTTACGGACAGCTTCATACATTTCTTCATCAGTCGCTTCAGGTCGACCATATTTAATATTCTCAGCAACACTTCGATGCAGCAAAGAAGTATCCTGCGTCACGAGAGCAATGTTTTTTCTTAAACTATCTTGGGTGACTTCATCAATCGCTTGGCCATCGATATAAATTTTACCTTGTTGGGTTTGATAAAAATGAAGTAGTAGTTGGATCAGTGTCGATTTTCCAGCACCAGACCGACCGACAATTCCAATTTTTTCACCCGGTTTAATTTCTAAATTCAAGTGATTAATAACATTTTTTTGATTATATGCAAAGCTCACATTATCAAATTTAATCGCACCAGAGCGTACCTCGAGTGGCAGTGCAGCTTCTTTGTCTTGAATTGCTATTGGTTTGGCTAGCGTGGTCATCCCATCTTGGATGGTACCAATATTTTCAAATAAGGCTGAAGTTTGCCACATCATAAAAGAAGCCATACTATTCAGCTTTAAAATCATGGCTGTCGTTGCGGCGATCACACCGATGTTTGCTTCACCAATAAACCAAAGCCAAACTGCTGTACCTAAAACGCCAAAGAATAAAATTGCGGTCAGTAGATTAATGCTAATTTCATAAGCAGTTCCCAGACGCATCTGGGTATACACCGTCTTCATAAAAAGTTGCATAGACTCTTTGGCATATTGGCTTTCACGACCAGCATGTGCAAACAATTTTACTGTTTGTATATTTGTATAAGCATCAGTCACACGACCAGTCATCACCGCGCGTGCATCAGCCTGCTTTTTTGAAATTTTTCCAAGTCGCGGGATAAAGAAGGATGCCGCGCCAATGAATAAAATCAACCATGCCATCAGGGGAATAAGGAGAAGAGGGGAGACGTTTCCTAAAACCACACTGATGGTAATAAAATAAATCACCACATAAGTAACGATATCCCCCAAAATTACCCAAAATTCACGAACTGCAAGTGAAGTTTGCATGACTTTAGCTGACAATCGACCTGCAAAATCATTGTGAAAAAAGTCTAAACCTTGAAGAAGTAATAAGTTGTGAAAACGCCAACGCAAGCGCATTGGAAAGCTACTGAATAAAATCTGATGCCTTATGATTGATTGCAAACTTGCAAAGAAAATATTAGCAAGTAGAAAACCAGACAAAATCATCAGATTTGTTTGGTTATTTTCGAGAAAATTTTGAGGCGTCGATGCGGACAACCAATCAACTAAATGACCAATTTGAGAGAAGAAAATAGCTTCAAATGAAGCTGTTGCTGCAGTAAATAACACCAACACCAAGAGATAGCGCTTAACTCCTGATGCTGCTTGCCAAACAAATGGAAAAAATTTCTTCGGCAAGGGCTGATTTAAATCTTTGGATGGATATGGATCAACGAGTCTTTCAAACCACTGCAGCATACGACTAATCTTAATTCATCTAATCAAAACTCAGTTTACTGTGTCTTGAGGAATCTTGAAATCATTCCCAGAAGGAATCTGGAATATTTTTAATCCAAACTCAGGAAGAATCGCCAAAAGATGATCAAAAATATCGGATTGGATCGCCTCATAAGCCACCCAAGCTGTCGTATTTGTAAAAGCATAAATTTCTATAGGCAAACCTTCACCTGTCGGTTGTAATTGACGAACGATTAAGGACTGATTTTGTGCAATACCTGGATGATTTTTTAAATAGTATTCAATATATGCGCGGAA
Source organism: Acinetobacter sp. 24-47-66 (assembly GCF_056779755.1). Lineage (NCBI taxonomy): Bacteria > Pseudomonadati > Pseudomonadota > Gammaproteobacteria > Moraxellales > Moraxellaceae > Acinetobacter > Acinetobacter sp. 24-47-66. Next base: position 220,779 of record NZ_JBWYIL010000004.1, read on the forward strand.
TGTTCCTAAATTGGTTAAACGACGTTGGTTATTGACCCCATTATTTGCATATTGCTGATTAAAGTTTTTTAACTCAGTTTGTTTCTCATCCAGATATTTTTCTAAAATCAGAAATTCTTTAAGTTTGCTGTATTCCATTGCAGATAAGAAGTGAACACTATTTTGATCGATATAGAGTGCACGTTTAATACGACGAACACCTTGTTCTTGCATACCTCGCCAGTTCTTAAAAGTATCTGTCACCAAACGATTGGTCGGAATAGTGGTATAGGTCTTATCAAAGTTTTGTACGGTCACCGTATGTAATGACATATCAATGACATCGCCATCCGCATTTAAGGTTGGCATTTCAATCCAATCACCAATCCGAACCATGTCATATGAAGAGATTTGAACTGAAGCCACTAGAGATAGAATTGTATTTTGGAAAACCAGCATGAGCACTGCTGCCATTGCCCCGAAACCTGCCAATAGCGTGAAAACATCTTTTTTAAGAAATGTTCCTATGACCATCAGTGCACAAACAACAAAAATAATGAGTTTAACTAACTGTAAATAACCCTTAATTGGCTTATTGTGAGATTTAGGATTACGTTGATAAATAATATTAAAAATGGTGAGAAGCTGACTAATTGCCAAGGCAATGGTTAAGAAAATGAAGGCTTGTGCAAACATCTGAATCAATGTAATGACTTTTTCAGACAGGTGAGGAACCGTCACAATTCCATTCATAATCACCAATGCTGGGACAATGTTTGCAATTCTTCGAATAACGCTATGTTCCGCTAAGACATCACTATAACTAAAACGTAGTTTGCTAATAATTTTGCGAATACCACGGACGACCACTTGTTTAGCAATAAAATTTGCGATAAATGCAATGAGAATAAGAATGCTCAGAGAGGTCAACATCTCTAACCAAGGAAATTGATCTGACCATTCTTGGATTTGAGTTACAAAATTTAATCTGTCCAACTTGATCACCTCTAAATGAATTGGTATTAGCTTAATGGTTTAAGTTATTAAATTTATTAGAGTTAACGTTTATCAAACAGAATAGATTAAATTAATTACTTGAAATAAATTTTATGAACTTCTATTTTAAATAAAATTAATGTGAATTAAGTCACACTATAAAATTTCCTAGATTATCGTCATTACATTTTTAAATTATAAAGCTTATCTTGTAACCAGATTTTTTTTCATTCTCAATCTCACTGTATTCTTAACCTACACGAAAGGTCCTGAAAGAAGCATTATTGAGCTTGTTCATTTTCAGCATTTTGAAAATGAAAAAATAATATGAGAAAATCAATCCATTATTTTTTTTAAGCTCTCCAAAACAACATCGATTGAAAAAAATCGAATCAGAGAATAAAAGACGAGCGCAGAAAATTGATAGAGTCTTCTCGTGATGGTTGGACGCAGCAATATGACCTAAAGCATCTTAATCATGAATTTATACCCGCTACACCGCAATCTGAATCACACATCAAGCGTAAAAAAAGCCTAATAAATTAGGCTTTTGAGGAATTCACCACATTAAATCATCTGGAATAACATAAGCTGCATATGGATCTTCCTCATCTGTAATAGCCTCATTTTTCTCAGCATTATTCACAATAATAAATCCTTCGACTTTTTCATTAATCCGCTCAGATAACGCTCTTGGTAGAACAGCATAACCTGTTTGATCTTTGGCGATAACTAATGTACCTGCCACGAGTGCATTGTAAACTTGTTGATTAATATAAATTTTCTTAATTTTATTTTCATCAACGAACTGGTAGCTGATTTCACCATCAATATCTTTGATTTTATGCTGACCAATCATTTGCACTACTGCTGCACGTAATGCTTTTTCATCTTGCTGGCGTTTGATTTCAAGATTTAGACTCTGATCTTTTTCTAATTTTTGCTTTAAATCTTGTTCAATCTTAGCTTTAATCTCAGCTTCATTGCTTTGACCCGTGCGTTGCTCATGCACAGCTTGTTTAGAAAGTTTTTTAGCCTTTTTTTGATCGACTAAACCAGCTTTGAGCAATTGTGCTTGCAAGGCATTTTTTACCATGAGTAATACCAACTACGATTTTTGAAAATAACAATGACGGAAATATAAAATCCAATAGATCAGGGTCAGTAAAAAACTTAAACCTGCAGGAATTAAAAACGCTTCTAATTGTAAATAAGGATAGCTGAATGCCGCAACAGTACTGCCAATAATAAAACCAAATAAAATCACTAAATGCAAAATAACTTTTCTGGATTCCGTTGTAAGACCTCTTACAAAATATCCAAATGCTAAACCAAGATCGGTTAAGACACCAGAAAGGTGAGTCGTGCGAATAATCGCACCTTTATAATGACTTACCATGGCATTTTGTACACCCATCGCACAACATGCCCATAGCAGTGCATAACGAGGATAATAGGGAATAAATACCCAACAGAGCAGAATAAAAAAAGTCACTAAACTCAATGGTAGACCATATCTGCGTCCGAGTTTAAATTGACTATTCCCCAATATCAGACCGCTAAAACTAGAGCCTAAAACATAACTCAGGATAATAAGAATCAGAAAAAATACAGCTTTGAAATCATGGTCAATAATACCGATCGCAAGCAGACTTGCATTGCCTGTCATATGTGAAACTGACTGATGTAATAGAGAAATGAGACCCAAAACGTTGATCATGCCTGCATTTACCGCAAGCATGAAAGCCCCAAATTGTACCCAGTTTGGAAGGAATTGAAATGGCATATCTTTCATTCTAAAAGTTTATGCCATGAATATATTATTTTGAAGGAGCGCGATCAACCGCAGCAGTAAACAATACATCTGTAGATGAGTTGAGTGCTGTTTCAGTTGAATCTTGTAGAACACTGATCACCATACCGATGGCTACAACTTGCATAGCCACATCTGGTGAAATATTGAATAAGCCACAAGCGACAGGAATCAATAACAGTGAACCACCCGCTACACCCGAAGCCCCGCAGGCAGAAACAGTAGCCACAACAGAAAGAACAAGCATTGTAGTAAAGTCAACGGAAATACCAAGTGTATTCACCGCTGCTAATGTTAATACGGTAATCGTTACTGATGCGCCCGCCATATTAATTGCAGCACCCAACGGGATTGCTACACTCGCTGTCGATTCATTCACACCCAAACGCTTGGCAAGATCCAAGTTCACAGGAATATTTGCTGCTGAACTACGGGTGAAAAATGCGGTGATCCCACTTTCACGTAGACATTGAATAACCAATGGATAAGGATTTGAACGCGTAACAAATGCCACCATAATTGGATTAATTACAAGTGCAACAAAGAACATAGTCCCTAATAGAACAGATAATAATTGTGCATAACTTGCTAAGGTTTTAAGACCTGCATCTGCAAAAGTAACCGCAACAAGTCCAAAAATACCGAAAGGTGCAAAACTGATGACAAGACGAATCACGTGATTCACGGCATTCGCAGCATCCGTCAGACACTGTTTTGTGGTGTCTGTGGCATGGCGGAATGCTATTCCCAGTGCAACAGCCCAACCTAAAATCCCAATAAAGTTTGCTTCACTTAATGCAACGATAGGATTCGCAACAAAACTGAGTAATAAATTTTTAAGAATTTCAGTCAAGCTGCCAGGTGGCTGTAAATCAGCTTGCGCAGCGACATCTAGGAAAAGAGTGCTTGGAAATAAATTACTCACAACGACAGCAGTTAACGCAGATAAAAACATACCTACGGCATACATCATCATAATGGGTTTGATTTTCGCACTGCTGCTATCACCAACTTTAAAGTTTGCAATCGAAGAAAGGACCAAAACAAAAACAAGGATTGGTGCAACAGATTTAAGGGCTTTAATAAATAAATCACCCAGCAAGCTTAATTGTGGTGCAACTTGAGGGAAAAATATAGCCACCAAAACGCCCAGAATAATGGCGATAAGGATTTTGGTGACTAAACTCAAACGTGCTAGAGCAGTGAACATAACTGAACCTAATAATGCCGAGTCTGGCTTAAAATCGGATAAATAAGTCGGGTATTCTATACTTAAAAATGATTTTAAATATAAAACTTATTCATAATAAAAATTAAGTGAATCAAATCACTGGATTTTTTTTGATAATTCTTACTTAAGAATATCAAATTCTTATGCAAAAGATGATTTATTTTCACTGAAATGCGGGTCTAATTCATATACTGCTTGGAAATGAGTGAGGTATATTTTACCTGTCAGATGTTGTATCCAGTTGGTTGAATTTAAGCGATCCATAACAGGACCTTTGACTTCGCTTAAGTGTAGTTGAATATTGAGTTTAGATAACTCAGAATTCATTTCCTCAAGAGTCTCTAAAGCTGAGTAGTCAATATTACTGATACTGGAACAGTTAATGACAACATGTTGAAGCTCATCATGTTGGCTAACTTCTGAAATAATAAATTCCTTCAGGGTGTTTGCATTGAGAAAACTCAAATTTTCATCAATTCTCACCGAAACGAGCCTTTTACTGGTAATAACCTGGTGTCTTGAAATATTTCTAAAATGCTGCGTGCCTTCAACGAGACCAATCACTGCAATATGTGGACGGCTAATTCTCCATAACAGCAACACAAATGTTGAAATAATACCCACCATTAAGCCTGTCGTAATATCTACACACAGCACTCCTAAAAATGTGAGTGTCATTGCTAAACCATCTGCTTTAGAATATTTCCAAGCCTCTATAAAAGGTTTAATCTCAACAAGTTTCCATATCGACACAATGATTGTTGCAGCCAATACTCCTAAAGGTAAATATTCAAATAGGCTTGTAAAATATAGACTGACCACAATAATAAGTAGAGAGGATAAAACCCCAGCCATAGGTGTTTTAGCACCAGCATCAGCATTGACCACTGTACGTGATAAGCTACCAGTGACAGGAAATGCGCCACTGATTCCAGCGCCAAAATTTGCAACACCGAGCGCAACAAGCTCTTGATTACTGTTCAAATTGCTACGTGATTGAAAAGCCGTAGCTTGCGCGATCGAAATAGATTCAACGAAACTCACCATAGCGATCATTACTGCGCCAGGAAGCAATATTTTTACCATGTCCCAAGTCCAGTACGGCATTTGAATAGGGGGTAATCCACTTGGGATTTCACCTACTGTTTTAATTCCATAAGCAGTTAAATCAAAGGACTGAACCAGTAAGATAGAAAATAGCACTAAGCATAACGGTAATGCTTTTTGTATAAATTGCATCATTTTTTGATGATTTGAAAATGCTGGAATTTTAAGTAATTGTGGTAAATAAATGAGCGCTAAAATTGAAGCTAAACCCAAAGATAAGCTGACCAAATCATATAAAGAAATGTATTGAGCCAAACTCGTAAAAAATTCGATTAAATTACTGGATTGCAATGGAATATTAAGAATAAATTTTATTTGACCTAATGCAATTAAGACGGCTGAAGCAATGATAAAACTCTTAATCACAGGATGGCTAATGAGACGAATCAAAAAACCAAATCTGAATAATCCCAATAAAAACGAAATTATGCCAACCATTACTGCTAGCAAATAGGCAGCTTGAATATAGACTGGTGAACCGACTTCATATAATGGCTGTAGCGTGGCAAAAGTCATCATAGAGATTAATGCAACTGGACCAATTGAAAGGGTAGTACTCCCTCCAATCAATGCATAAGCAATCATAGGGATAATACTGGCATATAACCCCATAATTGGAGGTAAGCCTGCAATCATGGCATATGCCATGCCTTGTGGTACAAGCATTGCAAGCACGATCACAGATGCAAGAAGATCAGATTTAAAATCTTGAGTATTGTATTTTTTTAACCATTTCCAAGCTGGGATGATTCGTTCCACAGAATGCTTCGTTAAATCCATACAAATCTCTAAATCACATTTATATATATATTATGCATAAAAAGTGATAAACAAGCACTGAGTATTGTTGATAAGGATCATCAAGAATTTGATTAATGATCCTTAGCGCATGAATTTAATCGTATATTTTTTTAAAAGGTTGTATCTGTTCAAGCTGATAAGCGAGATCTATCAGTAAACGTTCTTGTCCCAAATCAGCAGAAAGCTGAATACCTATCGGTCTTGAATCTAGTTTGGTCATACCCATCGGCAATGATATCGCTGGAGCACCTGCGATATTTTGAATAGGTGTGAATGCCACATAATTTCTTAAACGCTCAAATAAAACATCAAATTCGAGTTGAGGTGAAAGATAACCAATTTGAGGCGAAACATGCGCTAAAACTGGCGAAAGGATGACATCATATTGCTGGAAGATTTGTTGATAGATGCGCTGGATCTTCTTTAAACGGTACAGAAATAAAGGGGTTTTATAGAAATTTTTCTTGTACAAATTTGCAAGTCCAACTGTTAGATGATCTAACTCATTGACGTTAAAATCTTTGCCAAGTAGCGGTTTTCCAAACTGTTGAATCATAAATGATAAAAAACCCCAATAGTGGCTGAAATCATCTACAAACCAATCTGGAATAGGAAGTGAAAACTCTTCAATATGATGACCTAAATTCCTGAGTAGTTGAGCAGTAGACTCAACAGTTTGACGGGTCTCAGCATCAGTATTGGTTTGTAATGAATCATAAACAAGACCAATCCGTAAAGGTTTGCTGGATGGATGCTGGATTAAGCCAATTTCGGGTAATTTTTTTGGCTTATATTGTTTTTCCATTTCAGCAAAGAAAAACGCGGTATCACGCACAGAACGTGTTAAAACACCATCTGAAACAAGGTCAATTGGTAAATACTGCGAACCTTCATTTGGATACCAACGACCACGTGTCGGCTTTAAACCGACTAAACCGCAATTTGCTGCAGGAATTCGTATCGAACCACCACCATCATTTGCATGTGCAATTGGTACTACGCCTGATGCAACGAGTGCCGCAGCTCCACCTGAAGAAGCTCCACACGAATAATCAGTATGCCAAGGATTGCGTGTGTAATCCCCAGACTTAAATTCTGTTGAAGCATTTAAGCCAAATTCAGGCATTTTGGATTTACCCAGTGCAATTAAGCCTGTATCTAACATTTGTTGAGTAATTTTAGAATTTTTGATCTTTTCCTTGGATTTGAACGATGTTGATCCTTGTTGCGTAGGAAAACCAATAAGATCCAAATTATCCTTAATAAATGTAGGGATTGCAGAAAAAATCTGATTAGGTTTAAAAGTAGGCGATTTAAGTATTTGTTCGAAGTTTTCGAATTCAATTGCATTTAGCAGAGGATTTACGAATTTTGCGCGTTCAATCGTAGCTCTTAAAACTTCATCAATTGAGATGTCTTTAGATTGAATTCTGTTTGAGAGCTCAATCGCATCACTTGTACCTAATATATTATCCGTGAAAGCATGAATTCTTTTTTGATTATCCATAATCGATTTTCTTTAAAATTGACTAAGCATATGTATACACATGAAATATTGATTTGTCGATTGACCAGAGATTGATTCGCCACAATTTCGCATAATGTATATTATGTTAAATAAGATATCTAGAACAATAACCCTGAACATGGGTTTATATAATTTGTGATGGCTAAGAATTCGGCATTAAAGAATCTTCGATGAAATTCGTCATTAAGAAAAAACTTTAGATGAAAGAATCAGATGTACTACATGCTCTGATTAAATATCACTTGAAGAATCTAAAAGCAGAAGAAGTTATAAAATGCCGAGAAGAAGTTTTGGGTAAGGAAGATTAACTGCCCTTTTATTTTCAAATTTAAGACTAGAGTCAACCATTAGATGACGTGGACTCTTTATTAAGTTAACATGATTAAGGATTTAATGGATGTTCTGTTGGAATAATTGGGTTGTCATCACCAAAATCAAATTTCACTTCTTCTTCGGATGGCTCTTCTTCACTACCTAAAACGTATATTGTTTGGGCTTCTTCGTGTCCACGATCATGCCTATGTGTTAAAGCTGTTACTGCAAGTAATTTCCAACCTGCTTTTAAATGCTGATTTACTTGGAAATCACTATATAATTCTTTAACTTGTCGAATTGCTGTAAATGAATTTTCACTCATGATACTACTCACAGAAAAAAGTTTATTTTCTTATATGAAAACTTTTTTTTATAGTTCAATATTAAAATAAAAAATTATGGTTAAGTCAATCTGAAGTCGCATAATTTCAAATTATGTTAAATAGGATATCTTTAACAGCGCACCAATACTAGCTATTGTCTTGTTACATGGCATAAAACAACGAATGATTAGAATTCAAATTAGGAAAAAAAATTTAAAACCAAAACACAACCTGTCATTTTTGATGGACCATTGAGTTTATACAGCAACGTTCTCAATTTTTGTCTAGCTCAGGTTATAATGCTCATCTTACACAATTCAGTTGATCTATTATGAACAGCTCCAATGATCCTTTACATCGCAAAAAACTCGCTGACATTTTAGATGAGTTATTGGATTACTACGGAGGCTTTGAAGGATTAAGTCGTAAAATTGAAATTCGTTGTTTTTGCATCGACCCAAGTGTTAAATCATCTTTACGATTTCTACGGACTACACCATGGGCACGTGAAAAAGTAGAAAGCTTATATTTGTATGTTCTCCGTCAAAAAGCTAAACAGAAATTGTAGCCAACAAAAAACTTAAGCTATGTTTAGCTTTTTACACCCAATTGTAGAATAGCCTTAATGAGTATCTATCGTTATTGTTGACAGCGTGTAGTTATGGGTGGAAGCCCCACTCTCCTACTACATAGGACAACGATCGATTATCTAAATCCAGTCTTATCAAGTCTAGAGCTAGAAGTTATAATATGTTTTTAAAAAGTTTTAGATCATATGCTTGAACTCATTCACTCATATCCTCAAGCCAAATTGGTGAATACTTTCCAAGCATTAGCGAATGAAGCTTTTGAAGACCCTGTCAATGCTTTATGTTGGTATAGGCATTTAGACTTCAATTTCGAAGAAATCGTTGAAAAACTTACACTCATAGAAGATATTACTGAAATTACCATCGAACAATTAGAGCAACTCAAACTTTCAGACTCTGCAAGCAAAGCGAGAGACATTATCCTCAATGATATAATGTTGCTCACCGAATTGGGTGCATCGCCGTCTTTAAACTTAATCAAAGAGTATCAGCGTGATGAAGAATTGGATTTTATCAGCACTGATGTATATTCTTTTCATGTAGATCGATCGCCATTAGCAACGGATACATATTTGTGTACCTATTACGGGGCGGCTAGCGATATTATTTCCAATGATCAGGTCGAACAAAAAATTCTTATCCCAGAAATCCGTCAAAAAATTAAATCCTTGTTTGATGGCGAAGACCATGAGTTTGACGATTTTCTTGAAGAGACCTATATGGATCTTCACTATCAACCTAAAAATAGTGCAACACCTTTAAGTTTAGGAGTTGGTCATCTCTGGCGTTTGGCTGTAGATCATCCTGATCAGAAAGTACTTCCTTGTGTTCACCGTGCTCCAAAAGAAAATGCAGGAGAACTCAGATTACTTTTAATTTGTTAAGGAATCACTTGCACAATTTAGGCGAGTAGTTCTTTTTCAGTTTCAAATGGGTTAAAGAAATTACACCAAACGATTGGTCCTAAACTCATCTCCGAATCAGTAAGTAAACATTGATCAAAATTTTGGATTAATTGCTCTTTATCCATCTCTTGACCAATTAAAACAATTTCCTGTCTGGCATCACCCGTTTCTGAATGCCAACTCGATTCAATTGCCTGAATAGATTGCGTATCTTGTGGCCATTCCTCTTGTGGTACCGAAGCCCACCAATATCCTGCTTGACCATGCCGAGCCATACCTCCAGCTTGTGACCAAGACATAGCCATTGTTGGTTCCGCAGCAAGCCAAAAAAATCCTTTTGAGCGTATAACACCTTTCCATTCTGAATGGATAAAATTGTAAAAACGTTGTGGGTGAAAGGGTCTTCTTGCTCTATATACGAAACTTTCGATTCCATATTCTTCAGTTTCAGGCTTATGCTCTCCTCTCAACTCTTTTAACCAACCAGGTGCTTGTGAGGCTTCATCAAAATTAAAAAGCTGTGTGTTGAGTATTTTATCGAGTTCAACCTGACCAAATGTAGATGACTCAATTTTTGCTCTAGGGTTAAGCTTTTTGAGAATCGCATAAAGCTGGGACTTCTGATGCTCATCGATTAAATCAGTTTTGTTTAGAATAATAACATCACAAAATTCGATTTGATCTATCAGTAAATCCACAACAGTACGTTGGTCAAATTCTCCAAGTGATTCGCCACGATCATGAAGAAGATCATATGAACGATAATCACGTAAAAAATTGAATGCATCGACTACGGTCACCATGGTATCTAAACGAGCGTACTCATTTAGAGATACGCCGTCTTCATCTTCAAACGTAAATGTTTCGGCTACAGGTAGAGGTTCTGATATTCCGGTAGATTCAATGACGAGTTGATCAAATTTTTTCTCTTCCGCTAATCGTCTTACTTCTACTAATAAATCTTCTCTCAAAGTACAGCAAATACATCCATTACTCATTTCAACGAGTTTTTCTTCAGTTCGTGATAATTCCGCCCCACCTTCTCTGACTAAAGTAGCATCAATATTGACTTCTGACATATCGTTCACAATTACTGCGACACGTTTTCCTTCTCTATTATTTAAAATATGATTTAAAAGTGTGGTTTTTCCTGCACCAAGAAATCCAGACAGAACAGTGACAGGTAATTTATACGGTTGTGAAGAATCAATATTCATGGTGAGTTACTCGTTTTAATGTTCAACCACATCATTTGATCGCTTATTGCAATCAATGAATGATCTTGATTTTTGATGTAACTAAATCATAATTGTTATGTTATAACATTTCAACATGTTTAATGTTTAGTTAAAATTTAATAAAATTTATTTATAGTGATTCTAAATTGTATTCATCACTGTAGAATCATAAGTAAAACTAAAGAATCTATGTCTTAATTTTTATAATCATATGAGTATATAACAATGAATTCAATCAATCTTATTATTCGTACCACTTTAAGTACTTCTCTGTTACTTGGAGTTTCGAATACGTATGCGGTGGTTGCAGGCGGAATGGTTTCGACTGACTACCATTGGAACAATATTCCTGCTAATGGCTTTGCAACACTCGAAAATCAAATCATCATTACCAATGAGCCAGGAAATGATGGTAATACATTTTGGGCCAATCAATTTTCAATCAAGCATGGTGATGGTGGCTATGTTGGATTGCAACAACGAAGCAATGATCAGAAATATTTAAATTTCTCAATCTGGAAAGCGACATCTTGGAAATCAGGATACCCTGCGTATTGCAGACAATTTGATCATGAAGGTGATGGCGTTCAATGTGACTTACCTTATGAATGGAAAGAAGGCACGAAATATAATTTTAAGATTGTGAAAAATAATGACAGTACAGTCTCAGCTTTTGTTAAAGACATGAGTACTGGTAAACAACTTGAAATTGCAAAAATCAATGTGCCTCAGACCTGGGGTGGTTTTGATAGTTTAGCTACATTTACCGAAAATTTCAGACAGCACCAACAACCCAACGGTATTTATGGCTATAACAGTTGTAATGATGTTCATACATCTGTTTCTGCCACCTATTCTGCAGTAGCAAACTCTTCAATTAAGTCTAAATCACAAACGACTAAAACTTATGGAAATTGTGTACAAGTGGCATCAGCGCATTGCACGGATGATTCTACTTGCATTTCTACTGTGAATAATGCCAATTACACCCAGCAAAAACCTTTCATTTTGAGAAATGGTGCACGAGGTTTTTGTGCAGATAGCTTGAGTGGTGGTCAACAAATGGGATTGTATTCATGCGATCCCAACAACGGTAATCAACGTCTGAGTACGGATCACTCACATCGCTTATACTTAACTCATCGGGATGCGTGTTTGATGGGCGATGATAAAGATAATTTTGTTAAAGTTGCGCCGTGCAATAATGATAGTAGTCAACGATGGATGTATAGTCGCCACACAAGCCAATATATCAACTTAAAAACAGGTCTATGCCTTGATGCCGCTGATGGTGCAAATAGTATGGCACGCCTACAAATGATTGGATGTCAAAGCAATAATTCATATCAAACGTGGAAAATTACACGTTAACTTATTAAATTCAGAGCTTTAGCATTTAAAGCTCTGAATTTTAATGCTGAAATTTTAATTTTTTTGCTTTCTTTGAGTGACTCGTACTAATTTTAGTACAATTTGATATCTAAATTAGAGATTTTACTCATAGATAAGCCAGCTCACTCAGGTTAAAAGCATTCTTAATACTGGCTCAAAAAACGAAATAAGTTCAATGATTTTAGGGAGATATTTGTCTAAGGTATATTGTAATATTGATGACAGCAATAAAATAAAAATAATTAAAACTATTCTTCATAAATCTTTGCTATTTTTCCGATAGCGCCGTTAAGGATGAGAAAAAAATTCTTCAAAATATTAAAACTTAATAAATGAGATTAGATTTTTTGTTTATCGCTGAAGATGACAATCAAAAGCCCTTTTTATCTTGGATAGAATAAAACTCTAATCTTATGGTTAAAATGAACATTTATAGTTCTATTTTTTCAATCCATTGTCCTTCATGAATTATAAATTATAGGATATCTAGTTGATTTATGAATTTGGCTGAAATCAGTTAATACTTCAGCATAGTCATCTATGTATCATCAAAAAATCTTAGTGAACTTTTTTCACAAGAACTATTTCTAAATAAATTCTTGTGAAAAAATTGCGTAAAATTTTACTCTCCTCGTCATATTCATGACCTATTTTTGGTCAATGCTTTACTTCTATCACTCATTAAGTTAAACACTAAGTTGATAAATTTTTTACTAATAATGTTTGATATGTCGATATTTTATTTATTGATGAGTCTAATTTAAAAATTACACTTTTGCTTAGGCTATTTTGGTATTCAAAATTTAAGCCTAAGCATTTGAAGATTTTCTTAAATTAGAAACTATAGGTGAAAGCCACTACACCTAAATTTTTCTGATTTTCGTTATAGCGGTTCTTACCACCAAAAATATATTGTCCACTCAATCCGAGTTCTGGTGTCAAGGCATAATCTAGCCCGATAGATGAGAAGCGATAAGCAAATTCTCGTTTTGTATCACCGAGCTCTAGACCTTCATATTTCCCATTATCATTAAAATAGCTCGCTGCAGCACTTGCTATAGCAGATAATTTATCATTGAGTTGATGGGTATATATTACGTTTAGATAAGTATCCCCTTGGTTTGCATACACGACATCATATGTATATGCAGATAAACTGGTTGATAAAGAGTTTTTATCATTGAATTGGTGTGTGGCAGTTACCCACATTTCATTGGAAGTTGTATTTGACGTGTTCGGATAGAAATAAGTGGCATTCCAAATATTCCAATTTGTCCTACCAGTATCAAAACTATAGCCGACAATAAAGTCGTGCTCTAATTTATCAGTTTTACGGCGCTTATCACCTTGAAGTTCAGCATAAGAGTAGCCTAATGTAGACCCCCAATACCCGACATAGAAGTTGTTATAACTAAGGTTTAGACCTGTTTGAATTGCGAGGTCATCATTTTCTGGTGCATTTGTTAAACCACGTGAAATGTATTTGGAGGTTAATGTGACATATCCATCAAATTGAATTGGTGAATTTGTTTCTTGATTCGTAGAATTTGCATAACTGGGTAAAATAATAAAGCTAGCAGTGCTCAACAGCACTGCTTGAGTCGTTTTAATCATCATAAAATTTATAATTAAGAAAATAAGGGTGAAGTTTCTGCACGATAAAATGGTGCATCTGAAGGGGTTAAAGCAGGTCGATTACGAATGTGATCAGCAATCTTCTCGGCCATCATGATCGTCGTTGCATTGAGATTACCAGTAATAATCAGCGGCATGATAGAGGCATCGACCACTCGCAACCCATCTATTTCATGGACACGACCGTAACCATCTACAACAGCTAAATCATCTTCACCCATTTTACAGCTACACGAAGGATGATACGCTGTTTCTGCATGATTTTTTACAAATTCATCAATTTGCTGATCTGTTTTTAATGCTGAACCTGGGCTAATTTCTCTACCTCGATACTGATCTAATGCAGGCTGATGCATAATTTCTCGTGTAATTCTCACTGCATCACGGAATTCGCGCCAATCTTGTTCAGTGCTCATGTAGTTAAATAAAATGCTCGGATGATCAAAAGGATTTTTCGAGGTTAAGCGAATTCTTCCTCTTGACGGCGATCGCATAGATCCAACATGTGCTTGAAAACCATGTTCATTGATTGCATTGGTACCATTGTAGTTAATTGCAATTGGTAAAAAGTGATACTGGAGATTCGGCCACTCAAACTCATCACTAGAGCGGATGAATCCACCTGCTTCAAACTGATTGCTTGCACCAATTCCTTTACCCAAAAACAGCCATTCAGCGCCAATTTTAGGTTGATTATACCATTTTAATGCAGGGTAAAGACTGACGGGCTTCTTACATTGGTATTGAAGATACATTTCTAAATGATCTTGCAGATTTTCACCCACTCCCGGTAAATCTTGCACAACCTTTACATCCAGTGACTCTAATAATGACTTAGCTCCTACCCCAGAGCGCTGTAAAATTTGAGGCGATGCAATAGCACCTGCGCACAGCAATACTTCTCGCTCAGCATAGACCTTGTGTAAATTAGTTGCATCTTGACCAAGAATGTATTCAACACCGATAGCTTGTTTTTTTTCAAATAAGATTCGATTGGTTGTGGCATGCGTAATAATCGTTAAATTCTGACGACCTTTAGCCATATCTAAATAGCCACGAGCGGTACTGGAACGTCTGCCTTGAGGTGTCACCGTACGATCCATTGGACCAAAGCCTTCTTGTTGGTATCCATTTAAATCATCCGTACGTGGATATCCAGCTTGCACACCCGCTTCAACCATTGCATGAAATAACTCATTATTGTCTGACTTTGGCGTAGCAACACTTACTGGGCCTTGATCACCGTGATATTCATTTGCACCAATATCTCTAGACTCTGCTTTTTTATAGTAAGGTAAACATTCAGCATAGCGCCAATGACTGAGTCCTTTCATTTGAGACCATTGCTCTAAATCCATGGCATTCCCACGGATATAACACATACCGTTAATTAATGATGAACCACCTAAACCTTTACCACGTCCACATTCCATACGGCGGTTATTCATATGTGGTTCTGGATCGGTCAAATATGCCCAATTATAACGTCGACCTTGTAAAGGATAAGCCAAAGCAGCAGGCATTTGAGTTCTAAAATCTAAACGGTAGTCAGGGCCACCCGCTTCAAGGAGCAGAACTTTAATATCTGGATCTTCGGTGAGTCTCGCTGCAAGTACATTCCCAGCAGAACCTGCACCTATGATAATGTAATCATATGTCATAGTGTTCTCCTTAGGCTTTAAATACAGATTGAAATGGACTTAATTCCACTTGTACCGATTTGATTTGCGTGTAGTGTTGTAAAGTCGTTAAACCATTCTCTCTTCCTACACCAGAATGCTTATAGCCACCGACTGGCATTTCAGCTGGCGATTCACCCCACGTATTGATCCAACATATACCTGCTTCAATTTGGTGGATGATTCGATGTGCTTTGACAATATCAGGGGTAACCACGCCAGCAGCTAATCCATAAGAAGTATTATTAGCGCGACGAATCACTTCTTCTTCTGATGTATATGTCAAAATACTCATCACAGGACCGAAGATTTCCTCTTGAACAACGGTCATCTCATCTCGACAATCACTGAAGATTGTAGGCAGTACAAAAGCACCATTTTTTAAATGATCATCTGTTGCTCTAGAACCACCACACACTAAACGTGCTCCCTCGCTTTTAGCAGAATCGATGAATGCCAAAATTTTATTCATATGCGCAAAGCTAGATACTGGTCCAAAATTTGTTTCTGGATCGAGCGGATTACCTAAGCGGATATAAGGAATACGTTCTAATAGCTTTTCTTCAAATTTTAGTTTTAATGATTCTGGAATAAACACTCGTGTCCCATTCGTACATACCTGTCCAGAACTATAGAAATTTGCCATCATTGCAATATCTGCAGCTAAGTCTAAATCAGCATCTTCACAAATAATTAATGGTGACTTCCCACCCAACTCCATCGTGACTTCTTTAAGACTCGATTCAGCAGCTTGAGCCATCACTTTTTTTCCAGTGCTCACACCACCAGTAAATGAAATTTTCGCAATATCTACATGCTGGCTTAAATAGGCACCAATATCACCGCCCCCTGTTACAACATTGAATACCCCATCTGGCACTCCAGCTTCGGTATAAATTTCTGCCAATTTAAAGGCTGTTAATGGGGTAATCTCGCTGGGTTTGAAAATCATTGCATTCCCTGCCGCCAAAGCAGGTGCTGACTTCCATAAGGCAATTTGAATTGGATAATTCCATGCTCCTATACCAGCTACAATTCCCAAAGGTTCACGGCGTGTATAGACAAATGAATCTGTTCTTAAAGGAATCTGTTGACCCTCGAGTACAGGTAAAATTCCAGCGTAGTATTCGAGTACATCAGCCCCTGTCACAATATCTACAGTCGATGTTTCACTATATGCTTTACCACTATCTAAGGACTCAATGGTGGCAAGTTCATCATTTCTTTCACGTAAAATAGCTACAGCTTTATTTAAAATTCTTGAACGCTGCATATAAGTCATTTCAGCCCAAACTTTCTGTCCTTGTTGGGCAGATAGAATGGCTTGATCCACATCCTGTTGAGAACATGCTTGAATGGTCGCAAGAACTTGACCCGTGGCTGGATTAATCGAATCAAAAGTTTGACCTGATTGAGCATCGACGAATTGTCCATGAATATAAGGACGTTGTAACGGGAATTTATTCATACGATTAGCCTCAGATATAGTAAATATTAAAAATTATTGTGTAAGTTGCTGCTGGATAAAGGCATGGCAAAGACGGATAGAAAGATCGGTATCAATCTCACTTCTTGTTAATGCGCCCCTTAACCAGAACCCATCAATTAATGCAGCCAACCCTTGGGCTGCTTGCTCAGCTTTTAGGGGGCTTAAATGTTTTAAAAACTCATGTTTTAAATTTGAATGTAGACGACAGTGATTCACTTGCTGTAATCGGTGTAGATCTGGTTGATGCAAACTAATAGCCCAAAACGCGAGCCATACTTTCATCGCGGCTTGATTGGTCTGAGGAGTTGCAAAATTCGCTTTAACAATCGCCATTAAACGATCTTCTGGAGAATGTCCAACCTCTGATTTTAGATCCCTTACACTTTCTCCAAGTTGCTGTAGTAAATAGCGCATGGTTGCCTCAATCAATCCATTCTTGCCACCAAAATAATGACTAATAATACCCGTGGAGACACCTGCTCTTTGCGCAATCTGTTGAATGGATGCATCAGCAAAACCGAGCTCATTTACAGTGGAGAGAGTAGCATCAATCAATTGTTGACGACGAATGGGTTGCATACCAACTTTTGGCATAAGATGACCTAAACCTACAGGAGATTATAATCAGCGTTTATCAATAATAACGCTGTAACATTAGTAAACGTTTTTTTAATTGAACGTTCAATCAATAAAAATTATAGTGCTATTACTTCCATGATGTACAGCTCAGTTTGTTTTGTATTTGCAAAAGTTTGTAATTGTGGATCAAGCAAGCTTCTATCAGGATATAAATCGAACTGCGCTGTAGATCATTTCATTACTCATTGAATGGTCACTGATTTATGCATAACAAAAATGATCAAACGCAGGATAGTTTGAATAAGGTCGTGTTCTATGTATCAGCATCATTGATACTTTTGTTTTCGATCACCACAATTTTGTTTAATGAAGCTGCTAATAACGTCATTACACAAACCCTCAATTGGGTAAGCAGAACCTTTAGTTGGTATTACCTGTTGGCTGCGACACTCTATTTTGTCTTTATTGTATTTATCGCATGCTCTCGATATGGCGAAATTAAATTAGGACCTAAACACTCTAAGCCTGAATTTAGTTTACTAAGTTGGTCTGCAATGCTCTTTTCTGCGGGTATTGGTATTGATCTCATGTTCTTTTCCGTGGCTGAACCTTTATCGCATTACATGAACCCACCTGTGGGCGAAGGACAAACCTTTGAAGCAGCACGTCAGTCTATGGTATGGACCTTGTTTCATTATGGTTTAACTGGTTGGAGCATGTATGCATTGGTTGGTGTAGCCTTAGGTTACTTCAGTTATCGTTATAACCTTCCCCTTACGATCCGTTCAGCTCTCTACCCTATTTTTGGAAAAAAAATTAACGGCCCTATAGGTCACACTGTAGATACAGCAGCCGTCTTAGGTACGATTTTTGGTATCGCGACTACCTGCGGTATTGGTGTCGTACAACTCAATTATGGCCTTCATGTTCTTTTCGATCTACCTGAAAATTTGTGGATTCAAGCTGGCTTGATCGGTATCGCGGTGGTCATTACTGTAATTTCAGTAACGGCAGGTGTGAATAAAGGGATTCGCGTACTTTCTGAAATCAATATCTATGTCTCGATTGGGTTACTCCTCTTTATTCTTTTGATTGGTAATACAGAATTCTTACTCGCAGGCTTAATCCAAAATTTAGGTGATTACCTCAGTCAATTTCCGAAATTGAGTTTAATGAGTTTTCCATTCGAACAACCTAAAGAATGGATGAACAGTTGGACGCTTTTCTTTTGGGCTTGGTGGATTGCATGGTCGCCATTTGTTGGTCTGTTTTTAGCACGTATTTCTCGTGGTCGTACCATTCGTGAGTTTGTATTTGGTACGTTGATTATTCCTCTACTATTTACACTGACTTGGTTATCCATCTTTGGAAATAGTGCACTTCACAATGTAATTTTTGATGGTAATGCACAACTTGCAACAACCGTTTTAGAAAATCCAGCGCATGGTTTCTATGACCTACTTGCACAATATCCTGGTTTTACCTTCTTAGCAGGTATAGCAACAATTACAGGATTATTATTTTACGTTACTTCTGCAGACTCAGGCGCTCTTGTTTTGGGTAATTTCACGACAAAATTCACCAATATCGAGCATGACTCTCCAAGATGGCTCAGCGTATTTTGGGCTATAGCCATTGGTTTACTCACCTTGGCGATGCTGATGGCAAATGGTATTACTGCCTTACAGAACACAACCATCATCATGGGTCTGCCTTTTAGCTTTGTCATATTCTTTGTGATGGCGGGTTTGTATAAATCTTTGAGATTGGAAGATTTCAGACAAGCCAGTACTAGCTTAAATGCCGCGCCAGTCGTGGGCAATGTGGATATTCTCAATTGGAAAAAGCGACTCAGTCGCGTAATGCTGCATCCAAGCCATGAACAAACATTAAAAATGTTAGATGACGTGTGTAAACCTGCAATGAATGCCGTGGCACAGGAACTTTTATCCAAAGGTGTCAAAGTCGATGTGAATACAAAGCGTCTTGAAGATAATGCTGAGCTTTATCATTTGGACCTCATTATTCACTTGAATGAAGAAGAAAATTTCGTATATGAGATTTGGCCCGTTCGTTATGACACCCCTAACTTTAGTACCCGTGCTAAACGAACAAAGCGTTATTACTATCGTTTAGAAAGTTACTTGTTTGAAGGTTCGCAAGGTAATGATTTGGTCGGTTACAACAAAGAACAAGTGATTAACGACATTTTGGACAAATATGAACGTCATATGATGTACCTTCATATTAACCGTATCAGTCCAGGTAAACGTCCACAATTTCCTGATCGTGACATTTAGTTAGTAGTAGCTCATCTAAACAAGGAAAATGACCATGTCAGAAAGTCTAAACGCCTTTGCTCTATTTTTTTCGTTGCTTAATCCCTTTTTAATGAGCATTTATATGCTTGGGATTATTCGAAATTCAGATGCAAAAGTTTTTAATATGGCGCTGATCCAAGGTAGTTTGATTAGCTTTGTGGTTTTTGTCATTTTTGCTAAAACAGGTGAAGCTTTTTTTAATGATGTACTTCATGCACGATTTGAATCTTTCCAAATTTTTGGTGGAATCATTTTCTTGGTGATCGGTTATCGTTATGTATTTGAAGGTGCTGATACGATTGGGGTCATGCGTGGAGCACCAAACCATTTGGCTGGTACGATCGCCATGCCTTTTATGATCGGTCCAGGAACAATCTCTGCATCTGTAATCACTGGCATTCAATTAAGTTTATGGCAGACGATCACAGTCATCTTTATGACCTTATTCTTAACCTGTAGTCTTTTGATATTAATGAAATATTTGCATGATAATTTACAGCATAAATATTCTAATTATATCGACTTATATGTAGATATCGTGGGTCGTGTTGCTGCATTGCTTATCGGTACGATTGCCATTGATATGATCGTGACTGGTGTTACTGGGATCATCAATGACTAATTGAAGGTTGTTGTTGATATTTATAAAAAAGGAGTCTTATCATTGACTCCTTTTTTTAAACCCTAATATTTAGAATCTATATCCGATATTTAAACTATACACCGTTGGATCTACGTCCACACTTCCTACCTTTTCTCCATTTACTTTTACATCAGTTTTGATATCCGCATATCGGATATCAGCACCAACACTCCATTGAGGGTTAAATTGGTAATCTACGCCTATTTGACCAGCCCAACCAAAAGAATCTGAGAGATCGAACTTATCACCACTATATAATCGGTCATTAAAAAAATAGGTGTAATTTAAGCCCAGACCCACATAAGGTTGTAACTTTTCATTGGGTAAGAAGTGATATTGCACACTAAAAATTGGAGGTAAATGTTTTGTTTTTGCGACTTCATTACCAGCAACATTAATTTTATGCTGTGGTGGCAAACCGACTAATACATCAAATGCAATATTTGGTGTATAAAAATAAGAGATCGTGCCAGTGACTCCCCAAGCATCATCTATTGTGACGGGTGCTGTTTGATTAAAAATACTACCTGGAGAAGATGTGGGATCAATATTGCTAATCGCACCTCTTATCTTCCATTTATAATCTGCGCTGTGCGCATTAGAACTTAATGCCATGGTACTCAATAAAATCGCGAATAAACCAAAACTTAATTTATCATTCATATCATTACCC
The DNA here is from genome assembly GCF_056779755.1 of Acinetobacter sp. 24-47-66. Lineage (NCBI taxonomy): Bacteria > Pseudomonadati > Pseudomonadota > Gammaproteobacteria > Moraxellales > Moraxellaceae > Acinetobacter > Acinetobacter sp. 24-47-66. The sequence continues at coordinate 242,016 of NZ_JBWYIL010000004.1, forward strand.
ATTTTTTATAAATATCTGAAATTTTGAAGATTGTTAATCAATTAAATTGAATGCTTTAGATCATATCGATAATTCTTTTTGTTGGTTATTTTTTATTCTGATTTGTTTTGATGATTTTTTATTTAAGAAAATTTATTCAATTTAAATGGATTTTTGGAATATTGTTTTTAATTTAAGTGAGGAAAGAACGTACGCCTAATTTGGATTCCAATCAGTAATGATGAAACAAGAAACAAATCTTATTGACCTTACCACAATGGGAAGGTTTAGAATGATCGTGACCTTATTTCAATCAGCATATGGAGTTAAGTATGTCATCTACTTCAACTAAATCTATTCAAATCAAAATTGAAGGAATGACCTGTGCTGCTTGTGTAAGCCGAGTTGAAAACTCATTAAAAAAAGTCGATGGTATTCAAGATGCCAGTGTGAACCTCGCCACTGAAATAGCTCAAATTGAGTTAACAACAGACGTAACAGATCAACAAATCATTCAAGCCGTAAATAAAACAGGTTTTAAAATTAAAAAATGTGCAACAATAAAATTAAAAATTTTAGGCATGACTTGTGCTGCATGTGTGAGCCGAGTTGAACGTTCTTTACTAAAAATACCAGGTGTATTAGCAGCACAAGTAAGTTTGGCAACTGAGATAGCAAGCATTGATCTACTTTATCCAGTTCCTGTTGATCAAGTTATTGAGCGTATTGAAAGATCAGGGTTTGAAGCTGTACTTGAACAGCAAACGATCACAGCACTTCCAAATCGCGAACTTGAATCAAAAAAAATTCTCAAGCATTTTATTATCGCACTTGTACTCAGTTTACCTATATTTATCATTGAAATGGGCTCGCACCTCTTGCCTTCATTTCATCATTTTATAGGTACTTACATCAGTCAGAATCAGAGCTGGTTATTCCAATTTATTCTTGCGACTTTAGTTATTTTTATACCTGGACGGCATTTTTTCACACAAGGTATCAAGTCACTGATAAATTTACATCCTGACATGAATTCTTTGGTGAGTTTAGGATCAGGAGCTGCCTATTTATATTCTATTGTTGCTACGTTCTTTCCAAGTTTATTGCCACAACAGTCAGTACATGTCTATTACGAGCCTGCAACACTCATTATTACATTTATTTTGTTAGGCAAATATCTAGAAGCACGAGCTAAAGGTCGAACTTCTGCAGCAATTCAACATCTGATTGGCTTACAACCTAAAACAGCGCGAGTTAGAGTATCTGACCTCCAGACTAAAGATATATCGATTGATAAAATTACAATCGGTATGCAGGTTGAAGTTCGGCCTGGTGAAAAAATTCCTGTAGATGGCGTGGTTATTTCAGGTGAGGGTTTTGTGGATGAATCAATGATCAGTGGTGAATCTTTTCCAATCCACAAATTGATGGGTTCAGAAGTCGTTGGTGGAACCCTCAATCAAAATGGATTTCTTGTCATTGAAACCAAACATTCTTCTGAAAGTAGCATTTTATCTTCAATTATTCAGTTGGTTGAAAATGCTCAGACACAAAAGCTCCCCATACAATCTTTAGTCGATAAAGTCACCTTATGGTTTGTTCCAGTTATCCTCTTGATTTCGATGATTACTTTCATCGCGTGGCTAGTGATTGGACCTGAACCTAATCTCAGCTATGCGTTGATTAATGCCGTTTCTGTTTTGATTATTGCATGCCCTTGTGCGATGGGACTTGCAACCCCGATGTCGATAATGGTTGCGACGGGACGTGCTGCTGAACACGGAATTTTATTTAAAAATGCGACTTCACTTCAAAAACTTCGAGAAATTTCAACATTTGCATTTGATAAAACTGGAACATTAACAATAGGGCAACCTGCGATTAGTCATATCGAGATTTTCGCACCATTTACACATCAACAGGTTCTACAAACTGTTGCATCCGTTGAATATCATTCCGAGCACCCAATTGCTAAAGCGATTGTTCAATATGCATCCGATCATCATGTAAAGATGATCGAAATTTCAGAATTTAAGAGTATTTCAGGATTCGGCATTCAAGCACAATTGGATGATCAGGATATTAAAATTGGATCTGTAGAATTTATTACTCGAGAAAACGCTAAGATCTCTCATGCACTCTCCCACCATCAAAGATTACTAGATGAAGCTCAAACACCCATCGCGGTCTCGATCGATGGTGAGCTTGCATCAATTATTTTAATCACGGATCAATTAAGACCTGAAACCTACGAGGTTATGACTCAACTTAAAAAGAACGACAAGCACATTGCTTTGATTACTGGCGATCATCAAAATGCAGCGCAATATGTGGCGAATCAACTTAATATCAATGCAGTTTATGCACAGGTCAAACCACATCAAAAGTTAAACATTGTTGAGACCCTTCAAACCCGATATGGAAATGTTGCTTTTGTTGGTGATGGGATTAATGATGCTCCAGCACTTGCGCAAGCTCAAGTCGGTATTGCGATAGGTTCAGGTACAGATGTCGCCATTGAAACGGCTGACCTTATTTTAATGTCATCAAATTTGAATAACTTATCTAAAGCCATCAAATTAAGCGAAATGACCATTAGAAATATTCATCAAAATCTGTTCTGGGCTTTTCTATACAATATTTGTCTGATTCCGATTGCTGCAGGCGTACTTTATCCCTTGACTGGTATCCTGCTCTCACCTGTTTTAGCCGCAATCGCAATGGCACTTTCTTCGGTATTTGTATTAGCGAATGCCTTAAGACTCAAAACTTTGAAATTAAATTAGCAGCTTAAAACAAAGGAAAGATCATGAATATTGGCGAATTAGCACGACGTTCAGGCTTAACTGCTAAAATGATTCGATATTACGAAAAAATCGATCTCATTTCTGTTCCGATCAGAAACGCTAGCGGTTATCGTGTTTACACAGAGCAAGACCTTTCGACTTTAAGTTTTATTAAACATGCTAAAGATCTTGGTTTTTCGATCGATCAAATCAAAAGTTTAGTTGAGCTTTGGAAAAATCCTGACAGAAAAAGTGCTGATGTGAAAAAAATTACAGATCAACATATCCATTTTTTGACAGAACAAATTCATTCGATGCAATCAATGATTTTAAAATTAAAGGCTGCGAGTCAGATGTGCTCTAATGATTCGACTTCAAACTGCAGTATTCTGAATAAAATTGAACATATTCAATCGTGACAGTGATAGATGTTAACTAACGCAAGAGGTTATTATGAAATTATTTATTGAAAATATTAGTTGTTCGGGTTGTGCTAAAGGTGTCACTGCATCTGTATTGTCACTTGATCCTAATGCAAGCGTCAATGTAGATGTTGCCAACAAAATTGCAGATATTCGTACAACATATAGCTTTGAAAAAATCGCTGAAGTTTTGACTGAAGATGGTTTCCCTCCTGAATTAAAAGATTAAATTGCCATAAAAAAGGCGAAACATTATTTCGCCTTTTTTGATAAAACGCATACCGTAGTATGCGTATTTTTAAAGAATTAATAAATGATTTGACCGTTTTGAAGTAACTGCTCCAACGTCAGATCTGCATTTTGAGGACCAATATTCAACAATTGAGTAGCTTCAAATTGTGTACCTTCACCATCGCGATCGATTGAAATTACAGAATCTTTAACAGTGATATATTTACTTAAGATATCCGCAACTTGATCAGTCGAATCTGTTGAGAATGTAGTTGAAGTATTAGCATCAACAAATAGTTGAGATACATCAATTACATCGACACCTGCTTCGAAATCTGACCACGTATCAAAACCATTTCCACCCGTTGCATCGGCTTCATCAAGTAAGTTGAAGATTAATTTATCCGCGATATCACTTCCAGTGAATGCGTCATTAAATTTCGAACTTGTAAATGATTTGTTTACATCAAAGCTTAAAGTAGCTGTTGAAGTCGTTCCACCAACTGTCGAAACAGTATAGCTAAATTCTTCTTTACCAAATCCTTTTCCAGATGGTGAATACGTATAGCTACCATCATTATTGAAAACAAGAGTACCAAATTTACCTTCGACAGTTACACTAGGATTACCACTATAAGTCGACGTCGTTAATCCATTAATAGTATAAGAACTAATAGAATTTAAACCTTCATCATTATTGGAAACGTTTCCAATAACTGGATCTAAAGCAACTGGAGTAAATTCATTCAAGTACGTAGTATTAAACGTGATTGTAGAGTCTTTGAAATAAGCAAGTCCAGGATTAACGAGATTAGCTTGTACAGTATATACACCAGCGGGAAGATCATTTAACTGTAATACTTTTCCAGTAACAGCATTTAACTCACCAGTCTTAACTACTGTGCCATCTGCATTTTTCACTGTGTAACTAATACTTCGTGATGAAGTTAGAGATAGAGTACTTTCAAAAGAAATTGCAACTGTACTGACTGAGTTTTCAGCTATTGCAAATTTAGCATCGATAGTGCGTTGAGCCAGACCAATATCTAAAATTGTATCATTCACAATAGTTTCTGATTTATTTTGCATTACAATTTCAGATTCTTCAAAATCATCTTGCGCAACAGCTAAATCAATTTTAATCGTTAACGTTTCTAGTGAACTATTTCCATTCTGATCTTTAATGACATAAGTAAATGTCTCGATTTCACCATATGGTAAGCTTGTGCCTTCACTAGGTTTATTTACGAAGTATTGGTAAGTTCCATCCTTATTGAGAATTAATTTACCATACACACCTTGAAGTTCTGATTCTTCAACAAGCTGAGTATTACCAGCAATAATGATTTCTGAACCATTAGCTAATTCAATCTGACCTGAAGTTTGACCGACAAAATCATTGTCTGTTTTAACAGTCGAATAATCATAAAGTGTGTCTTTATTAACATATAGACCAGATCCACCAAGCACATTAAGTCCTGTTGGAACAGTCACTGCATAATAATCACCCTCTGTAAATTTAAGAGTAACTTCCTTAGATTTACCACCTAAAATTACTGTGTACCAGTTATTGATGCTGTGAACTTGGACATATTCATTGGTATCAGCATTGAATTTGTAAACAAATAAAGAGTATGAAGTTAAACTTACACCACCGCCATCGCCCTGGAAAGTCATTTCACGAACATTATTTTCATTCACTTTGAAATTCATGAATGAAGATAAATCAACTGCACCGGCTTTAATAACTGGATCTAACAAACTTACATCTAACACTTTAACATTTGTTAATTTAGGTACTTCACCAGTGATATCTTTAATCTCAGGAAGTGGATTGATGATAACAGTGTCGTTAATTTCTGATTGTTTTACCTCAACAACTTTATTATCAATCGATATATTAAGCTTTGCAGAAGCTGTATTACCTAGTTCTGTTTTAACGTAATAGGTAAACTCATCTACTTGCCCGAATGGACCTTTAAAGTCTTTATTAATCTCGTAACGATAGCTTCCGTCTTGATTGATAAATAATGTACCAAATTTACCTTCGATCGCAGTTTCAGAATTACTATTCAACGTAATTGCTGCATTAGTACCAGCCATAACTGACTCTACAATCGTGCCAGTTGGCAGTACATCCTGACCATCAACAGCATCTGCATCAGTGATTACATTACCAGTTGCTTCACCATCGACTGACACAACTTCATTATAATCTAGAATAATGTCATTCAATACCTTCAGTGTATAACCACTTAATACTGTTACCCCAACAGAAGGTGTTAAGAATACAATATATTTACCCTCTGGAAGGCTCACGTTCAATTCTTCAGAAACACCAGCCAGTAAATAAGCTTTCAACCATTGTTTCTCAGTCATGTACTCTTTGTATTGACCAGTTTCTTCATCAAATTGATAAATTTTAAGATCGTACATCGAGACGATCGAAACTCCACCTGATTGTGATTTCAATGTTAAGTTGCGAACTGTCCCATCAGCAACATCAACTGTTAATGAATTTTGAAGAACTTCTGTTAAAACATTAGCTTCGAGCACTGCACCCAAGCCAACACTTGCTACCGCAAATGCAGTTTTATCTTCAAGTTGTTGTTCTGCTGAAGGTAATTTAGTAGTCGGGTTAATTACTTCAGGAATGAAATTAACTGAGTTATCCGCTGGAAGTACTATTTCTTGTGGTAACCCATTAATTTCTAAAGCTTGTTCTGCAGCATTAAGCTCTTCAATTGCGGTTAGAACTTCACCTTTAGTTACATTTTTTGATGGATCACGACCATCAGCAACGAGTTGTAAAGCTTCATTAATTTCTTGTTGAAGTGCATCACGTGTTTCATCAGTATATCTTGCTGATTCTTCCAACTCTGCATTGTCATCAAGTTTCTTTTGAAGTTCATTCGCCTTCGTCTCAAGCGCAGTTAAATCCGCTTCAGTTGCTAATGAATCTTCAAACTCTTGTTGTGCATTGGTTTTTAATGCAGCATTTGCAGCGTCTAATTCATCAGATGCTTTTTTAACTTCTTCTTTAGTTACATTTTTTGATGGATCACGACCATCAGCAACGAGTTGTAAAGCTTCATTAATTTCTTGTTGAAGTGCATCACGTGTTTCATCAGTATATCTTGCTGACTCTTCTAACTCTGCATTGTCATCAAGTTTCTTTTGAAGTTCATTCGCCTTCGTTTCAAGCGCAGTTAAATCCGCTTCTGTTGCTAATGAATCTTCAAACTCTTGTTGTGCATTGGTTTTTAATGCAGCATCTGCAGCGTCTAATTCATCAGATGCTTTGATCACATCACCTTTGGTAACTGTTTTAGCAGGATCACGACCATCAGCAACGAGTTGTAAAGCTTCATTGATTTCTTGTTGAAGTGCATCACGTGTTTCATCAGTATATCTTGCTGACTCTTCTAACTCTGCATTGTCATCAAGTTTCTTTTGAAGTTCAT
>NZ_JBWYIL010000005.1:0-200269 GCF_056779755.1 Acinetobacter sp. 24-47-66
TCCAAGTCGCTGAAAATGGTGATCTTGCAAACTGGCATACCGGTGCACCTGATGCCATCCCTGCTGTGGGTGGTGCAATGGACTTAGCCGTGGGTGCGAAAAAAGTCTTTATTACCACCGATCATGTCACTAAAAAAGGCGAACCTAAAATCGTTGCTGAGCTGACTTATCCTGCGACAGGTTTGAAATGTGTAGACCGCATTTATACGGACCTTTGTGTGATTGATGTGACGGCAGATGGCATGAAAGTCATTGAGAAAGTTGAAGGCTTATCTTTTGAAGAGCTTCAATCGATGACGGGTGCCAAACTCATTGATGCCACTCAGGCTTAAGACTGGTTTTAGGATCTTACACTATGAAAAACGCATACATCATTGATGCCATCCGTACGCCTTTTGGTCGTTATGCCGGTGGTTTAGCCCCTGTCCGTGCGGATGACTTAGGTGCAGTGCCATTAAAAGCGTTAATGGAACGTAATCCTTCTGTGGATTGGAATGTCGTCGATGACGTTTTATTTGGTTGTGCCAACCAAGCCGGTGAAGATAATCGTAACGTCGGTCGTATGTCGGCGCTTTTAGCAGGTATTCCTTATACAGTACCTGCAACCACAGTCAACCGTTTATGTGGTTCATCACTCGATACCGTAGCAATGGCTGCGCGTGCCATTAAAGCTGGTGAAGCTGATGTGATTGTGGCAGGTGGTGTTGAATCTATGTCACGTGCTCCATTTGTGATGGGTAAATCTGAGAGTGCATTTGGTCGTAGTCAAAAGATTGAAGACACCACCATGGGCTGGCGTTTTATCAACCCAAAGCTTAAAGAAATGTATGGTGTTGAAACCATGCCGCAAACGGCTGAAAACGTGGCTGAACAGTTCAATATTAGCCGCGCTGATCAAGACCAATTTGCTTTAACCAGCCAACTACGTACGGCAGCAGCTCAAGCACGTGGTTTCTTTGATCAAGAAATCGTACCTGTGACTATTCCACAGCGTAAAGGTGATGCGGTTGTGGTGGCAAAAGATGAACATCCACGTGCATCAACCACTTTAGAAGCCTTAACCAAGTTAAAACCTGTTGTAAAAGCAGACGGTACAGTAACCGCAGGTAATGCATCAGGCATTAACGATGGTGCTGCTGCGATTCTGATTGCTTCTGATGCAGCTGTAGAAAAATATGGTTTAAAACCTCGTGCCAAAGTGATTGGTGCAACCACTGTTGGGGTTGAACCTCGCATTATGGGCTTTGGTCCTGCACCTGCGATTAAAAAACTGTTAGCACAAACCGGTTTAACACTAGAGCAAATGGATGTGATTGAGCTGAACGAAGCATTTGCAGCACAAGCATTGGCGTGTACACGTGACCTAGGTTTAGCCGACGATGATGCGCGTGTAAACCCAAATGGCGGTGCAATTGCACTGGGTCATCCATTGGGTGCATCAGGTGCGCGTTTGGTGACGACTGCTCTCAACCAACTAGAGGCAACTGGTGGCAAATATGCATTGTGCTCTATGTGTATCGGTGTGGGTCAAGGTATCGCTTTAATTATTGAACGTGTTTAACTATTAAAAACCCCCTCCCTTTTCTCAAGGGAGGTCGGGAGGGATTCTATGCCTACTTTTTCTTCAAATGATGCGCAAATCAATTATCAAACTTTTGGTGATTCAAGCAAGCCTGCTCTTATTTTCTCTAACTCTTTAGGGACAAATTTCAGCATGTGGCAATCACAAATTGAGTTTTTTAAAAGCTCTCATTATGTGATTTGTTATGACACGCGTGGTCATGGTGCATCGGACGCGCCTCAAGGTCCATATACCATTGATCAACTTGGTCAAGATGTGGTGAATTTACTCGACCATTTAAATGTTGAAAAAGCTGCATTATGTGGTATTTCGATGGGTGGTTTGACAGGTCAATGGTTAGCGATCAATCATCCTCAACGCTTTAGTCATGTGATTGTGTGTAATACCGCCGCTAAAATTGGCAATGAAAATGCTTGGAATGATCGTGCCGTATTGGTTCGTGAACAAGGTTTAGCACCGATTGCATCAACGGCTGCAGGTCGTTGGTTTACAGATCCCTTTATCCAAAGCAACCCAGCAGTGATTGAAAAACTTTCAAACGACTTAGGAGCTGGCAGCCCTGAAGGTTATGCAAGCTGCTGTGAAGCTTTGGCTAAGGCGGATGTGCGTGAACAACTCAAACAGATTTCGATTCCTGTATTGATTATTGCAGGTCAACAAGATCCTGTGACCACTGTGGCAGATGGTCAGTTTATGCAAGCAGCGATTGCGGGTAGTCAACTTGTTGAGATTAATGCTTCGCACATTTCGAATGTTGAACAACCACAGGCGTTTAACCAGGCTGTGGCTGAATTTATTCAGGCTTAAGTTCGGAACAACTCAAGCCTGAACTCAGCAAACATCACCTGTCACGGGTGACTCATCTTGACGCTTTGCCAGATTGCTCCACCAGTCTGGCTTTTTTTCACAGTAATTAGACCATGAACAACGACAATTAAATATCAGTCTCGTGATTCCTTAAAACGGCGATAGTTATGTCATAAGTGATTGAAACGATGTCACTCATCATTCTCAAAGATTCAGATGATTCTTCTAATTTTATCTTAAATCAATTGTTTAAGTAAATTTTTAAAGCGTTGTTTTAGAAGCTAAAATCCGCTTAATTGTGCCTATATCATAGTTTCTATTACCCAATTATGATCAACAACGATTAGTCGTTAGTATTTAAATTAAAAACCCATCACCTAGATGATGGGTTAATTGTTGATGTCTAAAGATTTAGATTAATACGCCCACTGGATGAGCAATCGAAATAGACCAGCAATCAATAATAGACTTAAAAAACCACCGAGCCATAAAACAATAAACCACCCTGCTTGATTCAGTTTCATTATCATTCTCCTCAGTGATAACCTTCGTCACCAACACGAACCTTGTCTCTAAATACCCAATAAGATAAAGCGGTATAAAACAATATAATTGGGATTAGAATGAGTGCACCAATGAGAGCAAATAATTGACTACTTTGAGGTGCAGCAGCTTGCCAAATCGTTACACTTGGCGGAATGATATTAGGCCATAAACTAATTAAGAAGCCCGTATACGCAAGAAATACCAAAGCCAATGTATAGATGAAAGGCGCAAACTCCTGACGACGTTTACAAGCTCTGAGCGCTAGGAAAGTGAAAATCAATACCAGTATTGGTACGGGACTGAAATACCACATTTGTGGCTGACTAAACCAACGCTGTGCAATATCGTCATGTACAAGGGGAGTATAAATACTGACAGCGCCAAATATTAGAAATAACGCGATCATAAGCTTAGGCATCAGACGGTACATATGATCTTGTACACGCTCATCCGTTTTAAAAATTAACCATCCGCAACCGAGTGTCGCGTATAAAACAACAACGCCTAAACCTGTAAAGAGTGAAAATGGAGTGAGCCAATCCAGACCACCACCCGTGAACACACCATTGGTGGTCTGTATTCCTTGAATATAAGCGCCTAAAATCACACCTTGTAAAAATGAAGCTAAAATTGAACCCCAAATAAATGCTTGGTCCCAAAGTGCTTTAGTCCGATTAGCCTTAAAACGAAACTCAAAAGCGACTCCACGAAATATAAGCGCGATCACCATTAAGGTAATGGGCATATATAATGCGGACAATACAGTCGAATAAACCAGTGGAAAAGCGGCAAATAAACCAGCTCCACCAAGTACCATCCAAGTCTCATTGCCATCCCATACGGGTGCTACAGTATTCATCATGACATCACGCTCTTGGCGATCTTTCACAAATGGAAATAAAATACCAATTCCCAAATCAAAACCATCAAGAACGACATAAATCAACACACCTAGTGCGATGATCACAATCCAAATCAATGATAAATCAATCATTTCAAATTCTCCTGATCATTCACCTTGTTTGATGCTTCAAGTTGTTGTTCATTATCAATGGTACTCATCGGGCGTTTAGACGCTCGGATCACTTCGCCATCTGAATGTGGTGTTGAATAAATAAATTCTGGTCCTTTCACCATCATTTTCAACATATAAAAGATACCGATACCAAATACGATGCAGTACACCACAACAAAAATAATCAGCGTCAGCCCAACCTGTTCCGCAGAGACAGGAGATAACGCATCTTTCGTACGCATTACGCCATAGATAATCCAAGGTTGACGTCCCACCTCAGTGGTAAACCAGCCTGCCAATAATGCAATAAAACCTGAAGGCCCCATCCACAAAGCAAACTTGTGCAACCATTTAGACTCATAGAATTTGCCTGTCTTACGTAGCCATAGACCAAATACAGCCAGTAAGATCATGAGCATGCCCATACCCACCATGATTCGGAAACTCCAAAAAACAATGGGTGAATTAGGTCGATCCTCAGGTGCGAATTCTTTTAAGCCTTTAACCTCACCATCAAGGGTATGTGTCATGATCAGGCTACCCAGATTTGGAATACCAATCGCATATTTAGTTTCTTCAGCTTCCATATCTGGAATACCAAATAGATACAACGGCATACCATGATCTTTATTGGTTTCCCAATGACCTTCGATTGCAGCTAATTTAGCAGGCTGATGTTCTAAGGTATTCAATCCATGTAAATCACCCACGAACATCTGTAGTGGAGCTAAAGCAAGGATCATCCACATTGCCATCGAGAATGACTTTTTCACCAACGCATCACGACGTCCTTTGAGTAGATGCCATGCAGCAGTTGCGGCAACCAATAAACCTGAAACCAAGAAAGCGGCCAGTGCCATATGCGCTAATCGATAAGGAAAGGATGGGTTAAAGACAATCGCGAACCAATCTTGAGGAACGATTATTCCATTTTCAAATGCAAAGCCTTGAGGTGTTTGCATCCAGCTATTAGATGACAGAATCCAAAACATGGATATACATGTTCCTATTGCCACCATTAAGGTTGCAAAAAAATGCGTCTTTGGTCCAACTCGCCCCCAGCCAAACAACATGATACCGAGGAAACCAGCTTCTAAGAAAAACGCACTGAGCACTTCATAAGTTAGCAATGGTCCAGTGACACTACCAGCTATACGTGAAAATTCACTCCAATTGGTTCCAAACTGATAGCTCATTACCACGCCTGAAACGACACCCATACCAAATGAAAGTGCGAATATTTTTATCCAAAATTTAAACAGATCTCGATAAACAGGATCATTCGTTTTAAGCCAACGCCATTCGAGCACAGCCAAAAAACTTGCCAATCCAATCGAAATTGCTGGAAAGATAATGTGAAATGAAACAGTGAATGCGAATTGAATACGCGCCAATTCGAGCGCTGTTAGTCCTAGATCCATGACGTCACCTTATCGTTGAGTTTTGTGGTGAATGTTGTTCTTCACTGAGTTTAAAACTACAGTTAGAGTTACATTGTAGATGTCATGTATCACTCCGATAACACGCGATTTTAAATTCACTTTTTTGAGGATGAGTGAATACCGTCTGTTGGCTACAGACTGTTTAAAGATTTTTTTCATAATATTGAACTCTACATAAATTGATTAAGATCAAAATGATCCAAGGTTTAAATCAATTAGAGTCCAAAAGGTGGCGCTCGGCCTTGAGGCAGAAGATAGAGCTTCTGTAGAGAAAAATAAACGTGCCAAAAAGAATTGCGGTAGAAACTCAGCTTAACTTGTAAGCGATCAAAAATTTCTTTTACACCAAAATCAAATGGTAAGACGAGGTCTCCATAAACAGTGCAATATTGGCATTGGTGAGTAATTTGATTATGGTCGTGATGATGTTCGTTTTCACTCAAATGGTGGACGAGATCGTGATAAGTCTCATGAACATGCTGATGGCGTTCTGGAGAAAGTAAATTATGCATAATAGACATGCATACCGGAGCGATATGAAATTTCTCCGGTAAGATCGGTTGTAAATAAACCGCTAGTTGTAATAACACCGTTGCAAATGCAATGATGAGTCCACTAGATCTTAGCAAAATTTCCTCTCAACTCTTATCGATAAAGAGTGTTTAGAAACATAGAAAAAAATCAAGTTAATAACCGACTAGGCTGATCAACTTTCATACTTAACTATACGCCTATTGAACTTGTTTTTAAAGCCTTTTTCAATTTTATACATAACATGTATTTATAATATTTATAAAAATAAAAGTAGCTAAACTTTAAGGTTTAAAAAAATTTAAAGGGATTTTCAAATAAGACACTCCATTGTGTTCAATGGGCGGAAATTTGCCACCATTTATATTAATTTGAATGGCTGGTAAAATGAGCTTTGGCATCCCCAATGTTGCGTCACGGCTATTGCGCATTTCCACAAAATCATTCTTTTTTGAATCAATTCGAATGTGTATATTCGATTCTTTTTGCGTTTTTATATCTGTTTGACACATATATTGATGTCGATTTTCTGGTAAATAATCGTGACATAGATATACACGCATATGATCAGGCAGTTGATAAAGCTTCTGAACTGAATCAAATAATTCTGCTGCACTGCCCCGTGGAAAATCACATCGTGCTGTACCATAGTCTGGCATAAATATAGTATCACCCACGAAAACTGCATCACCTATCACATAACTAAGACAAGCAGGTGTATGACCAGGCGTTGGAATGTTGTAGGCTTCAATTTCTCCAATTTTGAAACACTCATGATCTTTAAATAAATAATCGAATGGTTGCTGTGCGTTTATTGCTTTAATATCCAATTGATAAATCGAGCCAAATGTTTCTTGTACAATTCCGATATGATGACTCATGGCAATTTTGCCACCTAGCTTTGATTTTAAATATTGCGCAGCGGTCAAATGATCAGCATGCACATGTGTTTCTAAAATCCACTCAACCTTGTAATGCTGTTCATGTATGTATTGAATAATCTGGTTAGCATGTTCCGTCGTTGTTGTCGCAGAAGCAGCATCAAAATCTAAAACACTATCGATAATGGCACAACTTAATGTCACAGGATCAGCCACGACATAACTAAATGTATTGGTATTTTGATCAAAAAAATCTTTAATTAGCGGCTTGATTTGATCTTGAGTGGCGTCTTTCATCACTAGTTTCATAACTATGCCCCCATCCATTTACGGTGAATTAAAACTCCTATCAACATCGCAATCACAAAATAGAGTGATTGATAATGCCCTAAACCAATCAATGTTAATCCTGGTGCTGGACAGATGCCTGCGATGCCCCAGCCTATCCCAAACAAGCTAGCACCTATAATGAGCTTGTTATCAAGCTGATTGCTCTTTGGTAGATCAATAGTCTCATTGAATAGAGTTAAAGGTTTTTCACTTCTGGTTACGATCTGAAAGGGTATGAATGCCACGACAATGGCACCCATCATGACAAATGCCAAACTTGCATCCCACTCACCGAATAAATCAAGAAAATTAAGAACTTTTTCAGGGTTCGACATTCCAGATAACATGAGCCCCACGGAAAAAAGTGAGCCAAACAAAAAAGCAAAAAGGTTTTTCATTTAGAATGCTCCTGTGACATGTCGAATTAAATAAACCGTTATAAAGCCTGTCAGCATAAAACTTAGTGTTGCCACAATAGATCTTTTGGACAATCTACTTAAACCACAAATGCCATGCCCACTTGTACAGCCAGAACCTAAACGTGTTCCAAATCCAACTAAAATACCTGCCATGATCATCATGAATGGACTTGCTTCGAGTTCAATTTCAGGCTGAACCCAAATACCATAGATAAACGGTGTGATGATGAGACCCATTAAAAACAACAATGCTGGTGTTTTGAAAACTGTATGCGGATTTAGTACTTGACCGATTAAACCACTAATCCCTGCTATTCGACCATTCACATATAAGTATCCAACCACAGATAAACCGAGTAGTGCTCCACCTAAAAAAGCAATCACAAAATCATGCATAACAATTTACTTATTTACAATATATTTTTTTATATTATATTATTTTGAAAAATAATCAAGATGCTTTAACATACGCATCCTTCTGTTTCAAAGGAACATCCAATGCCGTCTGATGTTAAATTCAATCAAATGGATTTTTCACAAGTTGATCAAGTCAGCGATCGACTTAAAGTCCTGTCGAATCCTGATCGATTAAAGATACTTTGTATTTTAGTAGATGGTGAATTGAACGTTCAGGAAATTGAGAATCGAACTCAAATTTTTCAACCCACGCTTTCACAACAGTTAACCGTATTACGTAAAGCTGAAATGGTGGTGACTCGTCGTGAAGGTAAACAAATTTTTTATCAAGTGAGTGATCCTAAAGTCCTCACCATTATGCAAACGCTTTATCGCTTATATTGCGATCCTACTTCATAATCTTGCAATTCTTTCAGTTATGGATATGAGACTCAAATACAATCATATTCTCCATGCAAATGATCATGTATTAAATTTTAAAGTTTTGTATTCAAGAGTACTAAAGACCAAAAAATTCTATTTTTCAAAAACTTCTTGCAAGTCTTTTGCCATTCCTTGCATAGACTTGAACTCTCCTTGTTGATTTTTCCATACCATAGCTGGCGTGGAAAAAAATCCATATTTATCCATGAGTGACTCGTTATAGTCGATTTTTTCATGTAAATATTTTGATATATTTTGTGTAACAACTAATCGCTCTTTACCTTTCTTTTTATTGTAGTCATTAAATACTTTAGCAGGATCACTTGAGTTAAGTATGGTGGCAATTTGCCCTCGACTTTCTTCTCGAATCACACCAACTTGTATATGTCGAAGTTGAACTTTTCCCAAGTTTACCCATGGTCGTGCAGCTTCCCAAAATTGATGGCAATATGGGCAGTTAGGATCTGAAAATACATAAACAACGCTTGCTGCTGTATTTTCACCATCTTGAATCCAAGTCGACTTTTCAATGCTCTTCCATACATCATCTAATACGGCGTCTTTGACATGTGTATTTAATGCTTCAATAGAAATATTTTCACCTTGAGCATTATATAAATCACCCATAATGTAATATTTCTGATCATTAGAAATAAAAACCGTGCCTGGATGTTGGTTCATATGCCCTGCCCATCCTATCATACCTGCTGGTGCTGGAATTTCTTTTACAAACTCAAAGCCCTCTGCTGAAATCTGCTTTTTTAAATCCGCATAACTGACGCTACTTATTAAAAATACGCTAGACAACAATATTAATTTATTTATATCTTTCATAACCTTTAGCTCTACTCAGCTGTCATTTTAATTAAATACTCTTGCAATTTTGCAGCGCTTAACTCACCCATATGTCTATCCACCAATTTACCTTTTTCATCGTAAAACAATGTAGTTGGCAAGCCAAAACTATTGCTCTGCTTGGGCATTTCCCCATTTACATCAAGTCTGACATTTTTAAAGTTGAAGTTGTGTTTTTGTAAATAGTTTTGAACCGTTGTGATATCTTCACCTTGATTGAGCATCACAAAATGAATATTGGAATGAGCCTTTTGTGCTTGAAAAAGTATTGGCATCTCTCTATGACATGGCGGGCACCAACTCGCCCACAAATTTACGACTGTAGGCTGACCCAAAAAATCTGTGAAATACCCTGCATTCTTATTTTCACTATGATCAGTTGGGAGTATCTGAAAACTTAGATCAGGATAAAAACTTTCAACCTTGTATTGAGTTTTTATCATTACGCCAATCGCTACCCAAAATAAAAACACCCCAACTAAAATGATTTTCATTTTTGTTCGTAAGCTTCGATTGAGAATGATATAGCTTAGCCCACCGAAGAATAATCCACTCCATAAGCTAAATCCTTTATCTTGGATTTTGAGTATATCTAAAGGATTTTCAATATAAATCTCCCAATAGAACATAACAAAGATGACTCTAGCGGCAACTGCTCCAATAATGATGCTTGTCCACACTGAATCTTTACTGATTTTGACTTGGGTATCTGTCCATTTATAGTGATGACCTAAAACATTGATCAGGATACTGATGAACAGTATCCCACTGAATAGAATCAATAAAACCCATGGAAACATGAGTGATCCAAGTTGAATCCCATCAAATGAAATCATTACTGAACCATCCCGACAGATTGTTCCTGCAATCGATTTAATAACTGTGTTGCAGTAAAAGTGCCAGTCAAGCGCAGATCACGTATTTCATCATGTTGCGTATTTAAAAAAATAAATGTAGGCGGTCCTAAAATTTGCCATTTTTTTAACAGTTCATCTTGGCTTGGTTCAAAATGAGTGAGATCTAATTTAATTAAAACCAACTCATTGAGTTTGGCTTGAACATCTTCACGCGGAAGTACCTCTTTTTCTATCGGTTGACATGCAACACACCAATCTGCGTAAACATCAATTACTACGGCTTTACCTTGATTTGCTTTCAAAACATTTGAAAGCTGCGCGGCAGATTTGACTTTATGCCATGTATGTAATGTTTTGGCCTGCGTTACAAGGGAGTGCGTATACCCTTGCTGCACATAATTCACTCCTAAAAACATCATGCCAAGACTGAGTAATATGATGATGCTTTTAACCACTATTTTTTCGACATAAGGTCTCATTTTCCAGAGTAAATATACAGCGAATCCAAGAAGTAAAAGACCCATCAGAATTTGATAAATACTGGTTGGAATAAGTGGCCGTACAAAATAAATGGCCACAAGCAACATCACGAAACCAAAACAGACCTTGAGTCGATCCATCCATACCCCAGGTTTAGGTAAAAAATGCGTCCCGAAAACTGCCGCAATAAAAAGCGGCAAACCAATCCCAATGCCCAAAACAAAAAGATAAGTCACCCCTAATAAAGGTTGGTTCATCTGTGAGACAAATATCAATGCTCCAGCCAACGGAGCACTCATGCAGGGTCCAACTATCAGTGCAGAAATCATCCCCATGAGTCCTGCACCGATCAATGTTCCGCCTTTTTGTTTTTGTTGCCAAAGATCTAAGCGTTGTAATATTCCTTGAGGTAAAGAGATTTGAAATGCACCGAAAAGATTAAGGGCAAAAGTAATAAATAGGAGACTAAAAATACTAATGAAGATCGGACTTTGAAACCAACGCTGAAAATTATAGCCCAGTTGAGAAACAACGAATCCCATTAACGCATAAACGATAGCCATCCCTGTGACAAAAATAAAAGCTATTATCGCGGCACGATAACCTTTGTGATTTTGCACAAGAATGCCTGATAAAATCGGAATTAAGGGCAATGAACAAGGCAAGAATGCCAACAATATTCCAAGTCCTAAAAACACCAATAAATTAAGCCATACACTTTGTTGAGAGAGCAAATTTAAAAAAAATTGATCGTTGTTCCATACACTCAAAAAGCTGGCTGGCCTGTTCAGATTTTCTTTAGATAAATTTGCATCTAGCGTGGATTGATCCTCACTGATTAAATTATTTTCCCCAAATTCGGTTTTATCTAGCTCAAGCGCAGTAGCGTTAAAATTTTTACGATCTGCGACTGTATTATTATCCTCTGAAATGAGTTGTTTTTCTGTTTTTGGTGAAGCATTTTCTTGTGCATCTCGAGTATTCACAACTCCATTAGATGCCGCTGAAATTTCTTTGAGATTTAAAACTTTCTTAGCTTGTGTAGTTTGCTGCGCTGGGAATAAACCTGTGCTGTCAGTTGTTATCGTTGTTCTTTGAATCGGATAACATAAACCACTTTCAGCACATCCTTGCCATTGAATCTTAAATTCTTGATTTGGTTTGACTGGAATATTGCTGATTACATCCTGATAATGCACTTGGGTCATACCAAAGTTTGGATCATCTTTCTCTTTTGGGCGTGGTAGAGATAACTTTACAGGACCTTGAATGTCTGAAACTTTGATTTGATCATGATAGAGATAGTAACCATCTGCGATCTTCCATTTTAGTTCAGCTTGATGATGACTGACTGATACTGCCTCAAATTGAAATGCTTGATCTGGTGGTAGAAAATCTGCAAATGCAAAATTACTCACCAAAGAACCAATCAATAAACTACCCTTAAACCACTTATTCATATTTACTGTATCAGTTCCTGTCTAGTCGTTCAAAGTTCAACGAATGAATTAAGAAAGCGTGATAAAACAAATGCCGCTTCAACGCCCATCGTCACTCGAAATCGCTCATACATTTGTACTCGCCCTAACATGAACTTTATATCGCAAAAAATCTCATTATTCCGTTGGAATTCTTTAAATATTTCTGTTTATCACCTTGGCAAAGCGTTTGTGATTAAGATTTTACTCGAACCAAAAAAGAAACCCTCATTTGATTCACCAAGTGCTCCACATCAAGATTAATCCTTTTTTCAAAATACGATGCGATTGAATGACGAGTACTGAAAACTCAAGTTCAGGTTAAACATCTTTGAAATTGAACGAATTGATACTTATATTGACTGAAGACAAAATAAGTTTAGATGAATTTATTTTAAAGTGTTCTGTTGTATCGATTGGCTAGGATAAGCAGCATGCGCATATTAATGATGCTCAGACCTTGTCAAAAATCAAACAGACCTTATAACACTGTGATCAAAAAAATTCGTGGTTTAAAAATCATATAATTAGCCCACCCAAATTTAATTAAAATACCCAACGATAGTATGTGTGAATTAAATCACAAAATACACCAAATCAACATGTAAGAAAAACTTCACAATATAAGAATTAATTTTTAATAACTTTGAATAAAATTCCAAAATATTTCGTTATGAGTTATTTATCAATATTCAACTAAAATAGTGAGAATTTATTCTCATATTAAATTAAATTCAAAAACAGAATCACACTTAAATATTTAAATAAAACAATAATAAAACATAAAATACTGATTTATATATACTATTAATTTTAATAAATATTAATCCAATCACAAATAATATAAAAAAAATATAATAAAATACAAAATATATATAAATAAAATAATTTATCTAAATAACAAAATAACAAATAAAAAAAATATTATTGTGACTCAAATCTCATTATAAACACCATGTTATTAATTCGTTCAAATTAATAATTAAAATAATGTTTGTTTAATTAATCTAAATATTGAACAATAATTGAACACGAAATCTAGCTATTAAAAATCAAGCTAGATCTCAAATAATATCCCATCATTAAGGTGTAATTATGAAATCCTTCGCGTTTGGTATTATAAGTTCAATTGCATTAATCTCGACTGGCTGTGTTTCAACCACATCATTAGGCACTGTAGCTTCCGAACGCAAACAACTCATGATTATTCCGGAATCAGCTTGGAATAAAATTTCAAACCGTAGCTATAATAAATTTGAAAAGAAAGCGAAAACTAAGTCTTTATATCTTGAAGATCCACGATTAAATCAAATTTTGGCACGTTTAATCCCACATGCTAATCAATATTTACGTGAAGGTCGTCAACCAATTCAATGGCGAATTAACGGTGTGCTCAGCAGCAAACCGAATGCCCAATCCTTTCAAAGTGGGCAAATTGTAGTTAATTCGGCTGTATATATGTTTGAAAACTTATCTGATGACGAGTTAGCCACCCTAATTGCGCATGAAATGGCACACATTATCCGTAATCATAGTCGTGAAAAGGCTTCTCGTTTCGCAGCAATGAATTTGGGTCTAATGGGTGCAACCATGGGAACTGGGGCTGCCATCGGGCTTGCAAGTGGTTTATCAGGCAATCAAACCAATATGTCTCATCGCCGTCATCTAGAAGAAGAAGCTGATTTGATTGGTTTAGATTTGATGGTGAGAGCGGGCTACAATCACAATGCAGCACTCTCATTTTGGGATAAATTCGAAGCAAATCTCAACAAACGTAAAATGAATAAAGATCAATCAACTTTGTTTGCAAGTCATCCGAGCAATGACCAACGTAAAGCATTCTTAACTGAACAAGTCATGCAGATCGAGATGTATCAAAAGGATGTCAACCTTACTGCATTACGATAATTTAGTATAAATAATAAAGCCCAACGCTATGTTGGGCTTTCTCATTTATGGATCAACAAATAAATCGACCATCAATTCCTCATCTGATGGCTCAACTCGATATTTTTCGAAATCAGTTTCACCTTTCTCTCTTAATATCTCTTCATCGATCATCATACGACCCGTGATCGAACGTTTCTCACTCGTCAAGATTGCATACGCTGCATCAGCCATGATTGCCGGTGTCCGAGCCTTGCTAAATAACTCACGTCCACCGAGAGAAAATTCTATCGCTGCAGTTGCAATAATGGTTCTAGGCCACAAGGCATTAACACTTATCCCATAACGTTCGAATTCTTGATTCATTCCCATGGTCAACATACTCATGCCATATTTACTGATGGTGTAAGGAGAATGAACCGCAAACCACGATTCTTTTAAATTTAAAGGTGGAGAGAGACTAAGAATATGTGGATTTTGACTTTGTTTTAAATAAGGCAAGGCAGCTTGACTACAGACCATAACGGCGCGAGTATTAACTTGATACATGAGATCAAAACGATTTGGATCAAGCGTTTCAACCCCACTCAAATTAATCGCACCAGCATTATTAATGAGGACATCTATCCCACCAAAATGTTCAGCAGCCTGTTTCATTGCGGCTGCGACAGCATCTTGATCTCGTACATCAAGTTGGATCGCTAATGCTCTCCCACCAGCTGCTTCTATTTCTTTTGCAACAGAATGAATCGTACCACTGAGTTTCGAATGTTCAGTGCTCGTTTTTGCAGCAACCACAATATTTGCACCATCTTTTGCAGCTTTAAGTGCAATCTCACGACCGATACCTCTGCTTGCACCTGTAATGAACAGTGTTTTTCCTTGTAGTGACATAATCCCTCTGTATTATTTTGTTTTTGAGTTTTCAATGTACAAAAAAAAACCACTTATGCAAAATTTCTTTATGAACCTCTAAGTCGTAGAAGCATACATTTTGCAATTACAAAAATAGAATTATTTTGATAGCATGCTAAAAAATATAAATAACATTCTGTTTTTATTAATTTTTCAAAAACCAACTATAGTTGCATTTTGTGCCAAAAAATCAACTTTGATTTTCAATCTTATTTTGTGTGAATTTAAAAAAGTGAAAATCGCGCTCATACGACTATTATTATTCTGAGATAAAAAAAAGCCCAAGGAGGAGTACAATCTTTGGGCTTAGTAAACTGAATATTTACATTAAAATAATATACCTAATTGATATAAAATAGAAAGCACTAATTTATTTTTTTTATATTATTTTAAAAATATTTTTATAATCAACAATATAATTAGATTAACAAGTATAATTTTCTAGGATTTAATCTTGTCTATCTCGTATCAACTGCGTTGATGCAATATTTTCGTAAATCGTTTGCTGCAATTGATCTCTGAATTCAATCAAATCCTGTTCTGTTTTGATATTTGAGATTGATTGTCGTGGTAAAAATTTGAAATAGAATGGGACTCTTTTAGGAATAATATTTTTGGGAATTGAAGGCAAGACATCACCTTGACGGAGTAATTTTCCAATTTTAGGAACAGCTAAAAGCTTTTTAAACCACTTTTTTTCAAGCAAATAATTGGCATCAAGTGCCAAATCGAATACTTCATCACCACCTACAGCTACAAAAGGTGCAATGTCGTAGTCAAATTCTTGAGCTAACTTTAAGAATCCGTAGCGCTCTTTCCATATGAGTTGATATTCTTCCCCTTTGCGCTTTACTACCTCACGCCCACCACCTGGAAACACTAGGATAGAGTATCCTTGTTGCATTGCATCTCTGGCGTATTCTCTTAGACCCTCAATTGCACCCATTTTATGAACCATATCTTTCCAATACGGTATTTTGAAATGAATGTGATCACCTAAACTCACAATTTTAATTTTGTGCTCTGTATATAGATAATCAATCAAAATTGGCGTATCAAATACGCCATAAATTGTATGATTACCCACATACATGGCAGGTCGATCAGCATTGAGATGTTCAACACCAAGAAAGGTCGGTTTAAAATAAAAACGTTGCAACAAACTACCATATCGGATCATTTTAGAATGGTGTTGGATTTGCAACGCTTTATTTTCCATTGAACATCTCTTTATCTAATTAAGCTACTCGCTTCTGAACCAGTATCGAACCAACAGAATAACCCGCACCAAATGAACATAATACACCGTATTCACCATCATTCACTTGATCTGCAGTTCGGTGTAACGCAATGATGACCCCAGCTGAAGAAGTGTTTGCAAACTCGTCTAAAATGATTGGAACTAAGTCTGGATCTGCTTCAGCAACAGCTTTACCCACCACGAGCTTTAAGATTAACTCGTTCATGCTGGCATTGGCTTGATGTAACCAGAAACGTTTAACATTCGTCGGTTCGATTTGGTTTTTCTCAAGTTGCTTTGTAATCATTTTCGCAACCAATGGGCATACTTCTTTAAACACTTTACGACCATCTTGACGGAAGCGTTTATCATCCGCGTTGGTTGTTTCACTTGGATTCAAGAAGCCAAAATTATTACGAATGTTATTAGAGAATTGCGTAAACAATTGCGTATCTAAAATTTCGAATCCAGTTTTAGAATCTGTATCTTCGATAATTGAAGCTGTCGCCACATCACCAAAAATGAAATGACAATCACGTGAACGATAATCTGTATGACCTGATGTGATCTCCACATTGACCAAGAGCACACGACGAGCACCAGACTTAATCGCATCATAAGCTTGTTTTAAGCCAAATGTTGCAGCAGAACAAGCAACATTCATGTCATAAGCATAACCTTGAATGCCTAATGCAGTTTGAATTTCAATAGCAACCGCAGGATATGCACGTTGCATATTTGAACAAGCCAATATTACAACATCAATGTCTTCAGCAGTTACACCGGCATTTTCCATTGCTTGTTTTGAAGCGATCACACCCCACTCAGCTTGAAGTGAAATTTCATCATCTGATCGTTCTGCTAAGTTTGGACGTAAACGATTAGGATCTAATACGCCTTCCTTCTCTACAACATAGCGTGCTTTAACACCTGAAGCCTTCTCAATAAATTCTGCACTTGAACCACGGCGTGCTTCGATTTCACCCGCAGCAATTTTTTCAGCATTCTCTTGATTAAACTTTTCTACATAAGCATTTAAACTTTCAACCAATTCTTCATTGGTGATGACATGTTCAGGATGGAATAAGCCAGTGCCTGTAATACGAATGCCCATGCAAAACTCCTTTTTTGAGTAACTCAATATTTCAAATTAAAGCTATATTAACTGATTCCGAGACGTTCCCATACTTTTTGAATACGGTTTGGCGAAATTGGCATCTTGGTTTTCATCGGTTGAGAGAATAATGAGATTCTCAGCTCTTCAACCATAAAATATAACTCTTTCAATTTCTGATCATTTTTATATTTAAATAATTTATCCATCCAAGGATCGACTTGAGCAATCGCATCATCATCTCGTTTTAGATTATGAGGCAAACGATCAATCCTGATCAATAAAGCTTTAAGATAGCGTGGAAATTCAATCCACACGTCTACAGATTTACTATAAGCAAAATCCGCTAAACTCATTAGATCAAGTTGATCTTCAATATCATCGATATTTTTACCAAATACATTGGCATCAATCATCATCAACTCGCGTCGAATTTGTTGCCATTGTACATAAATGTCATTAAAGGCAGCCAAGACCTTTTGACCATGCGTTAGGAAAGACTGCTTGACAGCCTGCAGAATTATTTGGAAATCTTGCGCATCTACAGGCTCTTTCTCTAAAGCCATTTGCAATGTTGCGTAAACTAACATTTGTTCTAACTGAGCTTTATCACCCAAAGGGGAATAGGCTAATGCGAGTGGTTTAGAAATTTGTTTTTTAAGCTGTCGAATCAAATCACCTAGCTGCATATGAATCAGGCGAATAATACCAGCACGATGATGGCGTATTGCTTCGTGCTGATCATTAAACGTTTGAATGACAACACCTGACTCATCCTTTTGCTCAAGCTTAGAAAATTCCTTGCATGGTACAAGTGCTTGATATTGTTTGACGACGACACCTGTGACTTTTTGCGATGCTTCAAACACAAAATGCTCAGGGAAAGTTTGATACTCACCTTTTAACTGCTTGACTGGACTATGCGTTTCAGTACGACAGCGTGCTTTTAATTCTGATAAATCGCGACCTTGCTCAATCACTCGCCCTTTTTCATCGATGACTTTTATGAGCGGTAAAAGATATTGTTCAATTCGATCTACATTAAAATCTTTATCAGTGATCT
The DNA here is from genome assembly GCF_056779755.1 of Acinetobacter sp. 24-47-66. Lineage (NCBI taxonomy): Bacteria > Pseudomonadati > Pseudomonadota > Gammaproteobacteria > Moraxellales > Moraxellaceae > Acinetobacter > Acinetobacter sp. 24-47-66. The sequence goes on from NZ_JBWYIL010000005.1 coordinate 18,283, forward strand.
GTTCGCCTCTCAATTGAAAAGCTAAAAAACTAAAAATATGCTTTTGTAAATCTTGCGCATCTATTTTGGACATCAGTTTACGCGCAGTATCTGGTATAGGTACCAAGCCACGACGCTTATCTTTTGGAAGAGCTTTTAATAGTGCTTCAATCAAATCAAGACGCCAACCTGGAATGCCCCATGACCATAAGTTTTCATCTACTTGTGGCAGGGCCTGTAGTGGAATCTTGACCGTCGCACCATCTTCATCATGACTTGGATCAAATCGATAACTTGCTGCTAAACGAAGATCCCCATTACGTAAGTAATCAGGGAACTGTTGGGTGGTTGGACGATCGTTAAGCCATAAAGCATCGTCATCGATGAACAAATAACGTGGATTTTGAGGCTCAACAGTCGCACGCCAATCTTCAAAACTGCGCCGACTCGCAACATCTTCAGGCACTTTTGCTGCATAAAACTGATAAATCGTCTCTTCGTCTACAACCAAATCACGACGTCGCAATTTGTCTTCAACTCGCTCAACCTCTTCTAGTTTAAGTAAGTTATGTTTTAAAAATGGCGGCGTAATCCCCAGATGACCCGTCGTTAAAGCATCGCGAAGGAAAATTTCATGCGCCGCAGTTTGATCCACCTTTTCATAATTGATTTGACGCTTAGGCTCAATAATCAAACCAAACAGTGAAATTTGATCATATGCGTTAACCACACCTGCTTTTTTCGACCAATGCGGTTCAAAGTAATGATGTTTGACTAAATCACGTGCGGCTAGCAAAATCCACTCAGGCTCAATTTTTGCCAGTGTTCGTAAATACACCTGCGAGGTTTCTACCATCTCAAATGCCATGACCCATGGTGTATTGGTTTTGTGTAAGGTCGATGCAGGAAATATACGTGCCTTTTGTTGACGCACTGCCATGAATACATTGCGTTCATCTGTTTTATTTGCAATGAATGACAATAGTCCCGTGAGTAAAGCTCTGTGAAGATTTTCGTAACTGGTTTTCTTTTCATTAAAAGAAAGCTTTAAGCCTTGAGCAAGATCAACCAGTTGCTCATGTGTTTTTTTCCATTCTCTCAAGCGTAACCAACTCAAGAAATGATTACGTGCAAATGTGCGACGCTTATTTTCACTCATCTCCCGATTTGCAACCAACGCATCCCATAATTTGAGATAGAACAGAAAGTCAGAGTCGGCTTCACGAAACAAGGCATGCTTCTGATCCGCTTGCATTTGTTTATCAGCAGGACGCTCTCTTGGATCCTGAACAGCTAACGCTGCCACGATAATCAATACTTCATTGAGCGCCCCAAAATGAGCACCCCCCAAAATCATACGTGCGAGTCTTGGATCAATTGGCATTTTTGCCATTTGTTGACCAATTTTGGTAAGAGAATCGCCTTTGCCTTGAAGTCCACCTTTATCTAAAGATGAGGCTGTTTTAGCCACAAGAGAAGGATTACTCTTTTCCGTCATCGCCCCGAGTTCAATCAGCAGTTTACGACCATCATTGACGAGACGATGATCAGGCGGTTCAATAAAGTCAAAATCTTCGAGTGTTCCAAGACCTAAACTCTGCATCTGCAAAATAACAGATGCCAAATTAGTACGTTTGATTTCAGGTTCAGTAAATTCGGGACGACTTAAAAAGTCTTCTTCTGAATACAGTCGAATACACACACCCGGTGCAATACGACCACAACGACCTTTACGCTGATTGGCTGCTGCTTGAGAAATCGCTTCAATCGGTAAACGCTGAACACGCGAACGGTAGTTATAACGAGAGATACGTGCAAAACCACTATCAATGACGTAACGTATGTTTGGAACGGTCAATGCAGTTTCCGCAACGTTGGTGGCAATAATGATACGCCGTCCACCACCTGCAGGATTAAAAATCTTTTGTTGTTCAGATAACGCTAGTCTCGCATACAAAGGTAGAACTTCTGTATGACGAGGTCCATGTTTGATTAAAGTTTCCTGTAGCTCACGAATCTCTTGTTCCGTACTGGCAAAAATCAAAATATCTGCGTGTTCAGGATGACCTTTTTCCTGTGCATCTTTGAAACATTCTTCAACAGCTGATACTACTGCGCGCGGTAGGTTTTCTTCAAAGTCATCAAACTCATCATCATCACTCCCTATAATACTCATTTCAGAGATCGGACGATAACGCACTTCTACAGGAAAACTACGACCTTCAACCTCAAAGATCGGTGCGTTATTGAAGTAACTTGAAAAACGATTAACGTCTAAAGTTGCAGATGTGATGATGACTTTAAGATCTTTACGACGTGGCAAGAGCTGTTTTAAATAGCCCATGATGAAGTCAATATTGAGCGAGCGCTCATGTGCTTCATCAATAATAATGGTGTCATATTTGGTTAAGAAACGATCATGAGCCAATTCAGCCAGCAAAATACCATCTGTCATTAAACGAACGATAGAGTCCTGTGAACCCTGTTCGTTAAACCTTACTTTAAATGAAATAGACTCACCGAGTTTTTCACCCACCTCTTCTGCAATACGTTGCGATACACTGCGCGCAGCTAATCGTCGTGGCTGGGTATGACCAATTAACCCTGTTAAACCACGCCCCGCAAGCATGGCTATCTGAGGAAGCTGAGTTGTTTTACCTGAACCTGTTTCACCCGCAACGATAATGACCTGATGTTTTTGAATGGCCTCAATCAATTTGTCTGCATATTGGGTAACAGGTAAATCTTGATTAAGTTTGATATTAGGAATGCGTTGAATACGCTGTTGTACTTTTAAATTTGATTTTTCAAAAAGTTCTTGATATTGCTTTTCATTGGCATCTTTTCCTTTGCGTAGTCGATTTAAACGATGAAGATCTCGTGCCATCACCATTTGTTCTACATTTAACCCAATCGTTGCCAAGTTTTAGCCCTATATCAATTACGAAACGCTTTATTCTACTCATTTTCAAAAATTATCCCAAATCTGAATCGGACTATTTTTTTAGATTAAATGAGAATATAAAGCTTAAAATGATCTTATGTTGAAATAGAAACATGTCAGCCGTGTTATGTGACAATTCATACAATTTTTGAAATTTTCATGTAGCTTTTTATATTTTTGAAAAACTAAATCCAAAATAATGATGATTTTTTTAATATTTACCCTTGAATTTTCACTTCAGTGTCTTCATGTTGGTAGGCATGTGAAATTTTCTCATCCTGTCACGAATACATCATTTTGATGTGTTACAAGGAAGACAGATGACAAACTTAAATGGCAATCAATTTACATAATTCGGTTTTTCCGATTTTTGTAATGTAAAAATACCATTTCAGCACAGAACGAAAGTTCGATACTCTAATTGAAAATTAAAGACTAACCTCAATCATGGAGACAATGATGAGCTTAATTAATACTGAAGTTAAACCATTCGCAGCTACAGCTTACCACAACGGTCAATTTGTAGACGTGACTGAAGCTGATCTTAAAGGCAAATGGTCTGTAGTATTTTTCTACCCTGCTGACTTCACTTTCGTTTGCCCAACTGAACTTGGTGACCTTGCTGACAACTACGCTGAATTCCAAAAATTAGGCGTGGAAATCTACGGTGTTTCTACTGACACTCACTTCACTCACAAAGCTTGGCACGACACTTCTGACGTAATTGGTAAAATCCAATACCCATTAATCGGCGATCCAACTTGGACTCTTTCTAAAAACTTCGAAGTTCTAATCGAATCTGCTGGTCTTGCTGACCGCGGTACTTTCGTAATCGACCCAGAAGGTAAAATCCAAATCGTTGAAATCAACGCTGGCGGTATCGGTCGTGATGCTCAAGAACTTCTTCGTAAAGTTAAAGCAGCTCAATACGTTCACGCTCACCCAGGCGAAGTTTGCCCTGCTAAATGGAAAGAAGGCGATGCAACTCTTGCTCCTTCAATCGATCTAGTTGGTAAAATCTAATTTATTAGATAGCACTAAAAAAACCACGCTTTGCGTGGTTTTTTTGTGTTCAGTCCATCAAATTCTCAATCACCATCAATTCCGCGTAATCATCAATAATCCACACCCAATATTCAGCGTCATCGTGCAAAAATCTGGATCAGCTTTAACATCCTTTAAAAAACTTTGTATTTCAGCGGCGTGGGAAATCACTTTATCTACAAGTATTAGGCCATGTTCAGGATGTAGTACCTTTTTTAAATATTGCCAATAATCAGGATATGCATGTCGATTCGCATCTAAGATAATTAAGTCATACACATCGCCTTCATTAATTAATAAATCAATTGCATCACTGCTGATAAAATCAATAAGGTGATCTAAACTAAACTGTTTGGCGTACTGAGTCGCAAGTGCTGTTCTTTCTGAGTTTATATCAACCGTAGTCACTCGACCCTGATGCTCCGAAACCGCCTCCGCCATCCATAATGTTAAATATCCTGTCGAAGTTCCTATTTCAAGAATTCGTTTAGAGGTCTGGATCTTAATAAGCATCGAAATATAATGGGCAGATTCTGGTTTTATATTTCGATATCTCAGATCGCGATCAGTTTGATATGCATCATGTTGAATTAACTGCTGATATAAACTTTGCATTTGACTTAGAAATTCAGCATTCATGACATATTCTCATTGAATCGATTTCTATAAACTAATCAAAGATAAAGTCTTTACTATGACAATCATCATAATTTTTGAATCAATTTAAAACGTTCAATTTCACGATCATCATCTTCTAGATAAATACTTTCCGTAAACATCGTTAATGGCCTTACCCATATTGAATAATCTCCATAAAGGCATTGATAGACCACAAGCTTTTCTTGAGTTTCACTATGCGTCGCTACATCAAGAACCTGATAAAGTTGTCCTTTATAGTGTTTATAAATACCTCTTTCTAAGGTCATAATTGGTCCTCGCTCATATCTATTACAATAATTTCAATGTATATATCTGAATTTAAATTGCTTTTATACTTGAAAATTCAAGTTTTAACTCAATATTTTCATACATCTACACCAATGATCCTGATAAAATTTATTTTTCCGATTGAATTTATAAAAACAAACTGTTTTATCTATTCAATCAATTATCTTAGTATACCTGTATCGAATGAATTATTACTCCTTTGGAGACGTTAGCAATGTTAGATCAAAATACTTCAGCTCAATTAAAAACGCTTTTAGAACGCCTTGAAGGTCCAATCGAATTGGTTGCGACTTTAAATGATTCAGACAAATCTGCAAAAATCAAAGAACTCGTGGAAGAAGTGGCTGCACTTTCTCCATTAGTCACAGCTCGTTTTGATGGTCAAAATAAACGTGCGCCGAGCTTTGGTATTGCTAAAGCGGGTGAAGAACCGCGTGTCTTCTTCGCAGGTTTACCAATGGGTCATGAGTTCACTTCTTTGATTTTGGCATTGCTACAAACTTCTGGTTATGCACCAAAAGTATCTGATGAAGTATTGGCATCCATCAAAGCATTAGAAATCAAATCTGACTTTGATGTATTCGTATCTTTAAGCTGTCATAACTGTCCAGATGTGGTTCAAGCACTAAACTTGATCGCAATCTACAACCCTGGCACAACAGCAACCATGATTGATGGTGCATTCTTCCAAGACGAAGTTGAAGAACGCAAAATCATGGCAGTTCCAATGGTGTTCCAAGACAATGAACATATCGGTCAAGGTCGTATGACATTGGAAGAGATTGTTGCGAAGCTCGATACTAATTCTGCTGCGAAAGATGCTGAAAAGCTCAATGCCAAAGATGCATTTGACGTGCTTGTGATCGGTGGTGGTCCTGCAGGTAACACATCTGCAATCTATGCGGCTCGTAAAGGTATCCGTACAGGAATCGTTGCTGAACGCATGGGTGGTCAGGTCATGGATACGATGGACATTGAAAACTTTACATCAGTGCAAAAGACGCAAGGTCCTAAGTTTGCAGCTGAAATGGAAGCACATGTTCGTGAATACGGTGTCGACATCATGAACTTACAACGTGTGTCTGACATCAAAGGTGCGGATGAAACTGCCAACGGTTTAGTTGAAGTGACTTTAGAGAATGGTGCAAAACTTGAATCGAAAACGGTCATCCTGTCTACAGGTGCACGTTGGAGAGAAATGAATGTACCAGGTGAGCAAGAATACAAAACACATGGTGTTGCGTACTGCCCACACTGTGATGGTCCATTGTTCAAAGGCAAACGTGTGGCTGTGATCGGTGGTGGTAACTCTGGTGTTGAAGCTGCGATTGACCTTGCAGGTATTGTTGAGCATGTCACTTTAGTTGAGTTTGATACCAAACTGCGTGCTGACCAAGTCCTTCAAGACAAGTTAACCAGTCTTCCAAACACGACTGTCATCAAAAATGCGTTGTCTACAGAAGTCGTTGGTGATGGCAAACAAGTCACTGCACTGAAATACAAAGAACGTGCGACGGATGAAGAACACACTGTCGAATTGGCGGGGATCTTCGTACAAATCGGTTTGTTACCCAACACGGATTTCTTAAAAGAAACTCAAGTTGAATTAACCAACCGTGGTGAGATTGTGATTAACGATCGCAACGAAACCAATGTAAAAGGTGTATTTGCTGCGGGTGACTGTACAACAGTACCTTATAAGCAAATCATCATTGCCACTGGTGAAGGCGCGAAAGCATCACTGTCAGCGTTTGATTACATCATTCGTTCTGGACAGTAATTTAAGCCTTAACATACCACACTAAAGTGTAGCCCTGAGAAAACTCTTTCTCGGGGCTCTTTTATAAGCCAATATTATCTTTACAATTTTTGAATAAAACTTTATTTAAAATCTGCTTATATTGTTCTCATCCATGCTACTTGGATACTCATTGAATTAAAAAAGGAAGATAAAATGAATAAGATTCTTGTTGCTTTAGGTCTTGCTGCTACAGTTGCTTTGGTTGGGTGTAATAAGGATAAAGCTCCTGAAACTGGCGCGACAACTGGTGAACATTTAGAAAATGCTGCTGAACAAGCAGGTGCAGATATTCAAAATGCGACTGAAGATGCAGCTCAATCAACTGCAACTGCAGTCGACAATGCTGCTGATGCGACAGCACAAGCTGCAGATAATGCTGCTGCACATGCTGAAAACGCTGCGCACAACGCTTCAGAAGCGGCTAAAGAAGCAACTGCTAATGCTGCGGCAGCTGTAGAAGAAGGTGCAGCGAATGTAAAAGAAAAAGCTCAACAATAATTTGATTTTTACCAATTAAAGCCTCTTTAGGGGCTTTAATTTTTTCTCTAACAGAGCAATTATACAGCCCCAAAATACGAATCAAGCCTATACTGTATGAATAACAACTCATTTTTGAATAACATTTTCAGATAATAAGACAAAATCCTATGAGCTATTCGCACCATACAGAACCACATTATATACATCGCACAGGTTGGTTAAGAGCTGCTGTTCTTGGTGCCAACGACGGTATAATTTCAGTCACTAGTTTAATCATGGGGATGGCAGCAAGTGGCGCGAATCAACATACCCTTTTAATCACTTGTATTGCTGGTTTGATTGCAGGCGCAACGTCCATGGCAGCTGGTGAATATATTTCAGTAAAATCTCAGTCTGATATTGAAGAAGCTGATCTAAAGTTTGAAGCAAGTGAGTTAGCACGCAATCCACAAATAGAACTGAAAGAATTAACGCATATTTATATACAAAGAGGACTATCACCCGAACTTGCTCATCAAGTTGCTATACAACTGAGCGAGCATGATGCGTTAGCTGCACATGCACGTGATGAAATTGGTATCCATGAAAATACAACAGCTCAACCTTTTCAAGCCGCTTGGTCTTCTGCCACCGCCTTTTCAATAGGTGCAGCTTGCCCTATGATCGCTATACTGATCAGTCCTCCTGCATATTTAGAATACAGTGTTGCCTTTTTTTGCATTTTAGCGTTATTTATTCTAGGGGCTTTATCTGGATATTTTGCTGGAACGTCTAAAGTAAAATCTGCATTGCGAATTACGCTTTGGGGAATCGCAGCGATGGCATTTTCAAGTTGGATTGGCTCACTGTTTAATGTACATGTCGGCTAACATATAAGAATTACAAATATATAAAATCAATATTACTCAGCAGCATTTAATGCATAAATGCAGTGTAGGACTATCAACCCACAATCAATCAATTAAAATACTGATGTGTTTTATCAGCTTTTCTTATCTTCATGTCCATTATTGCAGCTCAATCTGACCGATCACAGTCATCGGTCTGGATCGCTATTGTTTTATTGATTGTAGGCACCTTTGGTGCTTATCAAATTGTGGGAATTAATCAAGCCCTGTTATTCCTTATTGGTGGTGCGCTTGGTATGACGCTCTACCATGCATCATTTGGTTTTACATCGAGCTGGCGCGTTTTTATTAAAGAACGCAAAGGTCGTGGTTTACGTGCACAAATGATTATGCTCGCACTGGCAGTACTGCTCTTCTTCCCAGCTTTAGGTGCAGGTGAGTTATTTGGTCAACCCGTTAAAGGCAACGTCAATCCCGTATCGATGTCCGTGATGATTGGTGCATTTATTTTCGGAATTGGCATGCAACTGGGTGGTGGTTGCGCATCTGGGACACTCTATACAGTCGGTGGTGGTAGCTCACGTATGCTGATCACTCTATTCTTTTTCTGTTTAGGCTCACTGATCGCTACTTCACATATTGAATGGTGGTTTGCACTGCCACATTTAGCCCCTATTTCAGTAGTACAAAGCTTTGGTGTTATTCCAGCGCTAATACTCAATTTCGTGCTATTTGGTTTGATCGCATTGGCAACAGTCTACTTCGAGAAAAAACGCCACGGTCAGCTTGAACAAGAACCTGTTGCAGCTCATCAAGGCTGGAAACGTTTCCTAAAGGGACCATGGCCTTTGATTTGGGGTGGTATTATTCTCACCCTGCTTAATTTCGCCACGCTTGCATTGGCTGGTCGCCCATGGGGTGTCACATCTGCACTCGCAGTATGGGCAGCGAAAGGTGCAACATTAGTCGGAATTGATGTAACAGCTTGGGACTATTGGCAACAACCTGGAAATGCTAAAGCTGTAGCAAATTCGTTGTGGTTTGATATCACCTCTATGATGAATTTTGGCATCATGCTCGGCGCTTTACTTGCAGCAGGTCTCGCTGGAAAATTTGCACCGAGTCTCAATATCCCTAAACGCTCAATTCTAGCAGCAGTCATTGGGGGGATCATGTTGGGTTATGGCGCTCGATTAGCATACGGTTGTAACATCGGTGCTTATTTCAGCGGCATTGCATCAGGCAGTCTACATGGGTGGTTATGGCTGATTTTCGCTTTTATTGGTAATGGTATAGGTGTGAAACTTCGTCCACTATTTTTCCCGAATGAAAAGCCTCAGCCTGAAAAACTTACAGGTTGCTAATCAGCAAATATCGATATTTAAGAACGCCTAATTTCAATTGGGCGTTTTTTTATCTTTCTATAGTGCAATTACAACCATTCAAGAGGATAAGAAAGAAAAAGAAAGGAGTATTAAATTTTTAGCCGATTGAAATCAGCTACGCCACCAAAGTTTGTTCTTATAATAAATCTGAATGCGCTTACTCTGAGTTTGTTAAATGCTGCATCATCTATATAAAAAACCCATCCGAAGATGGGCTTAAGATGTTAAAAGTGAAGTCAAGCCTCTGCTTTCTTTTTCAAAGTTGCATCTAATTGTTCTTTATCTAATGCATTATCCCAACGTGCTACAACAATTGCTGCACAAGCATTCCCAACAAGGTTAGTTAATGCGCGGCATTCAGACATAAAACGGTCGATACCTAAAATAAGCGCCATCCCTGCAACAGGTAATGCAGGAACAACGGATAATGTAGCTGCCAGAGTAATAAAGCCCGCACCCGTTACACCTGCAGCCCCTTTTGAACTAATCATCGCTACCAACAAAATTGTGATCTGTTCCCAAATGGTCAAATCGATATTACAGGCTTGAGCAATAAAAAGAGCAGCCATCGTCATATAGATATTTGTACCATCTAAATTAAATGAATATCCAGTTGGAATGACCAAACCAACGACCGACTTTTCACAACCCGCTTTTTCCATTTTATTCATTAGCGTTGGCAGTGCAGCTTCAGAAGAACTCGTGCCTAATACTAACCATAATTCATCTTTGATATAGCGGATGAGATCAATGATTGAAAATCCATTGTAACGTGCAACTGCTCCCAGAATAAGCAGAACAAATAAAAGTGAAGTAATATAGAATGTTACGATTAATAATAGTAAATTTCCAATACTTGAAATACCGAAAGCACCAATCGTATACGCCATTGCACCAAATGCACCAATTGGAGCTAGTTTCATTAACATACCAACAAGGTAAAATACCGGAGCGGTCAGTGTCGTTAAGAAATCTGTAATTGGTTTCCCTTTTTCACCCACCGCTGCAAGCGCTAAACCAAATAGCACAGCAACAAATAAAACCTGAAGAATATCCCCACCCGCCAAAGGACTGATTAAAGTCTTTGGTATGATATTCATGAAGAAGTCAACAATAGAGGCATCCTGAGCTTTTTCAACATAAGTTGAAACTTTGTCACCTTCTAAAGCAGCAGGATCGATATTAAGACCTTTACCCGGCTGAATAAGATTGGCAACAATCATGCCCACAATCAGCGCAAGCGTAGAGAAAGTTAAAAAGTAAGCCATTGCTTTACCCGTCACTCGCCCCACTGCGCCCATATTCGTCATACCAGCAATACCCGTGACCACAGTCAAGAAAATAACGGGTGCAATGATCATTTTGACGATTTTAATAAAAGCATCGCCAAGAGGTTTTAAACTTGCCCCCAACTCAGGCATAAAATGTCCAAGTGTGACACCCGCAATAATTGCAAAGATGACTTGAACATATAAAATTTGATAAAACTTTTGCTTCTTAGGTGGTTGAGATTGCTCATCAACGTGAATATCCATGGAAGACCCTTCTAATTCAAAAAGTGAATCCATTGTTAAATGCAATAAATTTCACACTCAAAAACGAATTGCGCGTTAAATAGTTTCAAAGGTCGAAATTCTAGTGATATTCACTTTTTGAATGAATAAATTGGGCTTAACTATTAGTCTAAGAAAAAAAAATTTACAAAGTCCAATTGAACTGAGATGGCTAAATATGAATCGTTATCAAAATTAACTCGTATAAAATTAAGTTTTGATATTTTTAGAAAAAAAATTGAAATTAAAAATTTATAAGTTAATTTTGAATATTAAACATACAAAAAATTTTATTTTATGACCCAATATATATCTATAAAGTATAATTAAATTTTTATGCAATCTAATAATTATATATATAAATATATAATTCAATAACTTACACAATTAACCCTTAAATAAATATAACAAAAAAATATTAAAAATTTTAGCTGTATAAATTTAAAACACTCATATATAATCGTTTTTATTATATTTTATTAAATAAATTCAACAACTTATTTTTAAAAAATCATACTAAACCTGTTTTTCATTCATATATCTCCAATACCTTTTAGGTACGTATTGAACATGCAACTTAGGATTATCACGTGCCACTATATTTACACTCTTAAAATAATCCTTCCAAAGTTGATCATATAGCTCTTCTTGATCATCGAGTTCAATCATGAATGATTGACTAGAACCTATATAGATATTTTGATCGATTTCGACTGCATTCAAATTAACTTGATGGACTTGCTTCAAATCATAGTAAATTCCGTAGCGTCGCTTTTCATCATAAATTAACCAACGCTGGTCTTGATAACGTGCTTTGAAATGCTTAGAGATTAAAGGCAGAACATTAAAATCTGGTCTTACTAATGATAAAAATAAACCATCCTTACACTTTTTAAAGCGAACAAATGCCTCCATTCGGTGCTTTTCACGACCAACTTGTTTAGCCCATTGTGCAAGCGCTAAAACATCACGATGACCGAAATTTTTTTCAACGGCATATCGGTGCTTAAAGATATAAATGGAATAATCAAATAGATGTTGGTATGCCACTTCCTGCTCAGACAAAAAAGTAAAATACCAATTACGCAAACTTGAAGCAGAAATTTTAGATTTTAAACCTTGCCAGACTCGTTCAGCTTGCTTTTCTTCACTGTAAACTCGGACTGACTCATCAAATAAATTCTGGTGAGCGTTTCCTTCAGTTTGAACTTTTACGTCGAACTCTTTGAATTGAAAAGCTCTAAAAACACAGCACAGCAACCCAGTCATGGTACCATCAAAAACATACACAGCCATTTAAAACCCAAATCCTAGTTGAGGTGACAGTTGTTTCACATATTTTGATTGTCCGCTTTGTAAAATTTGCTGGCGGATCTGATGAGCGTGTTGTTCTCTTTTAAATTTGGGTGTGTCAGCACATCGAATAAAATGTTGAGCACGATTATAAGCAACGCCTAAGCGCTTTAACTGATCGATATGAATTTTTCCAAATCGACGAGCCTGTACAATTTTCTTAGCAGACCTCACACCAATGCCAGGAACACGCAAAATCATTTTATATTCAGCAGTATTAATATCCACCGGAAACTGCTCTGGATGTCTTAAAGCCCAACCTAATTTAGGATCAACCTCTAAATCTAAATTGGGATGTGCTTCATCCACAATTTCGTTGGCTTCAAATCCATAAAAACGCATTAACCAATCTGATTGATATAAGCGATTTTCTCGCAATAACGGCGGTGCAGAACCTACAGCAGGTAAAGCAGACTCTTCTGGATTGATAGGTATATATCCTGAGTAATACACCCGTTTTAATTTAAAATCTTTATAGTGCTTGTCAGCCATCAAGATTACATCACGATCTGTTTCGTGATGCGCACCGACCACCATTTGTGTTGTCTGACCAGCAGGCACAAATTTAGGAACCGACTTGATTAGTTTTCTCTCATCTTTCAATTCAATCAAACGGTCTCTCACAATACCTAAATCTTTCTGCACTTCTGCATGCGACTTTTCAGGTGCAAATTTCACCAAGCCTTCTTCTGTCGGCATTTCTAAGTTAATGCTCATCCGATCGACATACAGTCCAGCCTCATGAATAATTTCTTGCGAAGCACCCGGAATAGTTTTGAGATGAATGTACCCATTAAAATTTTCTTCCAGTCTTAATTTTTTTACGACTTGAAGCATTCTCTCCATGGTGTAATCCGCGGATTTAAAAATTCCTGAACTTAAAAATAACCCTTCTATATAGTTTCGACGATAAAAATTAATGGTCAGATCTACCACTTCTTGGACGGTAAATGCTGCTCGCTTTACGTCATTTGAACGGCGAGAGACACAATACGCACAATCATAAATACAGACATTTGAGAATAAAATTTTTAATAATGAAACACAGCGACCATCTTCGGTATAACTATGGCAAATTCCGGAACCTGTATTACCAAGACCTTTATCTTTGTTCTTGCGGTTACTACCACTTGAGGAACAAGACACATCATATTTGGCAGCATCAGCTAAAATCTGTAATTTTTCACGGATACGATCAAACATATATGTATGGGGAAGCAATGAGATTTCGAATATTATAATTGTTTATTTATTCTACCAAATGTCAGTGATCACTCATGCGACACAGTTTGACGCTTTGCATTTTCACACTAAATAATGAATATAATTTGATTCTCTGACCATGATTGTGCAAAGTGAAATTGAATCATGGAGCTTGATTATGTCTTTACTCGAACAATTATCCATTCAGCACCCCATTTTTTTAGCGCCAATGGCTGGGGTATCCACACCAGAACTGGCAGCTGAAGTATCCAATCAAGGTGGATTGGGGTCTCTTGGTTTAGGTGCTGCCAGTATCCAAAATGCTCGACAACAAATAGTTGCAACTCAAAAATTAACAGATTTACCCTTTCAGGTGAATTTCTTTTGCCACAAACCAACTGAACTTGATTCTGAACGGAATCTAAATTGGATAAATTATCTAAAACCCCACTTTGATAACTTTAATACTGAACCCCCCAAAGAATTAAAATGTATTTACCCTAGTTTTTTAGATAATGATGATTTTTTAGATTTAGTCTTAGAAACTCGACCTAAGGCGGTGAGTTTTCACTTTGGGATACCTCATGCACATCAAATATCTGCCCTCAAAGAGGCTGGTATTATTACGATGGTATCAGCAACGAACTTAGCGGAAGCTAGAGCAATTGAAGACGCTGGCATTGATATCATCATTGCACAAGGTATTGAAGCGGGAGGACACCGTGGTATTTTTAATGAGCATTTTGACAGTGCAATCAAAACAGCAGATTTAATAAAATTACTTGTTCCTGCCTGCAAGATACCTGTCGTAGCAGCTGGTGGAATCATGAATGGATTTCAAGCTAAATATATGATGAATCTCGGAGCTTCGGCCGTACAACTCGGTACTGCATTTGTACAATGCAAGAGTTCAGCTGCTAATGCAGCTTATCGTAATGCATTATTAAGCAAGCCTTTAACTCAAATCACTTCAAGCATCTCTGGGCGACCAGCGAGAGGGATAATCAACAGTTGGTCAACTCTCGTAGATTTACCTCAGCGTGAGTTAGTTGCTCCCTACCCTTATGCATATGATTTAGGTAAACAACTTAATGCAACAGCATTAACCAATAATGATGAAAGCTTCGGTGCATTCTGGGCAGGAAGTAATGTAAATCAAATCAGAGCTTTAGAAGCGCCTGATTTAATCAATCAAATCATATTAGAAATTGATCAATATGATGCTTAAATAATCGATAAAACCCATATCGAGCTGTAGTTTTTTAATTTACAATGAATTGTTAAATTATGTAGCGAAAAGTATGGGTTTTGTATTATTAGCACTTGTGGCGATTGGATTCGGAATAGACACCTATTCACATGCTCAAGATAAAGATCAGTCCACTCAACATAATGTTGAGCAGCTAGATGCTCAAAATTTAAATCAAGATCAATCACCTTCTTCTGAAGAGAAAAAATCAGATTCTCAAGTAAATTTACAACCTCTTGAATCTCAACAGTAGAATGTATGAATAACTTATCTCAGTTGAGTGCTGACATATAGAAACTCAACCTGATTTTAATGAATCCACAGATTCCACTTGAACATCACTCATAATTTGCCCTTCTGACAAAAGTAAATCGAAATAATTGGCTACGACCTTGGCTTGTTCCGCTGTACTTTCTACTTTGTACATATTCTGACGAAATTCATTACTTGAGTGGAGACCTTTGGTGTACCACGCGATATGTTTACGTGCAATGCGACAGCCTGAATACTCACCGTAAAATTCATATAGCTCATTCAGATGACCCAATAGAACTTCTTTTACTTCAGCAATCGATGGCGCTGCAAGTGGCTGTCCCGTTTTTAAATAATGAGCAATTTCTCTAAAAATCCATGGACGACCTTGTGCTGCTCGGCCAATCATCACGGCATCAGCACCAGTATGATCTAATACATACTTGGCTTTCTCTGGACTATCAATATCTCCATTTGCAATGACTGGAATAGAGATATTTTGCTTCACTTCTTTAATTAGATCATAACGTGCAGTATTTAAATACATATCTTCCCGTGTACGACCATGCAATGCTAAAGCTGCGATACCCGCTTGTTCTGCGCGCTTCGACACACGCATAATATTTTCATGTCCGTTTAAAAATCCTAAGCGCGTTTTAAGTGTTACAGGGACATCTACTGCCTCGACCACCGCATCTAAAATTCTAGCTACCAAGTCTTCATCCTGTAGTAGTGCAGAACCTGCTAATTTATTGCACACCTTTTTCGCTGGACAACCCATATTGATGTCAACGATTTGAGCACCGTTTGACACTTGATATCGTGCAGCTTCAGCTAAATCCCGTGGGTCTGATCCTGCTATTTGTGCTGAAATTGGAGCAATTTCCCCATCAAAGTTGGCACGGTAAAGACTTTTCTTACTCATACGCAGCGTTTTGTCAGAAGTCATCATTTCACTAACTGCATGTCCTGCACCAAAATATTTACACAACGTTCTAAATGGTCGATCCGTTACACCTGCCATGGGTGCTACAAAAACAGGAGTTGTTTTTTCGCGATCAAATAAATCACGGATCACAGGATGTTGAGACATGAATAATACCAATGATGATGAAACAGTTTCAGAATGCTTAACTTTTTAAATCTGCACTCATTGAGAGATTGAAATTGGATACAAGCATTAAATTATATAACGTTTGAAACTAAAAATATGTTTTATCTCATTTTGCTTGAATGTTAATGGATGAACTTAAGCTCAAAACTTAGATTTTGATTTGAAGCATGCTGCCATCATCTTGTATACATATAAGTTCTCACAAATCGTGAATGAAATAGTATACTTCGCTAGAATCTTTATCCCTGATACTTTGCATTTATGAAAAATAGCTTTCGCTCTAATGTAATTTTTAAAGCCTGTAGTGTTGCTACATTAAGTTTATTCATGAGTGCTTGTGGTGACTCATCATGGTGGAATACACAAGATAAAACGATTGATGCAGAACAAATCTCAAAACTCATTCCTGGCCGCGTCAATAATCGTGGTTCATGGGCCGAGGATATTTATAAAATAACCGAGCAACTCGGTATACCCCAAACGAAAGAAAATGTGTGTACCATTATTGCTGTAGTCGATCAAGAATCTAATTTTGTTGCAGATCCCCATGTACCCGGACTAGGTGCCAAAGCAGTTAAAGAAATTGAAGATCGTTTAGATGAAAAATTTAAAGATAAATTAGGGGATAGTATCGGAGGCACAGTTGCGGGCTATTTCCAAGAGGTCTTAAAAAATCAGCCAACCCCTGAAGACAACTATCTGAAACAAATGCGGAAAGTGTCTACCGAACGAGAAGTAGATGAATTGTATCGTGAGATTTTTGCTCACATGGCAAAACACTACCATGTCAGTGCACTCACTGGTGCAGCTAAACTCGTTGGTCAAGATATTGGTGAAAAACTAAATCCCATTACTACTCTAGGCTCTATGCAAGTTCATATTAGCTATGCAAAAGATCATAAGCGCCAAGGTGGAAGTATCGCAGATCTAAGATCAGACCTTTATAGTCAATATGGTGGACTCTATTATGGTATTCACCGCCTGATGATGTATCCAGCAGATTATGATCAACCCATCTATCGCTTTGCAGACTACAATTCAGGTATGTATTCAAGTCGTAACGCCGCTTTCCAAAGCATGCTCAATGAATTAACAGCAGCGGAGTTAACGCTTGATGGCGACTTATTACTGTACAATAAAAATGGCAATCCAAAAGCGGAAAAGAGTCAATCTGAACAAGAACTTATCAATGTATTTGCCGCAAATAATGTATTTATTACACCTCGTCAAATTCGAGCTGATTTAAAGAAAGAAAAAGAGAAAAAGTTTGAAGATACGCAAACCTATAAAGCTGTGACTGAGCTTTACGAAAAGAAAATCGGAAAAGAAAAATTTTATGCCATTATGCCTGAAGTGGTTATTTCAGGTCCTAAGCTAAGTCGCGACTACAACACCAATTGGTTTGCTACGCGCGTTAACGGTCGATATCAAACATGTATGCAGAAAGCAAAAAGAATCAAAACCTAGCCTTATTCGATTTTGATGGAACACTGTGTGATAAAGATAGTTTTACTAGTTTTATCTTTTATGCTTTATCAAAACGCCATATTGTTAAGCAAGGACTAAAAACCCTGCCTTGGATTCAAGCCTATTTTTTAAATATTTACCCCGCGCATGCAATGCGCCCTAAGCTATTCAAGGCAATGTTTGCTGGATTCTCTAAATCTGATGCTGACTCGATTGCACTTGAATATGCCTATTCATTACAACAACATTTAAACTCACCCATTTATGAACAACTGATAAAGCATCAACTCCGTAGTGACCGCATTGCGATTGTCTCTGCATCCATTGATATTTATTTAAAACCTATTTCGCAGATTTTAAATGTAGATTTGATTTGTACTGAAACTGAAGTGCTCAATCAATTTTATACGGGTCATTATTCTTCTCCTGATTGTAGTGGTGAAGAAAAAAGACAGCGCATACTCAAGCAATATGATGTAAACCAATTTCAATCAATTTATGCTTATGGAAATTCTTATGAGGATCAAGCGATGTTGGATATGGCTGATTATCCTTATATGGTCGGATCATCTCATCAATTACCCGATATTGATCCACAAAAAAAGCTCGCCTAAGCGAGCTTTTATTAAATAAGAAATTAATAGATCGCCATATGATTGCGATGGATCATTTCTAATGAACGTGCTTCACCTAGAACTTGGTGTACCTTATCTGAGGGTAAGCCTTTGACAATTTCAGCGCTACGTGAACTAAAGTTGACACGACCAACTGCAACGCGATGCCGTTGCTGATCCACACACTCTACCACATCACCACGCTCGAAATGCCCTTCAACTGCTTTAACACCTACAGGCAATAAACTCCGATGATTTTCTTTGATCGCTTTCACAGCACCATCATCAATCACCAATCGCCCTGCAGTTTGCAAATGCGCAGCTAACCATTGTTGGTGAGCAGTGATTCGATCATTATCAGTGATAAACAACGTACCTAGCATCTCACCCGACATTAATCGAGTTAACACATGATTACTGTCTCCACTGGCAATCAGTGTAGGACATCCTGATTTCGCAGCTAAACGAGCAGCACGTACTTTGGTCAGCATTCCACCTCGACCAAACTTACCACCACCACCTGCCATATCAAACAAACTTTCATCTAATGCGCGAACTGTATGAAACAACTTCGCATTAGGATTTGAGCGAGGATCTGAATCAAACATCCCCTCTTGGTCTGTCAAAATAATCAATAAATCAGCATGAACTTGGCCTGCAACCATTGCAGCTAAAGTATCATTGTCTCCGAATCGAATCTCATCAGTAGATACAGTGTCATTTTCATTAATCACTGGAATCACTTTCCAATCAATTAAATGTTGTAAAGCATCACAAGAATTCAAATAACGGCGACGGTCAGCCAAGTCATCATGAGTCAATAAAACTTGAGCAGATTGAATATTGTGATTCAACAATACACTTGACCAAGTTTGTATCAGCCCCATTTGACCAATGGCAGCACAAGCTTGAAGACTGGGTAGATCCGTGGGTCGATTCTCAAGTTTCATTCGAACCATACCTTCAGCCACAGCACCGGAAGACACGAGAATAATCTCATGCCCTGCATTGTGTAGATCTGCAATTTGCCCCGCCCAATGCGAGATTGCATCTATATCTAAACCTTTTCCGTTTGCTGTGAGTAAAGATGATCCGATTTTAACAACGATTCTTTTGCAACCCTTGAGCTGACGTTGCCCACCTACCACTTCTATCATCTTGTCCTCTGTCTCTTATATAAAGAGATTAACGTACGTAGTACACTTCCATTTCGCCATCATCTTCATCATCGTCAAAATCGTCATCCTCTTGACTGGCAAGACGTTGTTTACGACGCATTTCACGATAAGCCTCTTTAGCGGCAATGGTTTGTTCACGTGTTTCAGCTTCAAGCTGATCACGGAATGCTTGCATTTCTGCTGCATACTCTGGATCTTCAACTTCGCGTTCGCGCTGTTGTTCAATTTGATCCATTAAATAATAAACGACTTCTTTGGTTCCCTCAGACATCAAGCCTGAAGTCTTAAATACTGGACCCTCCCATTTCAACTCTTCAAGGATGTGATTGCACCACTCATCTCTTGAGTCTTCAGGCAACTGATCTACTTTATTTAAAACCAACACCACTGGGAGTTTTGACAATGTTGGAGAGAACTTTAAAAGTTCATTTAAAATTGCCTTAGCATTATAAGCTGGATCTGATCCATCAATTGGCTGTACATCCACGATATGTAGAAGAATACGAGTACGCGCCAAATGTTTTAAGAAGCGAATACCAAGACCTGCACCTTCTGCAGCACCTTCGATCAAACCTGGAATATCAGCCATTACAAATGAACGGTGACGATCTGCATCTACAACACCAAGATTAGGTACCATAGTTGTAAATGGGTAATCTGCTACTTTTGGTTTTGCTGCAGAGACAGCACGAATAAATGTTGATTTGCCCGCATTTGGCATACCTAATAAGCCAACATCTGCCAAAACTTTCAGCTCTAGGCGAATTTCGCGGAACTCACCTTTGTTACCATGTGTACATTTACGTGGAGCACGGTTCGTTGATGACTTAAAGTGAGTGTTACCTAAACCACCGTCACCACCTTGAGCAACAAGAACACGTTGACCATTTTCAATTAAATCACCAATGATGTCGCCAGACTCAGTATCTACAATTGTTGTTCCTACTGGAACATATAGTGTTACGGATTCACCACCGCGACCTGCACAGTTTGCGCCAGCACCATTTTTACCACGTTCAGCACGAAATCTACGGGTATAACGATAATCTACAAGCGTACTGGTGTTGTCATCAGCTTGAATATATACGCTGCCACCACGACCACCATCACCACCATCTGGACCACCAAATGGTACGAATTTTTCACGGCGAAAACTGGCTACGCCATTGCCACCGTCGCCAGCCTCTACGGTAATGACTGCTTCATCAACAAAGCGCATAATGCCAATCCTCTAAAAACTTTAAAACCGCCTATTCTGCCATATTTTAAAGTATTTCTCGACTATATTTATGCAGGTTGAGAATAAGTTAGCGACTTTTTTCATAAATTGAGTCTTTAATATTTTGGTGTATCACTGCATTAAATTTGATTTATTCATTACTCATTGTTTTATCAAATGACATCATTGGTTTTATTTATTTCTGAAACCACAAAATAATGCCTATAGTGCATTAAATTGTACTCTAAGATTTTGACATGAATCGCTCTGCTACCCCTTTATCCTCACAATTCGTGCTTATTATGGCTTTGGCCTGTGGTGTCTGTGCAGGTTCAGCCTATTTCAATCAACCACTGATTTATTCAATCGAAAGAAGTTTAGAAATTTCGACCAGCCAAGCTGGATTTACCGTGGTTATCGCTCAAGTGGGTTATATGCTCGGACTCATGCTTTTGGTACCCCTTGGAGATTTTTTTAATAAACGAAAACTCATTGTGAGTTTAATGATATTTGCGGCAATTTCGCAGATCCTTTTGTCTTTCAGCTCAGATATTAGCACTTTATATATCTTTACCCTTTGTGCAACATTTGGAGCCATATCAGCACAAGTATTAATTCCATTTGCTTCTTCCATTAGCCCACCGGAATTAAGCTCGGCAGTTGTAGGTAAACTCATGAGCGGATTGGTCATGGGGATTATTTTATCTAGGACATTTGCCGGCTTTGTTTCAACTTATTGGTCTTGGGAAGGCGTTTATTTCAGTAGTGGTATTTTGACTTTATGTTTAGCATGTTTAATGTGGAAAAAACTCCCCAACACTCAACCTGCTTCGCATTTACAAGTCACCGATATTTACAAATCACTTTGGAGCATCGCAAAGCATAATCCGCATCTCATACGCCGTGCCTGCGCGGGTGCCCTAGGATTTGGCATTCTCTCAATGGTGTTTACATCGATGACTTTTGTTTTAGGGAGTGCCCCATATCAATTTACTGATTTTCAAATTGGTCTATTTGGTCTGTTAGGTATTATCGGAATTTATTCCTCGAGTTGGTCTGGTAAAACAGTTGGCAAAGGGAAAGAAGAATTTGTCGCTCAATTATGTATCACCTTGATGCTGTTCTCTTGTATTCCATTATATTTCGCGCAACAGAACATCTTCATTTATGCACTTGGCGTATTGATGAGCTATTTTGGTCTCACCGCATTTCATGTTTTGAATCAAAATCTAGTCTATCGTATTGATGGTCAAGCACGCTCACGAATTAATGCTGTGTATATGACCATTTACTTTTCAGGCGCTGCACTAGGTTCTTTAGGTGCTGTCTATGCTTGGGAACATTATGCATGGATTGGTTGCGTTGCTTTGGGACTGTTTTTCTCAATTTTAATTTTATGTATTGATCGTTATGATTTTAAGATCATGAAATCTATATAAACATCTCGCTCAGTACACACTTTAAACTGAGCGATAACAAAATGATGAAGTATAACTATCGCGTAATAAGTGCCTTACTTTCCAAAATTTCGGGTAAATTTCGCTCAATCCAATGGATCAACTCATTTAATTTCATCGCTGCATTTGAACCCAATACAGTGAGTTGATACTCCACCTTTGGAGGAACTACTGGATAAACAGTGCGCAAAATAAAACCATCTTTTTCTAAGGTTTTTAGTGTCTGAGCCAACATTTTTTCGCTCACCCCCTCAATTCTTTGTTTTAGCTCACTAAAACGATGCACACCATCACTCAAGCAACGTAGGACGAGAACTGACCATTTACTGGTGAGATGCTCCAAAATTTCACGAGAAGGACATTCACTGGATAAAACTTGACCTAATAAATCACTATGCGCATATGTATTCATCATTTTTCTCTTAACAGTTAACAACTTACTTTTAGGTATGTACTTTCATTAAGTAAGTTAACAGATTAATATGCCTGCATCAAGTTTATTTTTTAGCCACATTAAGAGGAAATTAAAATGAAAATTGCGATTACAGGTGCAACTGGTGAATTAGGTCGTTTAGTTGTTCAAGAACTTAAAAAACTTCATAGCGAGCATGAAATTATTGCTTTGGTTCGCAACCCAGAAAAAGCTAAAATTTTATTTTCTGAAGATATTCAAGTACGCAAATTTGATTATGATCAGCCAGATAATCTCGCAAATTCCCTTCAGGACGTTAATAAACTCCTGCTCATTTCTGCCAATGAGATTGGTCGTCGCACTCCACAACACAAGGCTGTTATTGATGCTGCGATTCAAGCTAGAGTTCCTCACCTAACATATACCAGCTTACTGAATGCAGATCACTCTCCGCTTGGCTTAGCCAATGAACATCGAGAAACAGAAAAACTAATACGAGAAAGTTCCATTACCTACACCTTTTTAAGAAATAATTGGTATAGCGAAAACTATTTATCTGCCCTCACCCATCAAATCGAAACAGGCATAGTATACGGAGCTGCTCAAGATGGTTTAATTAGTTCAGCTTCTCGTTTGGATTATGCCACTGCTGCAGCTCAAATATTAAATGATGAATCAGCTCAACATTTGAACAAAATTTACGAGCTTGCTGGTAGCGAAAGCTTTAGCTTAAATGATTTTGCGACCCTTCTTTCTGAGTTTTCACAACAGCCTGTGAAATATCAAAACTTATCTCTAGAAGATTATCGTCAAGGATTAATTCAAGCTGGTTTACCACTAGGTCTCATTGACGTCATTGTAGATGCAGATCTTCACACCGCCCATGGTGCGATGTACAGTGTACGCAAAGATCTTGAACATTTAATTGGTCGAAAAACCACATCGATTCGTGAAAGCATTCAGCAAGCCCTGAATGCTTAGAGAATAGACTCCCCTTAAAGGGGAGTTTTTACTTTTTAATATTGCGCAGAGGTAAATCCAAGTTCATATCTAAATTTGCTTTTGTTTCACGCTCCAAGTTGTACATTGTTGCTCTAAAACTAGATACATCCTTCATCAAAATTGGATCATTTAAATGTAATACAGGTTTGAAAACATGATCAATATCCACATCAAGCTGCTCATGCAAATCTAAATACACAGGACCATCAAAATCAATCGTAATCGGAACCTGATAAGTACGCTTTAAATGAAATGGAACTTCAAGCTGAATAGGCAAATCTAAATTTAACGGAAATTTAGGTAAAAATCGTGTTTTATACACCAAATCTGTTGTTGCACTAATTGGAATCGTTTGATCAATTTTTACTTTGGTTTGATAATCCGCACTCACAGAAACAGGGACTTCGACTTTAAACTTGAGATTGGTTTTGTATTTACCCTGCAAATCTAAATCAATATTTTCCTGCACTTTAATTTCTGTATTTAATGCGCCAATCGCTTGTACCTCAAGATAATTCCCAACATCAATTTTGGTCGGCAATGATTCTGACAACTGTACACTTGCATTCTTCGCACTGACATGAACAGATGCTTGAATATTGAGATATAGCCAAAAACCTACGGCGACAATGCTTGCCACGACAATAAATAAGAGCGAACCATATCCCACGATTTTTTTAGCACTCATGCTTCTCGAGCTCACTGGGCTTTCACCGATTCAGCAGATTGATCATCCTTCTGAACTTTAATGGGTGATGCTGCTTCCACTTTTTGATTTTTTTGTAATGTTAAGGTATTGAGTGGGATAACCAACTCACCTTTTTGTATTTTAATTGGCAAAGTATTTTGTACGTTGACTGAAGCCTCTAACGCAGTTTTAATTGGTGCATTCAAATGACCTTCTACTGGTATATCCACATCTAAATCCGTTTTTAATGGGATGCGTAGATTCTCTTTTAAATCCGCTTGAACAGGTGCTTGAAATTTCAAGTGAACCATTTGATCTAAGGGAACATCCATTTCAACAGGTACATCAAGTTTAATTGGAATCATCCCTTTCAATGGCAATGTAATATCTTTGCCTAAAATGCGAACCTTAACTTTAGTATCCACTGCTAAATTTTGATCCACAATCAAATTTTCACGGACTGGAATGACCGTTTTAATTGGTACTTGATTGTCGAAATGAACCATAGGATTCAATGTTTGTTGTACAGGAATAGAAAGATTTTCATGTATAGGAATGGTCGTTTTCACACGACCTGTCACATTTACATCCAAAGCATCATGGATTTGAACTTTCGCTTGCAATGGCTCCTGAAGATCAATATTCACGGCTTGATCTTCTAGTGGAATGTAAATTTTAAAATGTTGAAAAACCCATAAGGCAATTGCTATACCACTCGCGGCAGCCAAAGCAATCAGCACGAAGCCAATGACAAGATATTTGATGCGCAAAAATATAATCCTTTAACATTTATTTTTTTAATCACCTGCTCACAATCCATATTTTATGTGAACAAATACGCAATTTTTTCAATATTAAACCACTTATTTTGAAGAAACCATATTGCTCTAAAGTCTTAATTACGTAAATTTAGGCAAATAAAAAAGAGCCTCGAAAGAGGCTCTTTTTATGCTTTACAAATTATGCATTTGTTTCAGCAGGTACTTTTGGATAGCTTACGCCACCCATTTGTTCAGCGATACGCAGAACTTGGCAGCTATAACCTACTTCGTTGTCGTACCATACATATGCTGTTAAACGGTTACCAGACGTAATTGTTGCTTGCGCATCAAAAACACCTGCAGTGCGTGAACCGATAAAGTCAGATGATACAACTTCAGTAGAATTTGTATAACCAATTTGACCTTGAAGATTAGAGTTGATAGAAATTTGACGAATATATTCGTTCACTTCATCACGATCAACTTCTTTATCTAGAGTCAGGTTAAGGATTGCTAAAGACACGTTAGGTGTTGGAACACGTACAGAGTTACCAGTTAATTTGCCTTTAAGCGCTGGAAGTGCTTTAGCAACTGCTTTAGCAGCACCCGTTTCAGTGATCACCATGTTCAACGTTGCAGCACGGCCACGACGGTCAGCTTTATGATAGTTGTCGATCAAGTTTTGGTCGTTCGTGAACGAGTGAACTGTTTCGACGTGACCATTAATCACTGTATATTTGTCATGAAGTACTTTCAACGTCGGTGTGATCGCGTTAGTAGTACAGCTTGCAGCAGAGATGATTGTGTCTTCATCAAGAATGTCAGCTTGGTTTACACCAAACACAACGTTCTTCATGTCACCTTTACCAGGTGCAGTTAAGATTACACGTGCAGCGCCTGGGCATTTAAGGTGCTGAGCAAGACCTTCAGCATCACGCCATTTACCAGTGTTATCAATCACCAATGCATTTTCGATACCATATGCAGTGTAATCCACTTCTGATGGGTTCGATGCATAAATCACTTTGATGAATTGACCATTCGCAATAATTGCTTCGTTCTCTTCATCTACAGAAATCGTACCTGCAAATGGACCATGAATAGAGTCACGACGAAGTAAAGAAGCGCGTTTCTCTAAATCACCATCAGATGATTTACGAACAACAATCGCTTTAAGGTTTAGACCACGACCAAGACCAGACTGACCAATCATAAGACGTGCAAGGATACGACCAATACGCCCAAAACCATAAAGCACAACATCTTTATGCTCAACAGATGCAGCATTTCCTTGTAGTGATTTAACAGCGTCAGCAACGAATGCATCTACATCGCCACCTTTTGCTTTAAATTCTACAGCAAGTTTGCCTAAATCGATTTCAGCTGTGCCGATATTTTGTACTTTAACCAATGCTTCAAGGATTGGGAAAGTATCTACAGCAGAAAGTTCAACGTCTAAAACACGTGTACGACGGTGAGCTTTAAGAATTTGGATAACCGAGCGGTTAATTAAAGAGCGACCGTATACTGTAGCTACGATGTTTTTTTCACGGTATAACTGACCAACAAGGGCAATCATACGTTCCGCGAGTTCTTCACGGTTTTTCCAGCGACCTTGGTGCTCTGCATGTAGGGCAACGATAGTGTCTTTGCTCACAGATACGTCCTCTAATTAATTGTAAATCTAAGCATAAATTTCAAAACCCCATAATTGTAAAGGAATTAGCTCAGAGTTGAAATGAAAACTCGGTTTATTTTTTACTAAAGCAATATTCTCTTTATAAAAAATATATTTTAGCCATTGAATTACAATATAATTTTCTGGGTAAATGATTTCATTTAGATATCAAATACTGATCATTAAGCCTACAAATCCAATTTCGTCACTGAGTTGCAGTCAGTTCAACTCAATACTGGGGAAGCTGAAATATCCTGACTCAACATCATATTTAAATCTTCTAAATTAAAATCTTCTAAGTTTTCTGGGAGTTTGACCAATACTGGAAGCTTAGTTAAACCATTTTGCCCCGAAGGGAATGCATAATGTCGTTCAAAATCACTTGTAGCTGAAAAACTTTCAAATTCAATAAATACACTATATTTTCGATAGTTTTTAGGCACACTTAAAATATCTAGATAAGCCTGCTTCTTGATTTTCACCATGGCCAATGAAGTTTGTTGAAGTTCTTTTTCTAACTTTTCTCCAGCCACCATTCTTTTTAAAAATGAGCCTTGAACTTCAGCATAATCTCGTTTCAAACGCATCGTATGAGACAGCATTTCTCGGTAATCTTGAATATGTTGGCTTAAATCTTCTTGTAATGCATTTAACGGTTTCTTGGAGCGCTCATGCATGACTCCACGCTCATACATATTCAATGGTACAAATATTTCATCTTTACGCTTTTCAAGTAGTTTTAAATAGGCTAACAACTTGTATTCAAACAATTGGACTGATGAATTAAAAAATAATGAAGGCTGTTGTTTAAAATCTTTATAATTCGCCAGAATATCTGAAAATATGCGATGCACACTTTTAAACAGATGCTCATATTCTTCAATATGTGATAAATGCTGTTCTAAAGCCACCACAAGAGGTTGTAGCAATTCGACAGTCAATGCTTGCTCTATCTTACGTAAATGCTGTTTGGCTACAAAATCACTATTACTTCCAGCCATCCCTAAATTTTGTGTCAAAAGCGGTAATATCTTTTGTTCAGCAACATCTTCAAATTCTTGCACAATTTGAATAACATCTTTATGCACTTGATGCTGAATAGTAACCATCATCTGCACGTGTTCCATAAACTGTTTGATATACCCCTCTTCATTGTAACGGCGCATATCCAAAACCAACCCATTGAGATAAATTTGCTGGTTGTATTCCATTCGATCTTCAAATAAAAAACGACGGATCGAAAATGGATTTTGTTCAAACTGACTGGTTGGTGCGATGACGAATAGAAATTCAGAGGTTTTAACAATATCAAAGTGTCGAATGGACTGTTCTTTCAGCAACCATTGTGCAAAAAAAGGATGCTCCAGGATCGATGAGCTTCTAGGTAGAAGCGGTTTAAACCAATACCCCAGTAATTGTTGCTTAATAAATACTTCTATCATAAAGCTCTTAATCTGAGCTGAAGTTAACTGACGAGTTCCAACTGGTGTTTCAAGATTTAATTCACGAATTAACTTAGCAACATCTTGCAAAAAAACCCGACGCATTAACATTTTTTCGCGTTGTAATTTTAAATTGTCCTCAACAGCAATCTGGTCAATTTGATACAGCGCATTTTCCAAATAGTCCGCCACTTGTACGCAATCCGTCATCTCCTTCAACCATTGGATAGATTGACATAACTTTGCTGCAATGGAGCGCATTCTTTCACTAGAAAAACTGTGCTTTAAAATTCCCAGCGACGTCGTGACTTTATATTCGAACGTGTTATTCACACGATTCCAAAATATATCTTTAGGTTTGAGAATTTGACGATCAATTTCTTCGCGAACATCACTATCAGAATGTTGAAATATACGCTCTAAGAGTCTTTGCCAGTTTAAATCCAGACTAGGCTCCAGCTGTAATAATGCTGCTCTTGTTTGGTACTGAATCATGATTGTTAAATTAGAATTATTATTGATTTAACAAATTTATCACATTTTTATGTTTTAGTTAATTGTGTCACAAATATTTTTAAAGAATAAGTAATTATTCTTATCATTCAGTCAAAAACTCTTATGTATAACTCATCCTTATGTAATGATATGAAACTTAGTGCTCATCTTTTTGGGCTAGACGCGATTATAGTTTCTTATGTTGATATTGAAGTAACTTTTCAGTTCTTCTTTGACGATAGAGATAAATTGTACCTTCCAAAATAAGGAGCAATACAGCAAACCAAATTGGAATATAAGTCAACCATTCTCCTGCTTCCACGCGTTCACCCATTGCTATTGATGCTCCTGCCAACAAAATTGGCTCTAAATAACTCAATAACCCAAAAATCACAAATGGAAGATATCTGCTCGCCAAGATGTAACTTCCAAGCCCTAAGGCACTTAAGCAACCTAGACCTAGTACGGCTAAAATGAGATATTTAAACTCAATAATCAGGGGCAATGTGTTTGAATAAAAAAATGCTAGAAAAATAGCAACTGGAATCACCAGCAATAAATCCCACCAGAATCCACCTAAATGATCTGTTCCAAATTTTCTTCTTAAAAAAAAGTAGATCGGATAAGCCACAGCAACATATATGGTCTCCCATGCCACAGTACCGATGCGCCAGATTTCATGGCTGACACCAAGAATTGCAAAAAACACTGCTGCAATTTGCCACTTTGAGAGCTTTTCTTTGTAAAGAACGCAACCAAAGAGAACCATCACCAGAGGCAACAAAAAATATCCTAAAGAAACCTCAAGCCCCCGACCATTGATTGGTCCCCACAAAAATAACCAGAGTTGAGTTGTACACAAAAACGAACTGATCAAGAGCCAAATTAAAATAGATGGTTGTTTGTAAATTTTATTATAAATTTCTCTAACATATTTTAGATCACCCGACCACCACATAAACAGCGTTAAAAAAGGTAATGTTGCTAACATTCGCCAAGCAAAGGTCTGCTCACTGTCTAGTGGTCTAAGAAAATACGTATAAAAATATAGCACCCCAAATGTCACTGATGCCATAACTGACAATGCTATACCTTTTAACATATCTGAACCTAATTTTTACCAAACGATATTATAGCTATAATTCATATCAATAGATGTCGATGCATAAAAAAACCACGCTTTAGCGTGGTTCTCATCATTTTCAACATTATTTTGTTGAACCAGGTTGTTGACCCGTTTGCTTTGTACGTATCACATCACTTAAGTCATAACCAACAGATTTAGCATAATCAAGATACTCATTCACGACTGCTTGATCAGGATTATGCGTGCGAGAAAGTACCCACATATACTTACGTTTAGGCTCACCCACGAGTACAGTTTGATAATCCTCATCCAGTTTCAGCACCCAGTAGTCGCCACGACCAACTGGTAACCATCGAATAGCACTCGGCAAAAAACTGACTTTCAATTTTGTATTAAATGGCTGATTTTGTACAAATGCCTCACCCACTGACTGGGTAACTTTACCGTCAGCGGTAAAACAACGGTTATCAACAGTCACATTACCATTTTCATTTAATGTATATGTCGCAGTTACATCACGATCACACTTGTTTTGGAAATAAAGTGGCTTACGTGCTACTTCATACCAAACACCTAAGTATTTATCGAGTTCAACTTTTTCAACAGTATTGAGTGGCTTGTCCTGAGCATAAACCATCGTTGCTGCCCCTAAACCAACCAATAAGGCACCACCCAATACAATCTTGCTAACATTGAAACCAGCAGATGGGAGACTCTTGATCATCTAAATAACCCCTATTTATTGAATTTGTTTGTGAGTATTCATTTACTCTTCTACAATAATGGTTATTTTTCGGCTTAATGTTACGTTATGTGATGATTTTACAGTGTTTTCTGTAAATTAAATCACTGAATTAACTGTGCTTTTAAACGCACGATCTCATCACGGAAACGCGCTGCTTGCTCAAACTGAAGCTCTTTCGAAGCTTTGAGCATTTCTTTCTCTAATTTAGCCAAATGTTTTGCCAATAGTTTTGGATCGGAAACTATATGGCGCTCATCCGCACTTAATGCACGTGCTTGTCCCGATACACTCTCATCAATTGACTCATCATCATACACTTCACCAGTATCAATCTCTTTGATGACTTGGCGGACTGCTGAACGCGGAGTGATGCCATGTTCTAAGTTAAAATTAATTTGTTTGGTACGGCGACGCTCCGTTTCATCAATCGCTTTTTGCATTGAATCCGTAATCCGATCCGCATATAAAATAGCCTTTCCTTCAACATTTCGAGCAGCACGACCAATGGTTTGGATAAGTGAACGTTCTGAGCGTAAAAAGCCTTCTTTATCGGCATCTAATATTGCAACTAAAGATACCTCAGGCATGTCTAAACCTTCACGGAGTAAGTTAATTCCAATCAATGCATCGTAGACACCTGTTCGTAATTCATGAATGATCTTCACACGTTCAACAGTATCGATATCAGAGTGCAGATAAGCCACTTTGATCCCGTACTCTTTTAAATATGACGTCAAATCTTCAGCCATGCGTTTGGTTAACGTTGTGACCAAGACACGTTCATTTTTGTCTTTACGTTGATTAATCTCCGAAAGGACATCGTCCACCTGAGTCAATACTGGACGAATTTCAATGACGGGGTCAATCAACCCTGTTGGACGCACCACCTGCTCAGCAATTTGTTCTGATTTTTCTAATTCATAATTGGCAGGCGTCGCACTGACATAAATTGTAGTAGGAATAATACGTTCCCACTCTTCAAACTTCATTGGTCGATTATCCAATGCACTTGGCAAGCGGAAACCATAATTCACTAGATTTTCTTTACGTGAACGATCGCCTTTATACATCGCACCAATTTGAGGAACCGTAACATGCGATTCATCAATAATAAGTAATGCATCCTCAGGCAGGTAGTCGAAAAGCGTTGGCGGGGCCTCTCCAGCTGGTCGACCTGATAAATGTCTCGAGTAATTCTCAATACCATTGGTATAACCAAGCTGTTGCATCATCTCAAGGTCATATCGAGTACGCTGTTCAATACGTTGAGCTTCAAGCAATTTATCTTCAGCTCTGAAATATGCCAAGCGCTCTTTGAGTTCTTCACGAATCGTTTCGATGGCACGCTGCAAGTTATCTTTAGGCGTCACATAGTGACTTTTTGGATAAATCGTAATTCGTGGGACTTTACGAATCATTTTTCCAGTCAAGGGATCAAACCAGCGGATCGAATCCACTTCATCATCAAATAGCTCAATCCGCACTGCATTTTGTTCTGACTCTGCGGGGAAAATATCAAGAATTTCTCCACGAATTCGATAAGTACCTCGTAAAAATTCGAGTTCATTACGCGTATATTGCATTTCTACCAATCGACGAATCAACTCATCACGGCTGACTCGATCACCTGTCACAATATGTAGGAGCATATTCATATATGCATTAGGATCACCTAAACCATAAATGGCGGATACCGAAGCAACGATAATAGCATCCTTACGCTCAAGCAAAGCACGCGTTGCAGACAACCGCATCTGATCGATGTGATCATTAATAGCAGAATCCTTTTCAATAAAAGTATCAGATGACGGTACGTATGCTTCTGGCTGATAGTAATCGTAATAACTTACAAAATACTCAACAGCATTATGTGGAAAAAATGCTTTAAATTCTCCATAGAGTTGAGCCGCAAGGGTTTTGTTATGTGCCATTACAATAGTAGGACGTTGTAATTGCATAATCACATTCGCCATCGTATAGGTCTTACCAGAGCCTGTTACCCCTAGTAGCAATTGATCCTTAAAACCTTGTTGTACTCCTTTAACAAGTTTCTCAATCGCTTGAGGTTGATCTCCTGCAGGCTCGTAATTAGTTACTAATTCAAATGGACGACTGTCACTCACTCGATAATTCTCGCTATACAGATGATGAAAATATGCAATAACACTGGTAATGCATGGCTTGCTTGCTCAAATCTTTATGATTTACTCATCTGATGATGAGGGTGAAAACCATAAATTCAATCAATTTTACTTGACCCTTACAGCAATCAATTGCACCATGAACTTAAATTGCATGTTGATGTAAAAAACTATGACTTACCAATATCACGATGAAACGATTATCAACAGTTTAAATGAAGATACAGTATTTGTATTTGGTAGTAATTTAGCAGGCACGCATGCAGGTGGTGCTGCAAAAATTGCACTTCAACATTTCGGTGCGATTAAAGGTGCTGGCCGCGGCTGGGCTGGACAGAGCTATGCAATACCCACCATGAATGAGCATTTGCAACAAATGCCTCTATCTCAGATTGAACACTACATCAATGATTTTAAAATCTATACAAAAAACCACCCCAAGATTAAGTATTTTATTACAGCCGTTGGTTGTGGTGTAGCAGGTTACAAAGTTGCTGAAATAGCCCCCATGTTCAAAGGTATATCAAAAAATGTAATTTTCCCGATTTCGTTTAAACCTTTCGTTGAACGCACCTTTCCTAAATTAAACCAACCTTTATTACATGCCATTTTTTCTTCTGAACTGCTGTTCGCGGATTCTTTAGAAACGGCATTTGAGCAACTTAATTTAAATGAATCTGAAAAGAAACTAGCCAATATTTTGATCGAAACGCCGATGTTCCCCGTGGACAGTAATGGACGTGAACGCATATTTGAAATCGAAGATATCCTCTATCATCTAAAAGATCAAACCTTCCAATATGAACCGAAGTCCGATCGTGCATTCATGATGGGTGGTGTGGTATTGGCTTTACTTGAACTCTACCAAATGAATGAACAAGATTTTGTTGATGTTTGGCAAGGGCTTAAGTCAATTTCTGCGCCAAAACCTGAGCATCGAGCAAAAAAATCAGTTTAATAAGATGTTGATTTTATAAGATTCATTCACTTATATTGTATAAATGAATGAATTTTAAACACCAAGGCTCGCATCTATGGATCATTTAGATCTGACCATCTTTGATTTATCTCCAATTGCGATGTGGCTACAAGACTTCAGCGGTGTTAAACAAATTTTTGAACAATGGACTGCTGAAGGTATTGAAGATATTGAAGCATATTTGATGGAGGATCACAGTCGTCTCCACCTTTGCTTGAGTACGATTCATACCTTACGTGTTAACCAAAGTACGCTTAAACTGTATGAAGCAAAAAACTTAGAAGAAATTTTAGAAAGTTTTCAGAAGTTCCTTCATCCTGAAGTCAGCACTTTCCAAATCCAATTTTTTGTATCACTTTGGAAGAATACTGAACATCATATTCCAGTGATCAATTATACGACCAATGGAAAGCGTTTAGACGTTCAATTACGCGGTATGAAATTAAAAGGTTATGAGCATAATTGGAAATGCCTACTCATGACCACCGAAGATATTTCCCAATATCAAAAAGCACGTCATTTTGCCGAATCTTTATTTACTTATAATCCAACAGCACTATGGATCATGGATTTTAGCCAAATTAAAAAAAGATTTGAGCTGCTCCGTTTGCAAAACATTGAGAATTTAGACCAACACATTCATCAACATCCAGAATTTGTTGTGGAATGCTTTGAGCAAATAAATTTCATTGATGTCAATGAAGCGGCGCTCAAACTTTTTGCTGTGAAAGATAAATCTCAATTTTTACATCATTCTCATGATTTATTTGATATTAAACGTTTGGAAAATTTTAAAAGCCAGTTACTACAATTGTGGAATCATGAAGAATATCAACAGCGAGAAAGTAGTTTCTACAACGCGAATGGAGAACAAATCTTCGTTTTAGAACAGTTAAATATTTTTCCACATAATTTAGATGATTGGGCGGTGATACAAGTCGCCCTTACAGATATCACTGAGCGAAAAAAATTAGAAAATCACTTACATTATTTGGGTCAACATGACATTTTAACTGATTTACATAACAGAACTTATTTTAATGAAGAAATTGAACGGATTGAGCAACTTGATCTCTATCCGGTGTCTTGTATTTACATTGACATGAACGGTTTAAAAATCATCAATGATCAGTTCGGACATGATGTCGGTGATCAGTATCTAAAAAACTTTGCCGAAATTCTTCAATTTGTCACTCACAAAAAAGATTTTTCAATTTCTAGAATAGGTGGCGATGAATTTGTATTATTGATGCCTCATGCCGATGTTGAGCAAGTTAAAATCCTTGTTCATGATCTTGAAACTCAAATACATCAACATAATCTAGATCACCCTCATCTTTCTATCAGCGTTTCACTCGGACATGCCACAAGACTTAAAGGCGAAACCTTGGAAGATATGTTACGCCGTGCAGATAAATGCATGTACATTAACAAGCATCATTTTTATCAAAATAAAAATCTAACGAATTGAGCATAGGATTTAGCTCAACGTTAGCTTAGCTTAAAAAAGTGTCTTAAATCACGTAAATAATAAAAAATTTGAATTTTATATCAAAATAATTTAGTGCTATATTATCCACAATTTATTGTTTTAAAAGAAAAGTTCAAGGATAGTTATGGAGATACTTGATTCATCAATTTTTGATTTATCTCCTATCCCAATGTGGTTGGAAGATTTTAGTGCCATTCAAACCATCTTTAACCAATGGCGTAGTGATGGGGTTACTGATTTAGCTTTACATCTTCAGCAAAATCCAGATCTTGTGACTTTATGCGCACATCAAATTAAGATTGTTAAAGTAAATCAAAAAACACTCGATCTTTTTGAAGCACAAAGCCTTAAACATCTCACCCAAAATTTAAGCACCATTTTCCAACATCAAATGTTTGATGCACATGTAGCGGAATTAGTTGCACTTTGGAAGGGTGAATTAGAGTTTACAAGTACAACCACTAATTTCACCTTGAGTGGTCAACCCTTAGACATAAAACTGCGAGCTGTCGTTTTACCTGGTTCAGAACAAAGTTTAGACCGTATTTTGCTTACTACAGAAGATATTAGTGGTTATATGCAAGCTCGGCGTTTAGAAGAGAAAAATCGTCGATTAGCTGAAGCAAGATTTAGTTATTCACCCACATCATTATGGGTTGAAGACTTTAGTCGCATTAAATTAAGACTCGATCATCTTAAATCAATTGGTATTGATGATTTCAGAACTTTTTTAGATGTGCATCAAGATTTCGTACAACAATGCATTGAAGACATTGTATTACTAGACGTCAACCAAGCAACATTGGATTTATTCAAGGCATCGACGAAATCTGATTTATTTCAAAATCTAAAAAAGGTTTTCTCAAAAGAAATGCATCAAACTTTTAAGGAACAATTGATCGAACTATGGAATGGGAAAATTCATCATAGTCGTGAAGCGATTAACTATGCTTTGGATGGTTCAATTCGCTATGTTCTACTTCAATTCACTGTGTTTCCAGGTTATGAAGAAGATTGGGGGCTTGTACAACTTGCCCTAACGGACATTACAGCGCGAAAAAAAGCTGAGAGCTATTTAGAATATTTAGGTAAACACGACGTTTTAACAAAACTCAAAAATCGCTCGTTCTACACTGAAGAAATCCATCGATTGGAACGCGCACTTATTCGCCCAGTTTCTGCAATTTTTCTAGATATGAATGGCCTTAAACCGATTAATGATCAATTTGGTCATGATGCAGGTGATGAGATTTTACGCAGAATGGGTAACATCTTAAGTAGAACGATTCACAATACTAGTTATACAGCCTCTCGAATTGGAGGTGATGAATTTGTTATCCTGATGCAAGGTGCAAATGAAACTACCGTTCAGTCGACGATTTTGACCATTCAAGAATTATTGAATATCGATAATCAATATTATTCTAACCATATCATCAGTGCATCAATGGGATTTGCTACAAGCCTTGAGAATGAAACAATTGAGGATATGTTAAAGCGTGCAGATCAATCCATGTATGATCATAAGAGACAATACTACAAATATTTATCCAATAAAAATCAATAGTTTATAATATTTATATTTTTAGATCATACATTTTATTTGCTCTTGAAACACTAGTCATTGCACTGGTGTTTTTTTTGAAAAAAATCAATCTTATTCAGTTCTCATATAACCTTTACTATATTTTTCATTAAATTATGACAAAAAATTTATGATCTTGTCTAACAAAAGCAATTGATTTTAAACTAATAAAATGTGATTTTAATCACACTTTAATCACTAACAATGATTAAAAACACTTTATTTTTATAAGAGACTATAACAATGGCTTTGTTCAATTATAAATCATTCGATTACTTACCTAACTTTAAATTAAGTTCAGTTCTCTCAATTCCAGCTCAACTCGTTGGTAATGGTCTAATCGCTGCTACCAATGCTGTGAATACTGTTCTTGATGTAGTTTCTCCTATTGGTTTAGCAGGTAATGCTTTACTTGGCAAACCTTTCGAAGCAGTGCACGAACTTGGTGATAAAATTATTGATGCAGCTTCAGATGCAGTGAATTCAGTGGGTAAAGCACTTGGTGCAACCATCGAACCGAATGACACTCATCATAAAAATGAGTGGGAAGACAAAGAACTCAGCTTAGATAATATTTTAAGCCTTCCTGAGGATTTAATTGGAAACACCATTATTGGTGCAACCAATATTGCCAATGATATTCTTGATGCTGCTGCACCGATTGCTATTGCAGGAAATGCGCTTATCCCTGGTTTTGATGTTGTTCATAAAGCAGGTGATACGATTATTGATGCTGTCTCTGATGTGGCTCATGACATTGGCTCAGCGATTGGCGGGACAATTGAACCTAAAGATACGCATTATGATAATGAATGGTCTCAAGAGCTTCCATCAGCCACTGAAAATCTAAAATCAATTGTGAATACAGTTGCAAATCAAGTTGAAAATACACTTGAACCTATTTTCGATTATGTTCCTGATTTCAAATTTAGCTCAGTACTTTCTATTCCAGCTCAGTTACTAGGTAATGGTTTAGTCACGACAGCAAATTTAGTCAATACAGTTTTAGATGTGGCTTCACCTATTGGCCTAGCAGGTAATGCTCTACTTGGTAAACCATTTGAAGTTGTTCATGAGTTAGGTGACCGCATTATCGATGCAGCATCGAATTTACTCAGTGGTGCTGGTGAAGCCCTCGGCTCAAATGTGGAAGCAAAAGATACACACCACAAAAATGAATGGAAAGATGGCGAACTTAGCCTTGATTCAATTTTAAAAATTCCAAGTGAGCTGGTTGGAAATTTGATTATCGGCAAAGATGGCATCGTGAATGATTTATTAGATAGCGTTGCGCCATTGGTTAAAGTTGGTGATAAATTCATTCCTGGTTTTGAAGAAATTCATAAAGCCGGCGATGCGATTATCGATCAAATTTCAGACATTATCGTAAATATTGGTAAGGATATTGGTGCCACTCTTCCACCTTCAGACTCACATTTTGATCGAGAATGGGGTCAACCAAAACAACCAGATCAATCTAATCCATCAGATGACGGTCGTCCTAAATTCTACAAAATTGACAATCAATTTAGTTACCGCGTAAGTGAATCTGCATTTAAACAAGTTCAAGAACTATATAACAAGTTTATGTCAACTGGTTCTTTACAAGGTAAAAACTTCTGGCGCCCTATTTATACCGTGATCAAAGAAGATTTAGCATCAAACGATGCAGTGGATCAAGGTACTAAAAACTGGTTAAAAGTTGCTGAAGCTGTTGCAACAGCTGATCCTCAGAACTTCCTTTATCAATATGTTCGTTTAGGAACAGGTAAATCACTTGCAGATAAAGGCATCTATATTACGGATGAACAATTCTGGCAAGCATCAAATGTATTGATCAAAACTTTAGCTGACAATTTCTTGAATGGCGTTAAAAATGCTGATGGCGAGACTATTGTTCCAGCAGGATATTTACCAAGCTCTGATGGTAAGTTTGGATTGGTACTTATGGATGCATCGCAAGCTCTTGAAAACTTGGGTGGCGAGCTAGGTGATTGGACAGGCATCACACCATTAAGTATTCTTGATCACTATTTAGGTGTTGATACTTCACAATTGAATGGTGGTGATAGCCGTCCGTTTACTTGGTATTTAGAGCTATTAGGTGATGTGGTTAAAGCGAACTTAAAAGCTGGTGCGAGTATCTTTGATGTTGTGAATCAAATCGTGACTGAGGGCTTAAACTTCGTTGGACAATTCATCAAAGGTGAAGTACTTGACGATGGCTTCTCTTCACGTGATCAACTTGTGAATACATTGACTCAACTTGCTTATGCATATGCAGGTGATTTGGCTGGCTCTGTAGCAGTAGCGACAAACTTATTTAACCCTAATACCAACATTATCAGCACTTACTCTGTTTTCGGACGTACCTTAAACGGTAAAGATGGTAATGACATCATTAAAGGCGGTGTCGGCAACGATACGCTTGTAGGTGGTAAAGGTGATGATCTGCTCTTTGGTGGTTGGGGCAATGACATTCTAAAAGGTGGTGAAGGCATCAATGTCCTCGTAGGTGGTCGTGGTGACGATACCTATTATGTTCAATCAAAATATGACTTCGTACTTGAACACAACTATGAAGGTACAGACACTGTCATTAGTTCTGCAGATCAGTATCAATTAACCGAAAATGTTGAAAACCTTACGCTGATCAATCCAATCAAAGAACTTTTGATTGCTGGATCAGAAATTCAACAAAGTGGTACGGGTAACCAATCTGACAACATTATCACAGGTAGCAAATTCGTAAATAACGAATTAAAAGGCCTCGCTGGAGATGACACCTTAATCGCAAACGGGGGTCTAATTAACATCTTAAATGGTGGTATTGGTAACGACAAATTGTATGGCGATCTTGGTAACGAGACATACTATTTTGATCAAGGCTTTGGAGTAGATACAATCTATGAAAAAGGTGGTCAAGATACCATTCAATTTGGTGCTGGTATCTCAATTGATGATTTACTCGTTCAAGACTCTGGGAATGATCGTATCATCAAACTTAAAGATTCTGCTGATCAAATCACTATTAAAGATTGGGCAAAAGGTGAAGCACATCAAGTTGAATCAATCGTATTTAAAGACGGTTCTACATTCAACTTACTGACTCTAGATCAAAACTTAAGTTACGTGTAATTCTTAACCGCAAAAAAATAGGTGCTTAAAGCACCTATTTTTTTATCTTTTACCCATTGAGCGACGTGTACCACGTGGCGGCATCCATGTGCGATCAGCATAGCGCTGAGGCTTTGGACGTAAATCTTCGATTTCTTCATCAGCTTGCTTTGCGTCATTCACTTGCTTGATAGGAAATGGAAGATTCACTACAGGCTTCTTTTTGGGAGAATTTTCCGAACTCATTTGAGACTACTCATTTCAATCTAACGCTATTGTACGGAAATTTGTTTTTTTATGCGACCCACGTTGTTTAATGTGGATATGTATCATTTCATTAAAATTCGGTGAATTTCGTGATTTTTTGCTAATTTGCCTAGATATTGGACGACTAAAACATTCAATTTAAGCTAAGATAGTGTGCTTTTTATTTTTTAATCCCTATAAGAAGGAATACTGCCGTGGACGTACGTCTCTCTGATCGTGTCAATGCCATCAAACCGTCCCCAACGCTTGCTGTGACCAATAAAGCTGCAGAACTTAAAGCTGCTGGTAAAAACGTTATTGGTTTAGGTGCAGGTGAACCGGATTTCGATACACCACAACACATCAAAGATGCAGCAATTGCAGCGATTAACAACGGTTTCACTAAATACACCGCAGTTGACGGTACGCCAGGTCTTAAAAAAGCAATTATCGCTAAATTAAAACGTGATAATAACCTTGATTATGCTGCTAACCAGATTCTCGTTTCTTGTGGCGGTAAGCAATCATTCTTTAACCTTGCGCTTGCATTGTTAAATAAAGGCGATGAAGTAATCATCCCTGCTCCATTCTGGGTAAGCTATCCAGATATGGTGATCATCGCAGAAGGTGTGCCAGTTATTGTTAAATGTGGTGAAGAACAACGTTTCAAAATCACACCAGCTCAATTAGAAGCTGCAATTACTGATAAAACTCGCCTAGTTGTTTTAAACAGCCCTTCTAACCCAACAGGTATGATTTATACCAAAGAAGAATTAGAAGCATTAGCTGAAGTTCTTCGTAAATATCCTGAAGTATATGTTGCTTCTGATGATATGTACGAACCAATTCGTTGGGACGACGAGTTTTATAACATTGCTACAGTTGCACCAGATCTTTACGATCGCGTAATCGTTCTCAACGGTGTATCTAAAGCATATGCAATGACAGGTTGGCGTATCGGCTATGCAGCAGGTCCTGCTAAATTAATCGGCGCAATGAAGAAAATTCAATCACAATCTACTTCTAACCCAACTTCAATTTCGCAAGTTGCGGCAGAAGCTGCATTGAATGGTCCTCAAGATGTACTTAAACCAATGATTGAAGCTTTCAAACGCCGTCATGATTTAGTTGTTAATGGCTTGAATGATATCAAAGGCATTACATGCTTACCTGCTGACGGTGCATTCTATGCTTATGCAAACATTCGTCCATTGATCCGTGCAAAAGGTTTAAAATCTTGCACAGAATTCTCTGCATGGTTATTGGAAGAAACTGGTGTTGCGGTTGTTCCTGGTGATGCATTCGGTTTAGGCGGTTATATGCGTATTTCATATGCAACAGCAGATGAAGTATTGGTTGATGCGCTTGCACGTATCAAAAAAGCAGCTGACTCAATCGAAGGCGTAGATGCAGCAATTGCTTCTATCGCAGCTGAAAAATAATCTGATAAATTAATCAGATCAAAAACCCGCGATTTTCGCGGGTTTTTTTGATTAAATCTAAACCCCTTCATGCACCTACATAACCCAATACGCAAGATAAAACCTTTTGTTTAGTACGCTCGCTCACTGAAGCGAAAAAAGTGTGCTTTTAGGATTGGATAAAAGTCAGAAATTTTTTAAAAAGCAACTCAAACATGATCCAACAGTTGTCTAAGTAGCCCGCTGATAAATTAAGGTTTATACACTATTCATAGTATCGATAGCCCAATCTGAAACATCATATTTATCACTGAAAAATCCCATTTATAGATATGCTTTGCACCATCATATAGAAGTTGGAACTGATCTAAGTAACCATAATATGGGATTTAATTAATGAAAAATAAGTTCTAGAAACACCAATTCACCCTACTAAAGAAGATAAAATGACACAGGCTAACTTGGACTATATTTTAAAAAAAATCAATTCATTCAACAATTTCAGATTTAACTTGTGAAACTTTGCCTAAACTGTAAGCTGTTTATTAAACAAATGCTTTGAAGGACGAGAACAACTTAGGCATTCAACATAATATTTAAGTGGTGACTTTAATAAAATCTCGCTCACCGCATTCGACTCATTTAACCAAGCAAGCGATTTATTCGTGCCAAGAATAGCATTCCCTTTTATGGAGTAGATATAGACTTTATTTAAGTTAGCTTTTAAGTCATTTGCTGCCAAATATTGTTCAAGCGTGCATGATTGATCGTGATCAACAGACCATTTTTCAGAAAACCACAGCTGTAATAGCTCACCCAAAACCAGATGATGTTTTTTAAAAGGAAATACATCAATTACCGCGCCCTCTACTTCAATAAAATAAGCACTAGGCGAATTCAAGATAGACAGGTAATTTTGTTTATAGAATTCAAGATTGGAAAAGATCTGAGAAATGGTAAGCGTATTCATTCGCTTTCTCCTATTTTAGCCATTTAGTGCTGGCAAGTTGGTATAAATCCACACTGCTTAAAACTCTGTTTCAAGCGCTCTGTTGTTAAATAAATCTAACAAGCTCATTCTAAATTGGCAAGTAAATTTAAAAAAAACATTTTATTTGAGCAAATAAACAACATGCGGCTCAAAAGTGACAATTGTATGGCAATTTACACTTGACCCAATCTTAAATCCCCTTATAATCGCATTCAGATTCTCCAATAGCTCAGTCGGTAGAGCGACGGACTGTTAATCCGCAGGTCCCTGGTTCGAGCCCAGGTTGGAGAGCCAAATACTAAAAAGCCCAAGCATTTAAGACTTGGGCTTTTTTTATGAAAAAAAAATCCCCCACTTGGGAGGATTTTCTCAACCATATTTTAAGCTGCTTTTGCTGGAACTCCACTGTGAAAACGGAAGG
This sequence comes from Acinetobacter sp. 24-47-66, assembly GCF_056779755.1. Lineage (NCBI taxonomy): Bacteria > Pseudomonadati > Pseudomonadota > Gammaproteobacteria > Moraxellales > Moraxellaceae > Acinetobacter > Acinetobacter sp. 24-47-66. The sequence goes on from NZ_JBWYIL010000005.1 coordinate 61,074, forward strand.
TTTCATCAGGTGTTAAGATGAGTTGCTTTTCAACTTCACGAATGTGCTCTATACGACTTTGAATATCCTCCTCAGGATCTTTCAATTTCGCAGTTTTAGCCACATCCAGAGCTAGAGCCAAATAATCCTCGTAATGGCGTGATTCAGATTTTAGTAAGTAGCGATAATAGCGCCCTAATTCCTCATCGACTCTGGGCGCTAATGCATAAAAACGTTCACATGAGCGTGCTTCCACAAACGCACCAATAATTAAAACATCAATTAGCGCTTCTGGTTCATACGTCCGAATTTCTTTGCGTAAGCCACCCGCATAACGCCCAGCACTTAAACCGACCCATTGCTGCCCGCGCTTATTCATAAACTCTAAAACCTGCTCATAATGCAGCATTTCCTCACGCACTAATTGAGCGAGCTTAACTTGTAAATCTACAAAAAAGCTGTATCTAAACATGAGATTCATGGCTGTACTGGCTGCTTTCTTTTCACAGTTCGCATGATCTTGCATCAAAATATCAAGATTATTTACAGCCTCATCTAACCAAGCTTGTGGAGTTTCGCAACCAAGGAAGCCTATGACAGGCTTCATTAATTCATCATAATCAATATTTGACATAGTACTCATCAATCTTATCGTGCAGCTTTGATTGCTGCTTTCATATCTTGAACTGCTTGCGTAAGTCCTTTAAAAACAGCATCGGCAATCAGAGAATGTCCAATATTCAATTCATGTATTTGAGGAATTGCTGCAATAGGAGCAACATTGTCAAGATTAAGTCCATGCCCAGCATTTACAACCAAACCTTTAGCAGCAGCGTACTCTGTTCCACGGATAATACGTTGTAACTCTACCTGCTGTGCTTCTTCTGTTTCAGCATCTGCATAAGCACCTGTATGAATCTCAATAGTTGGCGCACCACAGGCAATTGCAGCATCAATTTGTTCAATATCAGCATCGATAAATAACGATACATCACATCCAATCGCTGCTAATTCCTGTGTAGCAGACTTAACAGCCTCAAAATTACCAACAACATCTAAGCCACCTTCGGTCGTGACTTCTTGACGCTTTTCAGGCACAAAACACACGTGATGCGGCTTTATTTCTTTAGCAAATGCCACCATCTCATCTGTCACTGCCATTTCAAGGTTCATGCGTGTTTTAAGTACAGGGCGCATGCGACGGACATCATCATCATGAATATGACGACGATCCTCACGTAAATGTAATGTAATGCCTTCGGCCCCTGCCTCTTCACAAATTAGTGCTGCCTGTACTGGATCCGGGTAGCGTGTGCCTCGAGCCTGTCTTAGAGTTGCAACATGATCAATGTTCACACCAAGCAATGCAGCCATAACATTTTCCTAATTTGATTTTGATTGAGCGTTTTGAATCCACAATTGACGACTTTTTAGTGGGCGATCACCCAATAATGAAGTAATCATTTGACGATATAATTTATTCAGTAATTGTAACTGTTCAGCGTTGAAATCTGTACCATTTTCATAATTTATCATGCTGCGAATTTGCTCACCTGTCAGTGTAGCAGCGCTTAAATAATGAACTGGTACGAATCCTTCATTTAATTGAAATTGATATTTTTGTGAAGTTAAAATTTCATTTTGGTGTGCATCTATCGAGTAATCAATCGCATAACCAAGCTCTTCTAGAAGTACGTATTCAAATTGACGAAGAATTTGCTTCAAGAATTCGTTAGGATTTGAATGTTGAGCTAATTTTTGTAAACTTTCTAATGTCTTGTGGTACTGTGCAAAAGTATCTGGCATTGCCTCTTCTAATGGGCATAATCTCAATAAGATTTCATTTAAATAAAATCCTGAAAAGAATGCATCACCATGAAAAAAAATGGGATGATTAACAATTTCTAATTTTGTGAAATTTTTTAATTCAGACTTTCCTGTCGCTTGAAGTGCGATAGGCTGATATTGCGGTGGTGGAGGTTGTCTTAGTATGCCATCAACTCGTCCATACTCTTCAGTGAATAAATGGACAATATGACTCCGCTCTCGATACTTTCGATGATGGATTAAGTATCCATGCAAAAATTCATTTCGCATCGACTAATCTTATTATTTATCTTTCTTTAGTTCTTTTTCATCATCGTCATCACCATCGGGAATAACAGCCCCAACTACTGCTGCAGTACCTTTGACGACTCCTTTGGTGGTTTTATACGCAACTTTTACAGGAACTGTGACAACTTTATGAATGCAACCTTGTAAAACCAAAGCACATACAATTATCGCAACCATCTTCATCATCATCAGCTCCTATAACCGTTTAATCCTTAGATATCACTATATCCTAGGCTTTTTAATGCACGCTCATCATCAGACCAACCGCCTTTGACTTTAACCCAAAGGGTGAGCATGATCTTTTCTTCGAACATTTTTTCCATATCAGCACGTGCATCCATACCAATTTTTTTCAACTTTGATCCTTTTTCACCGATGACAATGGCTTTTTGCCCAGGGCGATCAACAAAAATCGTAGCATCAATATAGGTACAAGCAGACTTCATACGACCAGTTTTCTCATTTAAAGTCGCTTCTTCTGTTTTAAACGATTCAATTTGAACCGTTAAATCATATGGAAGCTCTTCACCCAGTTGACGCATGATTTTTTCACGAATAATTTCAGAAGCTAAGAAGCGTTCAGAACGATCTGTGAGTTGATCTAGTGCATACAATGGTGGTTGAAACGGTAAGTATTTTTCGATCGTATCTCTAAGATGATCAAGGTTAGCGCCACGCAATGCCGATACCGGAACGATCTCAGCAAAATTCATTAATTTAGTACGTTCTTGAATTAGAGGTAATGCCTGATTTTTATTCTCAAATGTGTCCAATTTATTAATGACCAAGATGACAGGCATTTCGGCATTTTTGAGCTTCTCAAGGACTAATTCATCATTTTGAGTCCATTTGTCAGTGTCTACAACAAACAGTACAAGATTTACATCACGCAAGGCTGAATGAGCTGCACGATTCATCATTTTATTGATAGCACGGACTTCTTTCTTATGCATTCCAGGGGTGTCAACAAATACTGCCTGAGATTTCTCACGCGTATCAATACCCACAATCTTGTGTCGAGTTGTTTGAGGCTTACGAGACGTAATCGAAAGCTTCTGACCCAAAATATGGTTCATTAATGTAGATTTACCTACATTCGGACGACCTACAATTGCTACAAAGCCACTTTTGTAGTCTGAGGGAATTGTAGTACCTTGAGAACTAAAAAATTGATTGATTAAATCATTGCCGCTGTCTTGCGACTCGTGATCAGCATCGATGTGATCGGAATGAGTAGTCATGAAGACTTTTGCTCCAAAAATTTTAAAATTTCCGCCGCTACTGCTTGCTCAGCAAAACGACGACTTGAACCCTCACCCATACATTTTGGCAAGCCTTCAACCATACATTCCACTTTAAAATGTTGGTTTGGTGCATCACCCTGAATATCAACAACCTCATACACTGGGAGAGGTTTTTTACGAGCTTGAAGATACTCTTGTAAACGGGACTTAGGATCTTTCAATTGATCTGTTGGTTCAATATGATCTAAATAAGGTTCATACCATTTCAACACAATTGATTCTAACAACTTTAAATCTTGGCTATCAGTATAGATTGCACCAATAATCGCTTCGACTGTGTCAGCGAGTATCGACTCTCTATGATGACCACCAGATTTTAATTCACCAGTACTGAGTATTAAACTCTGACTAAGTTTCAAATCTGTTGCAATTTTGCCTAACGCTTCTTGTCGAACCAAAGTAGCTCGCATACGCGTCAGACGACCTTCGTTTTCATGTGGATAAGCATGATAAAGGTAATTGGCAATAATCATACCTAACAATGAATCGCCTAGAAACTCTAGGCGTTCATAGTTATGTTTATGGCTAACCGATCGGTGTGTCAACGCAAGTTGAAGTAATTCAATTTTCTTAAACTGATAACCGATGCGACTCAGTAAGCGAGAATCACTTACTTTGAACTGACCTTTGATCAAAACTTTTCTCGAATGTGAGGACTAAATCAATATTAAATAAGAATGGCTTTCTTACTTCATATTTCTTTGTCACTTGTAAACCTTGTTTAGATTTGACAGTCGCAATATCTTTGAACTCAATGTCACGGATATTGTTCATGCTAAACTTCTGCCCCATTGTTGAAGTAAACTGTTGTGGTGTTGTCGCCTTTGAGCTGATTGCAACTTGTTCTTCAATCAATTGATTGATTAGTCGGTCATCCCAATAAGGCTGCCACAATGCTACGAGCACTTTAAGTCCAAATGCCGCAACAATTACCCCTAATAAAATCGCTGTATACGATGCACCACGTTGAGTGTTACGCATTTTTTATTATCCATATATTTGAAGATTACTGAATTTGACCATTACGACTGAATGATGGCAATTTCAAACCAGCTTCTTTATGCATCCATACATAAATTGCTTGTCCTGTTAAATTTGCCTCAGGTACGAATCCCCAGATTCGACTATCAGCACTCTGATCACGGTTGTCACCCATGGCAAAGTAATATCCTTTCGGAACAGTTACTTCCCAGCTTTGACCATTTGTTCTCACAAAGCGATCATTCGCAGTGGCAACATAAGGAAGATCTTGTTTGGTTTGTGCATAATTGAAATGCGCAATAATCGGGTTTTGACCTTCCAAATTACGAACCAAATACTTATGATCACCTAAAGTTTCATAATGATAAATTGAATTTGGCGTGTCTGAAACATCTTTTTCACGATTAAATTCAGCCGATTCCGTTACAACTTTTTCACCATTGATGGTTAATTGATTATTCTCAAAAACGATATGATCACCAGGTAAACCAATAATACGCTTAATATAGCTAATTGATGGGTTTGGTGGATATCTAAATACCGCCACATCACCACGTTCAGGCTCATTGACATTCAACACTTTGGTGTTGCTAATCGGTAAACGAACACCATATTGATATTTGTTTACCAAGATATAATCACCCGTTTCCAATGCCGGAACCATGGATTCAGATGGGATATTATAAGGTTCAAAGAAGAATGATCGCAGCACTAACACAACTGCAAGTACAGGCCAAAAATCATATGCCCATGTGATAATGAAATTTTCATTCCCTTTTCCTTTGGTTGCTCTTTGTTTGAGTACCAATTTATCCAGCAACCATAATCCAAAAAAGATCAGGGTTGCAGGTACGAGAATGAGATTAAAATCAAAATCCATGGGATATTCCTTGTTGTTATCGCTCTACTTTTAACACTGCTAAGAAAGCTTCTTGTGGGATTTCTACACTACCCACCTGCTTCATACGTTTCTTACCTTCTTTCTGTTTCGCAAGAAGTTTCTTCTTACGTGAAACGTCACCACCATAACATTTCGCCAATACGTTCTTACGCATTGCTTTTACTGTTGAACGCGCGATAATTTGAGCACCAATTGCAGCTTGAATCGCCACATCAAACATTTGACGTGGAATCAAATCTTTCATTTTTTCAACAAGTGCAATACCACGATGACGCGCATCTTGACGATGACAAATCATTGCCAATGCATCGACTTTTTCACCATTGATCAAGACATCTACTTTTACAAGAGAAGAAGACTCAAAACGGACGAAGTTATAATCTAACGATGCAAAACCACGTGAACATGATTTTAATTTATCGAAGAAATCCATCACGACTTCAGCCATTGGTATTTCAAATGTAATGGCTACTTGGTTTGCCATAAACTTCATGTCTTTTTGAACACCACGGCGTTCAACGCATAACGTCATTACATTACCAAGATATTCTTGTGGCACAAGGATATTACATTCTGCGATCGGCTCACGAAGGTCTTCTACCGTCGAACCATCTGGCATTTTTGATGGACTGTCGATATAAACTGTCTCGCCACTCTTCATGACAGCTTCGTAAATCACAGTCGGTGCTGATGAAATCAGGTCTAGATCATACTCACGCTCTAAGCGCTCTTGTACAATCTCCATGTGCAGCATACCCAAGAAACCGCAACGGAAACCAAATCCTAATGCATCAGAACTTTCAGGTTCAAAGAATAATGCTGAATCGTTAATTTGCAGTTTTTGTAATGCTTCACGGAAAGGTTCAAATTCACTTGCATCAATCGGGAATAAACCTGCATATACCTGCGGTTTAACTTTTTTGAATCCAGGTAGAGTTTCTACTTCTGGCGTAGTTGCAAGTGTGATCGTATCACCGACTGGCGCACCAAAAATATCTTTGATACCAGCAATCACAAAGCCGACTTCACCTGCTTCTAAAATATCAGTTTCTGTATGTTTAGGATTGAAAATACCGACAGAGGTAATAATGTGCGTTTGACCCGTTGATTTCATCAACATTTTATCGCCTTTACGCACGCGACCTTGCTTGATACGGACTAAGGATACAACACCTAAATAGTTGTCAAACCATGAGTCAATAATTAAAGCTTGAAGCGGCGCTTCACGGTCACCCGTCGGAGCAGGAATGGTATTCACAAGTGTTTCTAAAACACCTTCGATTCCTAATCCAGTTTTAGCTGAACACGTAGGTGCTTCAGTTGCTTCAATTCCGATAATGTCTTCAATTTCTTGAATGACACGCTCAGGTTCTGCTTGAGGCAAATCGATTTTATTGAGTACAGGTAGAACCTCAAGCCCTTGCTCAATTGCTGTATAGCAGTTTGCAACTGATTGAGCTTCAACACCTTGAGCTGCATCGACAACTAAAAGCGCACCTTCACAAGCAGCAAGCGAACGTGATACTTCATATGAGAAATCCACGTGCCCTGGTGTATCAATAAAGTTGAGTTGATACTCTTCACCATTTGGATGCGTATAATAAAGCGTCACAGACGTCGCTTTAATGGTAATCCCGCGCTCACGCTCAAGCTCCATTGAGTCTAGAACTTGCGCTTGCATTTCGCGATCTTGCAAACCACCACAGGTCTGAATAAAACGGTCAGCTAATGTCGACTTCCCGTGATCGATGTGAGCAATAATCGAAAAGTTACGTATATTTTTGATATTTACGGATTTTTTAGCTTGCGCCATGGGTTACCTTGAACAATAAATTGCGCTATGCATGAAATAAAAACTACATAGCAAAAGCTGTTTAACAAATTGCGGACGATTATAGCAGATGGATTTTTCAAAGTATTCATAATAATGAACACCATGTGGTGAAATATTTAATTCGACCGACTCAAGCAATTCTTTAGTTAGCGGATAAAGAATAATCTTGAGTGAAATCCAAAGGATTTAATACCTCAGAAATAGGCTGATAAGCTTGAGTAAATGTTGGAGATAATCGTTTGGGTCTGCCTGTTGCAATCTCTACACAGGCCCATTTGGTATTTCCCACAAATAATAATGATTGGTCTGAAGGTCTAAAAAAAGCGTACTGACGAAATGAATACATCGCATTCAAATCATTAAGCCAAGTTCTTAAAATAATTTCATCATTTTCAAAACACGCCTTTCTGTAATTCATGTGATGCTCAACTGCAACCATGGCATGTTTGAGTTCTAGATATTGCTCAACCCCTAAACCCAGTTGTTCAATATGTGCTGTTGCAACATCTTGCATCCATTTTACATACACCACATTATTCACATGACCTAAAATATCAATGTCTTGTGCTATTGCTTTTATTTTAAGGTCAAAGATTGTACTCACTATATTCCCTTGTATTGCGTATTCATCATCAACATTCGAAAAGAGTTTAATATAATTTTAGAGTTAAATAAAAAAGACCTTGCTATCGCAAGGCCCTTTATTCAATTCATGTTTACTTGATTCTTAATCCGATCATGGCATTTCGCCCTTCACGGATGATACCCACTCGTGCAACGGTATTGGTTTTAAGATTAGCCACCGCCTCCACAAAATCTTGTGTTGTACTTACATTCTTACCATTAATCGAGGTGATCACATCACCAGCCATAATTCGAGATTGTGCCGCCAAACCTCCGCGTACAACCTCTTGAATGTAGACACCACCTTTAACACCAAGACGTGTTTTTTCAACAGGTGCAAGTTCGCGAATCGCAACACCTAGTGTAGGTCCGCGTTTTTTGGCTTCACTTACATTTTGCGCTTGTGCTGGTGTTTCATCTGGTGCTGATGCAAGTGTTGCTGTAATCGTACGTACACGTTCATCACGCAATATTTCTAACTGAATTTTTTGATTTGGCTGTGTTCTATTTAAGTAATTTAATAGCTCACTCGTTCTTGAAATTGCAGTTCCGTTGTATTTCAAAATAATATCATTTTGCTTTAAGCCAGCGCGCTCTGCTGGGGAATTTGGCGCAATTTCTGTGATTAAAGCACCTTCAGGTTTCGGTAACTTATAAGCTTCTGCAAGGTTACGATCAATCTCTTGTAAATGAACTCCAAGATATGAGCGACTGACTTTACCATTTTTCTTTAATTGATCTGCCACATCCATCGCCACATCGATTGGAATGGAGAATGACAATCCCATATATCCGCCAGTACCACTGAAAATACGAGAGTTCACACCAATCACTTGACCTTGTTGATTAAACAATGGTCCCCCAGAGTTACCAGGGTTTAATGCGACATCAGTTTGAATAAACGGAACTGATGTTTCACCCAACATATTTCTTGATTTGGCACTGACAATCCCCGCAGATGCCGAGTACTCAAAACCAAACGGTGAGCCAATGGCAAGAACAGGTTCTCCAACTCTTAATTGGTCGATATTCCCAGTCGAAAGTGCTGGGTAGTTCGCACCTTCAACTTTCAGTAATGCCACATCAGTACGTTCATCACTACCAATAACTTTGGCATCAATCTCGCGACGATCATTTAACATGATGGTGATTTGTGAAGCATTTTCTACAACATGATGGTTGGTAATCAGGTAACCATCACGGCTAATAAAAAATGCACTCCCAAAACCCGTTTTCTCTTGAGGAGCTTGGCGCTGCGGAATAATAATTTGATTGCCGAAGAATCGTTTCAGCAGTTCAGGTACTTGTTGTTGAAGAATTTCTTCTTGTGTCATTTTCTTAACAACATTCACGCTGACGACACCCGGACTTACTCGCTCTACAAGATTTGAAAAGTCAACAGTAGCCGCCGCTTGAGTTTGCACTGCCGCAGTAAATACTGCAGCAAAAAGTCCTGATGCTATAACGCGATTTTTCATGTTAAGTGAACTCTCATTTATGATTCTTGGATAAAATAATTTTTAGCACAATCAAAATTCTCTGTGCGTAAATAAATGTTTCTATATTAATAGAAAACAATACTTTACTTAAAATATGATTAAAAACTAATAGTTCAAGTGCATAAAAAAAAATTTGATCAATCAAACTCTTGAATTTTGCTTTAAAAAAGAGCCATATTAACGCACTTTTAAAATTCAGTTTGCGAATGGAAATGCCGAAAAATACAAGTGCGCATCAATTTGATGTGATTATTGTGGGCAGTGGCGGTGCGGGTTTAAGTCTAGCACTCTCATTACCTGATCATTTTAATATCGCAGTGTTAGCAAAATCTCATTTGAAAGATGCCAGCACGTATTATGCACAAGGCGGCGTTGCAGCTGTTCTTGATGAGGCTGATTCTATTCAACAACATATTGATGACACGCTCATTGCAGGTGCTTATCTCTGTGAAAAACAAGCTGTTCAACACACGGTTGAAGGAGGAAAACCCTCTGTTGATTTTTTACTGAAACAAGGTGTTAAATTCACACTAGATGATGAAGATAACTTGCATCTCACACGTGAAGGTGGGCATTCTCAGCGCCGCATTATTCATTCCGCAGATGCAACAGGGAAAGCAATTTCAACCACTTTAGTTGAACGGGCACAAGAAAAAAACAATATTCACATCTTTGAAAATTACATTGCGATTGACCTCATTACAGCGCATAAGCTGGGGCATTTGAATCAGGAAAATCGTGCTTTAGGCTTATATGCTTTAGATGAGCAAACCGAGCAAGTGCATACTTTCTTAGCACCATTTACTGCACTGGCATGTGGCGGTGCCATGAAAGCATATTTATATACCTCTAACCCTGATATCGCTACAGGCGATGGTATTGCAATGGCATATCGTGCTGGATGCCGCGTCGCCAATATGGAATTTAATCAATTCCACCCAACCTGTTTATATCACCCTCAAGCACGTTCCTTCTTAATTACTGAAGCAATGCGTGGTGAAGGCGCTTATCTTCGTTTACCTGACGGCGAACGCTTCATGCTTCGTTTCGATGAACGTGCAGAGTTAGCACCACGTGATATTGTAGCTCGAGCTATCGACTACGAAATTAAAAGATTGGGTATACGACATGTATGGCTAGATATTACCCACAAAACCCCTGAGTTCATTAAAGAGCACTTCCCCACTTTGTATGCTCGCCTACTCGAGCTGGGTATTGATATTACCAAAGATATGATCCCAGTTGTGCCAGCAGCGCACTACACCTGTGGTGGTGTCGTAGTCGATGAACATAGTCAAACGGACATTCAAGGTCTATATGCGATTGGTGAGACGTCTTATACAGGTTTACACGGCGCCAACCGTATGGCAAGTAACTCACTTTTAGAATGTTTTGTTTATGGCATGAGTGCAGCAAAGCATATTCAAGATCAACATCAAAATATTATAGATCACTATGAAGTCCCTGAATGGGATGCTTCTCAAGTCATGAATCCTGATGAAGACGTTGTCATTTTGCAAAACTGGGATGAGTTACGTCAGACCATGTGGAACTATGTAGGTATTGTACGAACGACCAAACGTTTAGAACGTGCATTACATCGCGTTGAAATGCTGAAACATGAAATCACCGAATATTATCAAGATTATCATGTCAGTAAAAATCTAATTGAGCTTCGTAACCTTGTACTCGTTTCTGAGATGATTATTCGTTGTGCGATGCAAAGAAAAGAATCACGCGGATTACATTACACTTTGGACTATCCTGAGCCTTCGCAAGAATTACGAAAAACTGTACTCACCCCACCAAATTTTGAAGTGGAAACACCTTTAGTTGAGGTTTAAGTTCAACATAAAAAAGCGAGTTCATACTCGCTTTTTTATGCCCTTTTGGGCGGAATTGAGTAAGTCCCAGTAACGTGAGCTATCGGCTCATCATCCCCAACAGAGTATAAGTAAACCTCTCCGACAACTAGAGTTTTGCCAACTTTCATTAATTTACAAACACCCTTGATGTCACAACCACCTTTGGGTTTTCTAAGAAAGTTAATATTCATATTGGTTGTCACTGTAAGACCTACAATACCAATTTCTCCCAGTATTGCGATATACAACCCATAATCGGCAGCTGTCATCATGGTCGGACCTGAAACTGTCCCTCCAGGTCTTAAATCATTTTCATCAACATGATAAATGACTGTAGCACCACGTGGCTCTACCGATACTATTTCACATTTTTGGAGACTTTGTGGAAATTCGGTTTTTAGGAATTTGAGTATTTCTTCTTTATTACTGATCATATTGAGTCTAATCGTTTTTCCATAAACAATGACTCAATATAAATCATATTTGCTTTTTTAATTAGCACTTATGCTCAGCTTTCCATGAACTAATTCGTTCAATTGCATCATTAAATACTTGCTCAGGACTTTGTGTTGCATCAATACGCTTAACACGATTCGGCTCTAACTGATGTAATTCAGCAAATCCTGCGCGTACTTTTTCAAAAAAAGCTGCTTTTTCTTGTTCAAACCGATCCAATGCTCCACGCGCACGCGCTCGTTGCATTCCGAGTTCAGTCGGAGCATCCAACCAAAATGTCAGGTCAGGCATTTTTAGAACAAAGTTTTGGTTTAAAAGCGCTAATTTTTCACGGCTTAACCCACGACCTGCACACTGATACGCGAAACTGCTATCACAAAAACGGTCGCATAACACGATCGAACTATTTTCAAGTGCAGGCATTATGACTTGTTGCAAATGTTGCGCTCGAGCTGCGTACATTAATAATAGTTCAGTATCATTACTCATTCTTTCTTCATGATTCACTGTCAGAAGTACGGAACGAATTTGCTCAGCGAGCGGAGTACCACCTGGTTCACGAGTTAGAACAACTTGCTTTGATTGCTCAAGGAAGTAGTCACGAATTTTATGAATCAATGTCGTTTTACCAACACCTTCTGTGCCTTCAAAGCTAATAAACACGTCTATTTTACCCCTTATTTTTTAGATCGAATCACAGCAAGATATTCTTGAACAGCGCGATTATGGTCATCTAGATTGGTACTGAATTTGTGACCTCCATTTCCAGTCGCCACAAAATAAATATAGTCAGAATGATCTGGATGCATTGCCGCTTCGATCGCTTTATCACTTGGTAATGCGATCGGTGTTGGTGGCAATCCGTAAATCGTATACGTGTTATATGGTGTTGGCGTTCTTAAATCTTTACGGGTAATGTTGCCCGTATATTGATCGCCCATACCATAAATGACGGTTGGATCAGTTTGTAAACGCATACCAATTTTTAATCGACGAACGAATACGCCCGAGACTTTATCTAACTCATGATCAACATTGGTTTCTTTCTCAATAATTGATGCCATGATGAGCGCTTCATATTTATTTTTATACGGCAAATCAGAAGCTCGATTTTCCCAGGCTTTATCTAGTGCCTTCATCTGATGTTGATACAAATCAGTTAAAATTTTACGATCTGTTTCACCCTTTGCAAAAAAATAAGTATTTGGCGCAAACAATCCTTCTGGATGTGAAAATGGAATATTCAATTCCTTTAATATTTCTGCATCGCTCAAATGAACCAGCTCTTTCGTCACCAATTCATCATTCTTAAGCGCATTTTTTAACTGCTTAAATGTTGTACCCTCAATGACCAAAATTCGATTCAATTGTGCATTTTCAGAATTTGAAATCATGTCTAGAACTTGACGGACACTCATTCCCTCTTTGACCTCATAGACTCCAGCTTTCATGCTGTCATGAATCATGAATCGTTGATAAATCTTTAAAATAATGGGAAATGAAACTTGCTTATTTTTAGCTAAACGATCAATAAATTGTGAGTAAGTATCACCATGATTAATCGCGAGCATTTGCTTTTTACCCTCTACAGGATAATCCTTCCATAGACTTGCAGATAGAATCATGGTTGCAAGCAACATTAGACCTGCAATAATGAATAAAAGCGCTTTAGGTTTAAAGGATGTCTTGCTGTTCTTTTTCTTTGTTGATTTCTGAGGAGAGGACATAAGCTTTAAATCTGATTAAGTTGAAGGTGGTGAAAAAGATCAATACACGCTTGTGTATCTAATCGACGATCATCAAGGCAAGAGGCGATTTTCATTGGGTGGAGCGCATTACAATAAAATACACTTTGAATGTGAAGAAGTTCATTCAAATCAATTACTCTTTTTTGGAACGTTATACCATAATGATTCATACGCTCCAAAATTTCAGCACGCATCACCCCATGAACGCCATTATAACGAAGTTCAGGACAAATCCACGTATCATTCAATCGTATAAAGCAGTTACTGCTGATTCCTTCAACAATATAGCCTTGAACATCTGTAACTAAGGCTTCTTGAAAACCCTTCTCATCAGCTTCCTGCTTTAGTAACACTTGTTCTAACCGATTCAGTGATTTAATTCCCACCAATTGTGGCATAGTTAAACCCATTACTCGCTCAAGTAAACCACTCTCAATGACTTCATAGTGATGATCAGTCACGTTTTGCGGATAATAATACAACCAAAGATCTGCTGAATGATGAGGTAAACTGTATCCTCGTTGCCCCTCGCCTCGACTCAGTACAATTTTAATCGTCCCGTTTAATTGCTCATATTCTTGCTGTAAATACTGGATAGACTCAGAAATATAGTCAAGATTAGCTTGAAGTGACAATCGCTCAATGGCCGTATTCAATCTTGTTAAATGACGTTCAAATAATTCAATTTTATTATTTCGAATTCTTGCCGTGGTAAAACAGCCATCCCCATAATGGAAGCCACGATCCAAAATAGATATTGCATCCATTGGCTTGGCATTTTTTAAACAGATCATTTCAAGCAACCTCATTCCTTTCTCATAGTGTAAAAAGTCACTCACAAAATGAATAGCTGTTTTGATCATAACTTTTTCATTTCTTCTTATTTTTTTATTTTAAAAAATTTCCCTATGCTCAAATCATCAAAAAATGACAAACACATAGGAATAATGATGCGTACTTTTAAAATTGGGGTCATTGCAGCTTTACTTTCAGTCACTTCTGTTTCCACACTCGCAAAAGATTTTTTAAATGTTTCATATGATCCAACTCGCGAACTTTATGACAACTTTAATAAAGAGTTTGGAGCATATTGGAAAAAGCAGACTGGTCAAGAATTGAATTTTAAACAATCTCATGGTGGATCTGGTAAACAAGCCCGTGCGGTCATTGATGGCCTAGATGCAGATGTCGTGACTCTCGCACTCGCAGCAGATATTGATGCGATTGCTGAAAAAACCAATTTATTACCAAAAGACTGGCAGAAAAAATTCCCACAGAACTCTACACCCTATACCTCAACCATCGTGTTTTTAGTCAAAAAAGGCAATCCCAAAGGGATCAAAGACTGGGGAGACTTGATTAAAAATGATGTTGGAATTATTACGCCAAACCCTAAGACGTCAGGTGGTGCGCGTTGGAATTACTTAGCAGCATGGGCTTGGGCAAAACACCAACCCGGCGGTAACGATGCTAAAGCACAAGAATTTGTACGACAAATTTATAAAAATACTAAAGTGCTAGACTCTGGTGCACGTGGTGCCACAACAACTTTTGCAGAGCGTGGCATTGGAGATGTACTCCTGGCTTGGGAGAATGAAGCGCATTTAGCACTTCGTGAACAACCTGGAAAATTTGAAATCATTACACCAACACTTTCCATTCTTGCTGAGCCCCCTGTAGCAATTGTTGAGAAAAATGCGCAAAAAGATGGCAACCTCAATGTAGCAAAAGCCTATTTGAATTATCTGTATTCTCCAGCTGGTCAAACCATTGCTGCCAAAAACTTTTATCGACCACGAAATACGACGGTACTTTCAAAATACCAATCCGTATTTAAACCTTTAAAATTGGTCACGATTGATAAAGAGTTTGGAGGTTGGACAAAAGTCCAAAAACAACATTTTGATAATGGCGGGATATTCGATCAAATTGTCAAAGCAAACAGTAATAAATAAATTAAGATTTAAGCTTTAACTTATGGCTTGCCGATCATATTCATGATCGGCATTTTTTTAACGACACACCTAAATCTTTTTTTTTCATATAAAATTCATTTTTAATTATTTTTTATGCATAAAGATTAGATTTATTCTAGCGCCATGTAACAGAATATTTTCTTTTGAGGTTGCCATGCGCTTTTCAGCTAAATTAAAACTTGGGGTTATCGCAGCTTTTGTTTCAGCTGCTTCGCTTAGCGCTTCCGCTAAAGATTTATTAAACGTCTCTTACGATCCTACTCGTGAACTCTACGTAGAAGTAAATAAAGAATTTGGTACGTATTGGAAATCTCGGACTGGACAAAACGTCAACTTTCGTCAGTCACATGGCGGTTCAGGTAAACAAGCGCGTGCAGTCATTGATGGTTTAAATGCAGATGTTGTGACTCTAGCACTTGCAGCTGACATTGATGCGATTGCTGAAAAAACCAATTTATTACCAAAGGATTGGCAGAAGAAATTCCCACATAATTCTACACCCTACACTTCCACAATTGTTTTCCTCGTCAAAAAAGGAAATCCAAAAAATATTAAAGACTGGGGTGATTTAGTAAAACCGGGTGTGGACATTATTACGCCAAACCCTAAGACCTCAGGTGGTGCACGTTGGAATTATTTAGCGGCTTGGGCATGGGCTAAACACCAACCAGGTGGAAATGACGCCAAAGCACAACAATTTGTTCAACAAATTTATAAACAAACCAAGGTCTTAGATTCGGGTGCTCGTGGCTCAACTACAACTTTTGCTGAACGCGGTATTGGCGATGTTTTGCTTGCTTGGGAAAATGAAGCTCATTTAGCACTGCGTGAACAACCCGGTAAATTTGAAATTGTGACGCCAACACTTTCTATACTTGCTGAACCACCTGTGGCGATCGTTGAAAAAAATGCAGAAAAATCAGGCAATAAATATTTGGCGCAAGGTTATTTGAATTTCCTTTACTCACCTAAGGGACAACATATTGCCGCGAAAAATTTCTATCGTCCGCGTAATCAAGCTGTATTAAAACAATATTCATCAACATTTAAGCCACTGAAATTGGTCACAATTGATCAAGAGTTTGGTGGCTGGGCGAAAGTACAAAAAGCTCATTTTGAGAATAATGGTATTTTTGACCAAATTACCAAAGCCAATAACACAAAAAAATAATCAGTGGAGCATGACATGATACATACACTCATTGTACCCGGCGTCGGCGGAAGTGATGAAAATCATTGGCAATCATGGTTGCAACGTCAAGTCATGCCATGCTCACGTGTTCAACAAGATGATTGGAACTTTCCCTTACTTTCAGATTGGATCAATCGTTTTGTAGAAAAAATTTCGCAGATAGATGCACCCGTACAGATTGTTGCACATAGTTTTGGCTGTTTAACGTCAGTCGCTGCTCTGCATCAGCACCCAGAAATAGCACAGAAAGTTAAACAACTGGTTTTAGTTGCACCAGCCAATCCAAGTCGTTTTGGTGAAAATGGTTTTGCTCGTTTGAGTTTGACTGATTATAGTTTTTACTTTCATCAAATTAAGATTAGCGTTCCCACAAAAATGCTCATCAGTGAAAATGATCCGTGGTTAGGTTTTGAGGATGCAAAAAAATTAGCAAAATCATGGGGTGTAAAACCGATTAACTTAGGTCAAGTCGGTCATATTAATGTTGATTCAGGATTTGGACCATTTCCAGAGATCTTCGATTTTTTGATTCATGAAAAGCTGTCGAACTATATCAATAGTATTGATAATGGCAAGTTGTATTACAAATTTGCAATTTAAAGTTCGCCACTTATTCTTGATAAATTTTTCAATTCAATTGCTTATTGATTACGGTAAGCTTTTTCTCTCATTTGAGGAGTAGTCATGTCGCAGCGATCCCGAGTGCTGCCAGGATTTGGTCTATCTCTAGGCTTTACCCTAGCGTATTTATCTTTAATTGTGCTCATACCATTGTCGGCTGTTTTTATTAAGTCTTTAGGTATTGGCTGGGAAGGTTTATGGGAGATTTTAAGTTCTGAGCGTATCTTAAAATCATTACAACTAAGTTTCAGTGCTGCACTCATTGCTGCCTTCATTAATGTTGTATTTGGCCTATTACTCGCTTGGTGTCTCGTGCGCTATAGTTTTCCTGGTAAACGAATTGTTGATGCATTGGTTGATTTACCCTTTGCGTTACCAACAGCTGTTGCTGGGATTGCATTAACATCTTTATATGCTCCGACAGGCTGGATTGGTCAATATCTTGAACCCTTAGGAATTAAAGTTGCTTATAGTCCTATTGGGATTACATTAGCGCTGATATTTATTGGCTTACCTTTTGTGGTTCGTACAGTACAACCTGTACTAAGTGACTTAGAGACTGAACTTGAAGAAGCAGCGTCAGCATTGGGTGCAAATCGACTACAAATTGTAACCAAAGTGATTTTACCGATTCTTTTCCCTGCATTAATCACAGGATTTGCTCTCGCATTTGCCCGTGGCGTGGGTGAATATGGTTCGGTCATCTTTATCGCAGGTAACCAACCCTTCGAAACTGAAATTGCGCCATTAATGATTATTTCTCGATTGGAAGAATATGACTATGCAGGTGCAACAACGATCGCCGTTGTCATGCTCCTTATTTCATTCGCTATCTTGTTCTTGATTAACTTGTTACAAGCATGGGCGAGTCGTCGTACAGGGAGAACTGCACAATGAGTTTGAATACAAATAGCAATGCTTTAGCGGAAAAATTGCAATCTCGTGATGCGACGCGTGAACCGACTTGGGTTCGTTATACACTCATTGTCATTGCCATGATTTTCTTCCTCAGTTGCTTAATCCTGCCTTTGATTTTAGTTTTTGTTGAAGCATTCAAACAGGGTATCGGCGTTTATGCGCAAGCTTTAGTTCATCCAGATACATTGTCGGCTGTAAAGCTCACCTTACTGACAGCTGCAATTGCTGTACCGCTCAACGTAGTATTTGGTGTGGCGGCAGCTTGGTCTGTTGCGAAATTTAATTTCCGTGGTAAATCCATATTAACCACGATTATCGATATGCCTTTCTCAGTATCACCTGTAATCGCAGGTCTGATGTTGGTATTAATGTTTGGTACTCAAGGTTGGTTCGGTGGATGGCTGATGGATAACGACATTAAGATTCTATATGCCGTTCCAGCAATTGTACTAGCAACCATCTTTATTACAGTTCCTTTTGTGGCGCGTGAGCTCATCCCCCTGATGGAAGCTCAAGGTACAGAAGAAGAGGAAGCGGCAATCGTTTTAGGTGCTTCAGGCTGGCAAACTTTTTGGAAAATCACGATTCCAAATATTAAATGGGGCTTGATATACGGGGTTATTCTTTGTAACGCACGTGCAATGGGTGAATTCGGGGCAGTCTCTGTAGTATCGGGTCATATTCGTGGAGAGACCAATACATTGCCACTGCATGTAGAGATTCTCTACAACGAATATACCTTTAGTGCAGCATTTGCTGTTTCATCCCTCTTGGCTTTATTGGCGATTGTGACATTGATTCTTAAAACATGGGTCGAAATTCGCCAAGAGAAATTAAGCAAACGTAATGAAGATTCTACAGTTTAAAGGAAGTATCCGATGAGTATTCAAGTTAAAAATATTGAAAAACACTTTGGTGCTTTCCATGCACTAAACAATATCTCCCTAGATTTTCCTGATGGTCAACTCGTGGCATTGTTAGGACCTTCAGGCTGCGGTAAAACGACTTTACTTCGCATTATTGCTGGTCTTGAATCTGCCGACAGCGGTCAAGTGATCCTTGAAGGTCAAGACTCAACAAATGTTCATGTTCGTGAACGTCAAGTCGGCTTCGTATTCCAACATTATGCTTTATTCCGTCATATGACAGTATTTGACAATATTGCTTTTGGTTTACGTGTTCGTCCACGTTCAACACGCCCTTCAGAATCTGAAATCAAAAAACGGGTTACACGACTACTTGATTTAGTTCAATTAGGATTCTTAGCAGATCGTTATCCAGCACAATTGTCAGGTGGACAGCGTCAACGTATTGCGCTTGCACGTGCGCTTGCAGTTGAACCTCGTGTACTACTTCTGGATGAGCCATTTGGCGCACTTGATGCAAAAGTTCGTAAAGAGTTACGTCGCTGGCTGAGAACTTTACATGATGAACTCCACATCACCTCGATTTTTGTAACCCACGATCAAGAAGAAGCGCTTGAAGTTGCAGATCAAATCATTGTAATGAATAAAGGTAATGTTGAACAAATTGGCTCACCTCGTGAAGTTTATGAAAAACCAGCAACGCCTTTTGTATTTGACTTCTTAGGTCAAGCCAATAAGTTCGAAGGTCATAATCAAGCGGGAATCGTACAGATCGGAAATGATCGCATTCAACTGCCTTTAGCTAAAGATGCACCTGAAGGTAAAGTGATTGCCTTCATTCGACCAGATGAGTTTCAAATTCACGCTCAACCTACAGACAATGCAATTCAAGCAACGTTCTTACGTGAAGTTTGGATTGCAGGAAAAGTGGTTGCCGAACTTCAAGGTCAAGATGGCAATCTCATCGAAATTCTACTCACTCCAGATGAAGCTAAACTGCATCAATTCCGCCCAAATCAATCGGTTTGGTTAACGACTAATACATTGCACTTATTTGCACAAGAAAACGCATAAAAATGTGTAGATGGGGCTTTTATATAGCCCCATCATTTTAAAGGTAACAAAGACTATGAACTTTCAACAATTAAGAATTATTCGAGAAACCGTCAGACAAAATTTTAATTTAACGGAAGCTTCCGCTGCCCTTTACACGTCTCAATCAGGCGTAAGTAAACATATTAAAGATTTAGAAGATGAATTAGGTGTTCAACTATTTATCCGAAAAGGTAAACGCTTATTAGGGTTAACTGAACCTGGTCAAGCTTTGCTCGGTATTGTGGAGCGAATGCTGGTCGATGCAGACAATATTAAAAGATTAGCCGATGATTTTAATCGTGTAGATGAAGGTACATTAACCATCGCAACCACTCATACTCAAGCGCGATATGTATTACCACCAATTGTAAATTCATTCAAAAAATTATTTCCGAAAGTTCATTTGATTTTGCAACAAGCAAGCCCAACTGAAATCACTGAAATGTTACTTTTAGGCGATGCAGATATTGGTATTGCTACTGAGAATCTGACTACTGAAGAAAACTTAGCAAGTGTTCCTTTTTATAACTGGAAACACAGTATTATTACGCCTCAAGGTCATCCACTTACTCAAATAGCAGCGCGAGAGATTAGCTTAGAACATTTGGCAGAGTATCCGATTATTACCTATCACGGTGGTTTTACGGGACGTTCAAAGATTGATAAAGCCTTTGAAGACTCAGGACTTGATGTTGATTTAGTGATGTCTGCGCTTGATGCTGATGTAATCAAAACTTATGTTGAATTAGGTATGGGTGTCGGGATTGTCAACGATGTTGCCTACGATACAGAACGAGATCATCGCTTAAAACAAATTGATACTGATTTATTCGGGGTGAATACCACTTGGATTGCTGTACGTAAAGGTCATTTGTTACGTGGATATGGTTACGAGTTTATTTCGCTATGTGCACCTAGTGCTGATATCAAAGCGTTAAAGCGTGTGGCTTATCCTGAAGATTAACAAACTACAAATAATAAAGGTGCTATAAGCGCCTTTATTATTTGCATTAACTTGCATAAAAAAACGAGCCGAAGCTCGTTTTTTTAATAGGATCTTACCAGTGGAAGCTCACACCCACTTTACCGACTGGAAGCCATTCGTATTTGTCTTTGTTAGCAATATCACTTTCTTGATCACGTAAAGCTTGACCTAATGTACGATCATCGCTACCAATTAAAGCATTATTATCAGAAGCTAGATTAACACTCGGGTTGCCCGTATAAAATGCACCAACTTCACCAAACACACCGATATTTTTGTTGATTTTAGGAGCAAAACCAAAACCTACGTATGGTGCAATTTCATTATCATAAGATAACTTACCTGCGATATTTACACCATTAGCTCCACCATTAAAACGAGAACCATCCACTTCTACAGAAGCGTTAGTACCAACACGTTTGTCTAAATCATATTTAGTATCAACATAACCTACACCCGCTGCCATATATAAGCCTTGAGCCCATGGATTTTCGCTCGCACCCCAAGGACGAATTTCAGCGTTTAAATAAGCTACATTATTATCCATTTCAGCATCATACTTAGTACCGTTGATTGATAAATCATCAGACCAAGAGATATCACCACCGTTGTAACCTAAAGCAAGACCAACGTATGGGTTAGCAGTCCAAAGTAATGCACCACCGTAACCAGTTGTACCAACTTCAGCACGAACACCAGTAGGGATTAATTGATTAGCTTCAAATACATTACCTGTACGTACAACTTGAGTGTCCGCCATAGCGAAGCCTGAAACAGATAATGCTGTTGTAACAGCGAGTAATTTTAACACTTTCATTTTTTTCTCCTCAAAGAAATGAGTTGTTCTTTAATCATTAATGTGTTCGACTCGGAAGCATCTTAATGGAGATTTCAAAGCTGGTTAATATTCAAATTGATGCTTTTTTGTTATTTTTTGATACAATTTTGATTTAGTTGTTGTTTTATAAATAATTTGCACTTAAGTCTTTTATTAACTTTTATTAACATACTTATAAAGAATAGTCATTATTGTCGGACATTTTTTCAGGATTAATTGTAATTTTTATAATCAATTTAGTGTAAAATCTTGGAAATTTTTTTTGGAAGAGAAGATTATGTCTCAGCTTTCGTCAATCATCGAACAAGCGTTTGAAGATCGTGCAAACTTCACAGCTACAGATTGCCCTGCTGAAATTCGCCAAGCAGTCGAGGAAGCAATTGCTGGCTTAGATAATGGTTCATTACGTGTTGCTGAAAAGATTGATGGTGAATGGGTTGTTCATCAATGGTTAAAAAAAGCTGTTCTATTGTCATTCAAACTCAATGATAATAAACCAATCGAATCATGCGATCTCCAATTCTATGACAAAGTAGACACTAAATTTACAGGTTGGACTGAAGAACAATTTAAAGCAGCTGGTGTACGTGTTGTACCGCCTGCAGTTGCACGCAAAGGTTCTTATCAAGCTAAGAATGTTGTACTTATGCCATCTTATGTCAACATTGGTGCTTATGTTGATGAAGGTACAATGGTTGATACATGGGCGACTGTAGGTTCATGTGCGCAAATTGGTAAAAATGTTCACCTTTCTGGTGGTGTTGGGATTGGCGGTGTACTTGAGCCTCTTCAAGCGAACCCTACGATCATTGAAGACAATTGTTTTATCGGTGCACGTTCTGAAATCGTTGAAGGTGTAATCGTTGAAGAAGGCTCAGTGATTTCAATGGGTGTTTACATTGGTCAATCAACTAAGATTTATGACCGTGAAACAGGTGAAATTCACTACGGCCGTGTTCCAGCAGGTTCAGTTGTTGTTTCTGGTAGCCTTCCTTCAAAATGCGGTAAATACAGCTTGTATGCTGCAATCATCGTGAAAAAAGTCGATGCTCAGACTCGTGCTAAAACAAGTTTGAACGACTTATTACGCGCTGACTAATTTTTTTATACTTTATAGTATTTGGAGTTACACTCCACATCTCTACGGTTAGTAATAATCGTAGAGATTTTTCTTTTATATAATCTCTATTTTAGTTTGGTTTTGTCGATATGAGTAATTTGCGATCTTCCGCTATTCCTGTTTCTGATCCGTCTGCGGGGTTACGTATTACGGAGATCTTCTATTCATTACAAGGTGAAGCCAACACTTCAGGCTTACCTACAGTGTTTATACGCTTAACAGGTTGTCCACTGCGTTGTACTTATTGTGATACCACCTACTCTTTTGAAGGCGGTGAACGTCAGTCTTTAGAGGATATTATCCAGACCACGCTTGATTTTAAAACACCTTATATTTGTGTTACTGGTGGTGAACCATTAGCCCAACCCAATGCATTACCGCTCATGGAGCGTCTAGCAGATTTAGGCTGTGAAGTTTCACTTGAAACGAGTGGAGCGCTAGATGTTTCAAAAGTGGATCGTAGAGTTTCTAAAGTCTTAGATTTAAAAACACCAACTTCAGGTGAAGACTCACGTAATTTAATGAGTAATTTAGACCATTTAACTCAACATGATCAGATTAAATTTGTCATATGCAATCGTGAAGATTATGAATGGTCTAAACAACAAGTGAATCAATATGAATTGCACAAGCGTGTAAGTACAGTTTGGTTCTCACCTGCGTTTGCTGTAGAAAAAGGTGCTGCAAAGTTACCGCAACTTGCGCGTGATTTAGCACAATGGATCTTAGAGGATCACTTACCAGTTCGTTTCCAGCTTCAATTACATAAGTTGCTCTGGAATGACGAAACAGGTCGTTAAAATGTAACAAATAGCTCAAATTAAAAACAGTACAGCACTTTTTGTGCTGTTTTTTTAAGAGAAAATGATCTTTTAGTGCGCTGACACTTTAATGGTCGTGCCATTTAAATTAATCCCTTTCATTGAAATATCCCCAATTTTATTATTTATTGATGATGCATCTCCAACGCCTACTCCCCATAACATGGCATTAAAGCCATTTTGATCTCCAAGACGATTTATTTTGAGTTCCAGTCCATCTGTACGTATCGAACCTGCAACATCAAAATCAAGATTATTGATGCCAAAACGCCCTGGTTGAGTATTTTTTAAATTAATAAATTCTATTCCAAATGCGCCACCACCATCATGATCGTGGACTTTAAAGCCTTCTAAACGTAAACCATCTTTAAATATTCCATTAAGTTTTAAAAGACTGCCTTGAGGTGCTGAACCGAGCTGAATATTGGTTGAGAGGTTGGATACATAAAATTTCATATTATCCATAATTTTAACGGGGTCACTATAGCCTCGTCCTGTTGGACTAACTTGACCCGATTTACCCACCCAAATATCACCGGTATTAATAATAATATCTTCAGGAACAAATACACCTAAATTCAGGAAAGGCCCTGTAGTACTATTCCCTCCTTGTGCATCGATTTTTAAAGTAATACTAATATCTGCCGAACCAGAAGAAAGTGATAATGGATTTTTACTACGCCCATTCGCAGTACCGAAAATTAAGGCACCTGCTTTTGTGTTTCCTTCGTTGTAATCTGGTCCGAATCCACTGTTATCGTGCCAAATCAAATCAGCTTGAATGGGTCCACCTGGTAAAAGGCTAATCGTAATACCATCTTGTGCTGCATAGGTTGACAATTCTTGATCTGAAAGCTCCTCAAATGCAAAAGAATTTGTACTGATCAACGCAGCAGTGGTTAAAATTAAAGTATTAATTTGATTCATTTTCATTCCGTAAAATTATTTTTGTAAGTTTTAATCAAGTATTTGTTAAATTATATTTAATATTTAAATAAAAACAACAACTGTTTAAACTTTATTCGACTCGAAAGAGAATCTTATCTCATCTTCTAAAACGAACTTTCACGTTCTTTATAATGATCTCATTTAGTTTTGTGACTTCTGCAGATCTATATATTCAAAAAATTTATACCCCATTATTCTTTATATAATCAGTTATAATTCATTTTTTATTTACTTTAATTTTTTGGAGTTCTCCTATGCGCCCTCGTGCCATTGTATTGTTATCAGGTGGTTTAGACTCAACGACTTGCTTGGCTTGGGCGCAAGCACGCTATGAATGTATCGCTTTAAGTTTTATGTATGGTCAACGCTCAACAACTGAATTGGATGCTGCACGTAAACTGACACAACAAGCAGGCGTTGAACATCGCGTGATTAATATAGATTTGGGTAATTTAGGTGGTTCTGCATTAACTGATCATTCCATTGATGTTCCTGATCAAGAACAAGAAGGCATCCCTGTCACTTATGTTCCAGCACGTAATACGATTTTCCTGTCTTATGCACTTGCAGCAGCAGAAGTGTTTGACGCAGAAGCCATCGTAATTGGAATTAATGCGGTGGATTATTCAGGTTATCCAGATTGTCGACCAGAATTTATTGAAGCATTTGCTAATTTGGCAAGATTAGCGACAAAAGTAGGTGTGGAAGGAAAACCTCTTAAATTTGAAACACCTTTACTACAATTATCCAAAGCAAATATTATTCGCTTAGGCATCGAACATGGCGTAGACTACAGTCAAACGGTGTCATGCTATCAAGCAGATGACCAAGGACGAGCTTGTGGAAAATGCGACAGCTGTCGTTTGCGTAAACAAGGTTTTGCAGATGCTGGCGTTGAAGACCCAACTCGTTATATACCGTAATAACAGGGTGCCATATATGAAAAATTTAAAATCAAACATTATTCTTTCAGCCATTGTTTCTGCTGCAGCACTTTTCGGTTCTGCTGCTCAAGCAAATGAGCCGAATAATAAAATGCAGCAAGCCTACAAAAGTACTAACGTAAAATCTGCACTGATTAATGTTTGTAAGGAAGAAACTGCTAAAGGGAACAAGCTTTCTGCTGCTGAAGTCAGCAAATATTGTACATGTGCAATTGAAGCAGACGGCAAGCTAACTAATGCTCAAAAATGGGAAATCCAAAGTGCGATTAACCAAAAGAAAAGCCCTTCTACTTTAGCTATCGTGAAGAAACAGAATACTGATCTTCAAGCATGCTTCGGCCCACAGTTAACGTCTAAGCTACAGTCGTTAACAGAGGAAGCAATGAAAGCAGCACAAGCTAAAAAATAATTGCAGCTTGTATAAGGTATAAGATAGCCACCTCGTGTGGCTATTTTTTTGAATTCCCCTATAAATGTAGTGACAACTTTTGAGGAAATTATAATGTCAACGGAAACGATTAGTTTACCCAATCAAACATTCCCAACGACTACAGGTTCTGTGAATTTAACTGAGTTGAATACAGATTGGCTCATCATTTATTTTTATCCAAAAGATTCAACACCTGGGTGTACAACGCAAGCTATTGGTTTTTCATGTTTGAAAGATCAGTTTGATGCGCTTCATACCACTATTTTCGGTGTTTCTAGAGACTCAGTAAAAGCCCATCAAAACTTCACCGAAAAGCAAGCTTTAACAATTGACTTGATTAGCGATAAAGAAGAAGTGCTTTGCCAACACTTTGATGTGATTAAAGAGAAAAATATGTATGGAAAAAAAGTGATGGGGATTGAGCGCTCAACTTTTATTTTTCATCAAGGTAAACTCGTTAAAGAATATCGTAAAGTCAAAGCTGCAGGGCATGCTGAACAAGTGCTTGAAGATTTAAAAGCTTTGCAAAAATAATAAAAAAAACCCACGATTGACGTGGGTTTCATCTATTTATACTTCTTTTTAACTACGATTAGAAATCAAAGCTTACGCCAAGTTTATAGGTACGTCCTGCACCCAATGTGGTAAAGCCACTGTTAAATACACCCGCCCAATATTTTTCATCTGTGACGTTGTCAATATTGGCACGGAAAGTCGTATCTACACCGCCAAGATTGGTTGTGTATTTCGCACCGATATCGAGTAACGTATAGTCAGGAAGTTCGAGCGTATTGGTATTGTTGAGATATTGGCTATCTACATAGTTAGCACGTGCATTCACACTTAAACCATCCACCGGGAGTTTATACTCAATGCCAAGCCCTGCTGTGAACTCAGGTTGACCTTCTACTGTATTTCCCGAAAGCTCAACTTTTCCACTCATACCTTTGGTATATTCAGCATCAATATAAGCCAAGTTACCCCAAATAATCACATCATCTGTGACATTGCCTGAGAATCCATACTCAAGTCCTTTTGAGGTAGTTTCACCACCATCTGTCGTAATCTGAGTCGATCCATTGATCGGGGTGGCATAAAACTCTGTAATTGTACTTGGTTTTTCAATTTGATATGCAGCAAGGGTATGTAACCAAGAACCATGTTGATATTTTGCGCCCATCTCATACTGTTTAGTTTGGAATGGTGCGAATGTTTTTCCAAAATTCACATCTGTTTCCGTCGTTACAGTATTGCCTTGAGACAACCCTTCTACATAACTTGCATAAAGCGAGATATCTTCACCCCAAGGTTTCACCACGATCCCTAAACTTGGTGAGACTTTATCTTCGCTATATTCAACGCCAGTCAATGGATTTTTGATGTCCATATCTTGGTAACGTGCACCTAAAATGAATTGTAATTTATTATCAAGCACTGAAATTTGATCAGTGAATGAATAACTGATGAAATCATTATCGGCCTGTTTAAATATTTCAGGCGCCTGCTCTGGCATATGACCTTCGTGGCTTGGATCGTAGAGATTGGTGACAAATGGGACAGCTGTAGATCCTTGTCCTTTATGTTTCACTGTTTCAATATTTAAGTAGTCTGCACGTAAACCAATTTTATGTTCAATTGATCCAGTATTAAATGCACCCTCTAAACCTAAGTTTGCTGAGGTATTATTTTGCTTTAATTTTACATGATAATATTGAGAGTTCGCGTCACCTGCATCATTGATTACGATCATGCGTGTACCAAAAAGATGCCCTTGATATTTTTGTTCTGCAGTACCAACGCCAGCAATGACTTTTAAATTATCTAGTAATTTATATTCACCTGACAATCCAACATATTGTGCTGATTGTTTACCATGGATATTCGGGAAAAAGTTACTACGACCGTCAGGTGCATCTAAGACTTTGCCAAGCTGTGCAAATGAAACCATCGCAGGCGAACCACCTTCACGTTTATCATCCGTCACATAAGCATCAAAATTCACTTTTGCTTTATCAGTGGTCCAATCTAATGCTAATACGGCTGAGGTACTTTCATCTTCTAGGCCATCAACAACATGTTCACCTTGTCCATAATTGGCACTTAAGCGAGCACCAAACTGTTGATCTTGACCAAAGCGGCGTGCAACATCAAAGCCAGATTTATAAAAACCTTCTTCTTCGAAATTCGCGGTGACACGGGTAAGTTCTTTGTCTGCACGTTTCGTATTTGCAACGATTACACCGCCAACGCTTCCACCCGGTGCCATCCCTGCAACAAGTGCATTCGGTCCTTTGAGCACCGTCACTGAATTGAGAATATCTGTGGTCACACGCCCCGTAGGTGCCATGCCATAAGTACCATTTAAATTGTAATCTTCCCAATTCACACCAAAACCACGAATACTAAAGTTTTCATTGAGATGCCCACTATTGGTCGTGGTACGAATACTTGGGTCGATCTTTAAGACATCCATAATGGTATGCGCGTGTGCATCTTGAATGGCTTGATCGCTGTAGTTACGGATGGTAAACGGCGTGTCTAACACATCCTTTTCACCTAAAATATTCAGTGTAGCTTTTTTTTTCAGTTTACCTGTGACATCGGTTTCTTGTGAGTCTGCTTTTACTACAATGGTTGCCAATTGTGTTGGTTCTTGCGCAACTGCAAAACACGGTATAGAAACTAAAGACAGAAATAATAGATTTCTTTTCACGTGGATGCCCTCTTATATACGGTTTTGGGCACATCATACACAATTTAAATGATAATGATTTTTATTTATAATTAATTTATCATTAATATTTACTTTTGTTTTTAACTAATTCACAGTTATATTCGATCATATTACAACCTTAGAAAAGTATCTCGTCCAACTTATTCAGAGCGACTTAGTTTGAAAATTTAAGTAAGCATAAATATCAAGTTATCGATCGAAGCACAGTGAATCTAGCCATGAATAATCTAAGACAGTATTAATTAAAATTTTAAATATGACCAAAAATTATGAGGTGGTTCTTAGAGTTACAGATGCTGTGATCAAACATTTGGAAAATAAAAGTTGTCTTTTAAAAGGTTTTTTGCACAACTCCATGCTTTAATTTCTAGTTAACTAATTAAGTTATAGGCGATGTACCACATGATTAAAGCAATCAAAATATCCAAGACTTGCCATGCGCGGGGATTGTGAAAGTAAGCTGATAGATATTGCGCACCAAAACCCAAACTAAAGAAAAATAACCATGATGCCGTGATCGCACCTATGGCAAACGATAATAAGTGATCTTCAAATTGCGTCGATATTGCGCCTACAAGCACGACAGTATCTAAATACACATGAGGATTCAGCCATGTAAATGCCAAGCAAATGAGAATAATTTTAAACCATGAAACAGCCGTATGATGATCAAGACACATCGATTTTTTGGTCGAAAATGCTTGATAAAAATGATGTAAACCATATACCACTAGAAATATAGCCCCACCCCATTGTGCATATGTCATCACTTGTGGATGGTCTGAGATAAACTTCCCAAATCCAAATACACCAGCCAAAATTAAAAGTGAGTCTGAAAAGGCGCAAATGAGGCAAATAGACAGAACATATTCTTTTTTTAAGCCCTGTTTAAGGACAAAAGCATTCTGAGCGCCTATCGCCATAATCAAACTTAAACTCGTTACAAAGCCATTAAACAGTACGGATAAAGACATAAAACACCTAATATTTATCATTAGGCGGATTATGAACAATTCAATCTCAAATTGAGTATTATTAAATTAATATTAAGTTCATTAAGTTTTATTAAATCATGATTTTCAATTATAAAGACTGTGTCGCGTTTATCACCGTGGCGGAAACTGGAAGTTTTGATCTGGCAGCTAAAAAGCTTTGTCTCTCTGCGGCTGCAATTACTCTTCGTGTCCAACAATTGGAACGGCAGATTGGTCAAACATTAATTCTTAGAGAACGACCTTGTCGTGTGACACATTCAGGTGAAATATTGCTTGAACATTTATTACGGCAAAAGCGTCAAGAAGAAAATGTTCTGCAGCTTATTCAGGGAAAAAATCAAAATTCTGAGTTTTATAAAATTATCATTGGAACGAATGCAGATTCATTAGAAACTTGGCTTTTGCCTGCGATTGCTGAACAGTTAATAGAGCATAAAATCACAATACAACTTCGAATAGATGATCAGGATCATACGCATCAATTAATGGAATCAGGCTATGTAAATGCATGTATAAGCGCTGAATCCCAACCCATGACAGGTTGCCACTCAGAATTTTTGTTCACGATGCGTTATCAAATGGTGTGTACGCCAGAATTCAAATTAGCATGGTTTAAAAACGGACTAAATCGAGATTCCTTTCGCCGTGCGCCTGCGGTCATCTTTAATGATAAAGATCATTTACATGAAACGGTTCTACTGAATCAATTTGGATTACCGCAATCTAGTTATCCATATCATTATGTCCCCTCTTCTAAGTCATTTGTCGATGCAATCCAACTCGGCTTAGGCTATGGCATGGTGCCTGAACTGCAAATTCAAGACTTACTCGATCAAGGACAATTGATTTGTTTGTTGCCTGAGGCAACACAAGACGTTGATCTATATTGGCATCATTGGAAACAGCAGTCCCCACAACTCAAACATATTACTGACATACTTATGACATTAAAAAAGCAGTGATTGAATCACTGCTTTCTTTTTCTCAATTTAGTTGGCTTTCCATTGCCCTTCAAGCTTGATATTCACTTTTTCGCCAATTCCACCAATCGCTTTGCGCATACCGAAATCACTACGGTTGATGACTGTTGAAGATTGTACATTCAACACATTTGGATTCGATGCATTTGGAGTTAAAGTTGTATCAAATGAAACTGGGCGTGTCACACCACGCATAGTGAGTTGTCCATCAAATTTGTATTTATTATTTCCTAAAGCACGAATTTGATTACTTTGAAAGGTCACAGTTTTATATTTGCTTGCATGAAAGAAACTGTCACCAAAGACCATATCCTTTAAAGAGTTTTTGCTCAGTTTAAGGCTATTCACATCCATCACAAATTTAGCTGAACCTTGATTAGGCTGTGCCGGGTCAAAATTCATCTGTGATTGATACTTTTGAAATTGCCCATTTACAATCGACATTCCTGCAGATCGGATATCAAAGCTGATCTTACTGCTAGGTGATAGTGTCCATGTTTGCGCTTGAGCAAAAACAGAAGCAGATAACAGCACTGTGGCCAAACTCATTTGTGTAATAGTACGCACGATTTCCCTCGGTTTTCTTGTGTTAAACACAATCATTCAATTGATGCACTCAAACTTGTACTGTCTTGACGTTGGTATTTAGTTTTCAGTTGTTGGTAAATTTCTGAGTTTTGAAACGCTTGTAAAAATTGAATGGTTCCGTGGGGAAGTTCTTTTTCCATAATTTCCCCCCGATAGTATGCTTCGCGAAGTGGTGTTGCAGAAATTGCACCTTTTAAACTATCGAGTTCCAACATCTCCCATTCTGGGAAAAATTTGAGGTAATAGGATGAGTCATCTTTAAAGTGACCGATTAAGCCAACTTGATCATTTGGCTGTACTACACTCGCCACTAAAGATTTGACCAATTTTTGCCATTTTTCATCATTATAAACATCAATGACGTGTACAAATTTGATTCTTGCCTGTTGATCAGGAGAAAAGTTAGACAAAATCATCTGTTCACGTTCAATGGCTAAAAATGGATTTTTTATATTCCGCTCTAATTGAGCAGAACCAAGCGCTAAAATAACGTTCTGGCTATGCGTTAGCGCAATTTTAATGGTTTCCATATGTGCCAAATGAAAAGGCTGAAAACGTCCGATATAAACCAAATAATCAAATTTATAATTCATCGCCAAGTCACGTTTATGAACTGATCAGTTATGTCACTCTTCGCCAGAATACGACATAATAGATTTCATAAAATCTATATTAATTGAAAGCAAGGATAGTACGATGTCATTAAGTTGTATTCAACAACCTCATGAGCATTTAAATGCAAAATTAGAAGATGGTGTGCTGACCTTGGCGATTAATCGTCCTAAAGCCAAAAATGCATTATACGGCGAATTATACCTCTGGATCGCCAAAGCCCTTGATGAAGCAGACAAAGATCAAGCTGTTCGTGTGGTCATTTTACGTGGCGAAGATGCGGATTTCAGTGCTGGTAATGATATGCAAGACTTCATGAAATCTGCGGCGATGAAAGATCAAATTCGTCCAGAAGATGGTCCTCCTTTTGTGCTTTTAAAATCTGCTGCTAAATTTTCTAAACCCTTGATTGCTGCGGTACGTGGTGTCGCAATTGGTATTGGCGTAACGATCTTATTGCATTGTGACTTAGTTTATGCAGATAACACTGCTTTGTTCCAAATTCCATTTGTAAGCTTAGGTCTTTCACCTGAAGGCGCATCTAGTAAATTACTAGCACGTCAAGCAGGTCATGTGAAAGCAGCAGAACTTTTATTAACTGCTGATAAATTCGACAGTGAAAAAGCATTGGCTGCAAACTTGATCAACAGTATTGAATCTGACGTTTATGCAACTGCCGCTCAAAAAGCCACTCAACTGGCTTCACTACCACTTGCTTCTCTCGTGCAATCTAAAGCCTTAATGAAACATGATGTTAATGAGATCGTGTCCTGGATTGATCATGAAGCAGTAATCTTTATGGGGCGCGTCGGTTCTCCAGAAATGATGGAAGCTGTACAAGCTTTTATGCAAAAACGTAAACCTGATTTCACACAATTTAATTAAGCTAAAAGATCCGAGTCTCACGACTCGGTGAATACTCTCTATCTAAGGAATGGATCATGACGACTGAAAAAAAACGCTACTACGAACCTGCACCACAAGGCATTGATGTTGAAAATTTCAAAAAGGTCGTGACCAGTCGTCGATCTGTTCGGAAGTTTACAGGAAAACCTATACCGTCTGATATCCTCGATCAATGTTTAGATTTAGCACTCTTGGCCCCTAATTCATCTAACTTACAACCTTGGACTTTTTATGTTGTCCAAAATCCTGAAAAGAAACAAAAGATTGTAAAAGCGTGTCTAAATCAATGGGCTGCGCGCACAGCGGCTGAATTGATTGTCTGTGTCGCACGTACAGATCGAATTAATGAAATGGCAAAGCTGAATATTCAAGAATTTCCATTTCCTGAGATTCCTCCACTCGTCAAAAAATATTACACCTATATTCCACTGAATTATAAAACGGGTTACTTAAATGCAATTGGTAACTTTAAGAAAGTAACTTTCAAAGTAGCACGTACTTTTGACAAACAAATGCCTGTTACCGCTTTTACACCTGCGGATGCCAAACTTTGGGCAGCGAAGACAACAGCTTTAGCCTGCGAAAATCTTGTACTCGCGCTCAGAGCTTATGGATTCGACAGTTGTATGATGGAAGGTTTTGACGAACCTTTAGTATGTAAAACATTGGGGCTAAATGCTAAAGAGTTTCCAATTATGGTCATTGGTGCGGGAGAGCGTGCTGAAGATGGTGTGTTCTTCCCACAATATCGTTTCGATCGAGACTTATTTATTCAAAAAGTTTAAATGTAATATCACACATTTTTGATGACTTATTTTTCGTGTTGACACTTCAAACAATTGCTTACTGTTTGTAGTGTCAATTTTTTTCTTTTATCTCGATTTATATTTTTGATTGTATTTTTCCAAAAATGATTTTAAGCCAAAATATTAATTGAGAATAAGATGAAAATTAAACTTCCCTCAAGCATTGTTAAACATATAGATCATTTCAGCTCTAGTAAATGGTCAAGCTTTTGATGCAAACACTGCGATCCACACACCTCTCGGAAAATATACCTGTGTACACTACGGGATCATGATTCCCAATCTACCTGCCCCATTCAACTTCTTAAATATGATTGTGGTTGCAGGACAACCTCTCGTTAAAATATTCAGAAATTCTCATTTAATAAAAACTTCAGATTTAGATACCGCAAATCTATTAATTGGTACTGCTGCAACGCAGCCTAATTTATTTTCTGGATATAGTATACAGCATGAATGTTTACTGGCGACTAATGGTCAATATCTCAAATTCGGTAATGACTTAGTTATAGAGGTTAACTACCCAGACATTAAAGCAACTCGCCAAGGTCATGCTTTCAATTATGAAATTAAATTAAAAGCGACTGATAAAATCGCACATTTCGTTAAACTCGCCGGAAGCATGTATGAACATTGGTCACTGCTTTGTGAGTACCAAGGATATTTAGAAATCGATGGACAGAAAACTCAAGTTCAAGGTCTATGCACCTTCGAATATGCACGTGGTGTCAATATCAACATTCCCATTCGATTTTTTACTTATCAAATCTTAAATATTAATAACCACACTCAAGTCTTATTTGTGGACACTCATGGTCCAATGGGCTTAGTTTTGCAAAGTCGTGTTTATGTTCGTTCTGTAGATCATCATGGAGGAATATACGAACGAGGGCTTGAATCTGTGGTGCATGAATATGAGCCTGAACCTGTAACTACACCAAATGGCATTAAAATGCGTTTACCTCGAGTCTTTGAATGGCAAGTCAATGATGATCAAGGCAATCTTCTGATTTCTATTTATGGCAAGGCTAATGGCGACTTTAAATATGGTATGGCTGGCGGTTATGCAGGTAGTTACCAATATTCAGGTCAATTCAAAGGTCAGCATATTCAGGGTCGAGGTTATATTGAGTATATTGATCCTATAAGCAATTAAGCGCTTCAAAATAAACTTTCAATAATTAAGCCTCATGAGATGGGGCTTTGACATTTAAAGACATGTTCATTCATTCAAATTATTTCTAAACTCATTTCAACATTATAATTTCAGCATTTTAAACTGAGGATAGAGCATCCTTAGTTTTTCCAATGCATGACTTGAGTCTTGAATATCGGTATGAGCGCAAGAAAAAGTAAAATCAGAACTGATGCTGGTATTTTTCCAAGCATGGTATACGAGACACTGCAAAATATGGGCGTTGATGTGGATTTAATATTTTCGCAATTAAATGCGTTACAACATCCAATCGACTATCCTCAACGCGATTTAAGATATGACAATCGTGTTCAAAAAAAATTCTGGGAACTCACAGAAGTTATTACACAAAATTCCAATATTGGTTTAACTGTCGGTCACCATCTCCCCACTTTTCGTGGTCAACTTTTTGAATACATTTTTTTAAGTAGTGCAAATTTTGGCGATGCATTAAAAATAGCAATGAAATACTATCAATATTTCACTACAGGATTGGATATTGAACTTCACATAGAAGATGACACCGTTACCCTAAAAGGTTTTCATCACCCTGTCCGTCATTATTTAGAATGTACGATTACCATTGTTTTATCTTTTTTTGATTATATCAGTCAGGGAAAATTTCAAGCACAAGAAATTTGGCTCAGCTACGACAATACAGAATTTCAGGACTTATATCATGAGCTATGGCATTGCCCAGTTTATTTTAATCAGCCTTATGGTTGTATAAAATTCAAAGCAGAAATTCTAGAATATGCCTCTCCGTCTGCTCAGCCTGATTTATTTCTGTTACATCAAGCTATCATTGAGAAGCACATTGAACTTGTAGATAAACATGAACTAGTCATTCAAATTGAAGAGGCTTTAGGCGAACAACTAAAATTAAGACAATTCGCTCTAGAAGATATCGCAAGAATTCTTAAACTCTCCCCGCGTAAAATCCAAATTTCACTCAAAGATATTGGAACGAATTACGAGAATGTTCTAACGTCATTCAGACAAAAACTTGCTCGTCAGTTACTAGCGAAAACCGCACTCAAACATGATGAAATTGTCTATTTAACAGGGTTTTCAGAGCCATCAGCCTTTTCTCGAGCCTTCAAATATTGGACAGGAGAATCTCCATCCTCGTATCGTCAGCGCATACAAAATTCAACCGATCATGGGTCAATAGAAATAATGTGTAAGAATTCAAAAGCTGGTTCTTCATAAGGATGACTGGCTTTTAATGCACGTGCCACTTCTATGGCTTTATCTTCAGGCACAATAGTTTCTACACGCCATTCTTCAACTTGTTCAAGCTCTCCAACTTGACCTATAAAAGGTTGAGCCGCATTGACAGGTTTAAATTGACCTAAGCCCTTGACCTGCCAAGCGCATTGCTCATAATCACCAATTCCGCCTGCACCTGCTTCAAATACTGCCTGTTTCGTCAACTCTAGATGTGATTCTGGTACAAAATAGATCAGTTTAAGCATTAATGACCTCTTCCGCGCTTTTCCGCTCTGTTGTCATTTGCATAAGGGCTTCAGTAATCATTTTCAATGCAATATTGTTTGAATGACGATGATAATTCGCATATAGACCAAGCTGTGGTAATTGCTCATCT
Organism: Acinetobacter sp. 24-47-66; assembly: GCF_056779755.1. Classification (NCBI taxonomy): domain Bacteria; kingdom Pseudomonadati; phylum Pseudomonadota; class Gammaproteobacteria; order Moraxellales; family Moraxellaceae; genus Acinetobacter; species Acinetobacter sp. 24-47-66. Next base: position 97,559 of record NZ_JBWYIL010000005.1, read on the forward strand.
GTTTTAACAATTTTGATATTATGATTTAAAAACTTCAGGAGGTATTCGGGAGCAAAACTAAAGCCCATTCCCAAATTAATCAGATTGATATGCTGTAATACATTAGTCACCCACAGCATTTGATCATCCATCTTTTCGAAGGGAACTAAAACATTTAATTTGTCATAGAATATTGGTGAAGCATTTTGTTCACACATAATGACTGATGAATTTTTTAATTCTTGTAGTTTCAATGTCCGTTCTGAAGGATGAAGATTGTCTGCAGCCACCAAATAAATTTGTTCTGTCAAAATATGGATATCTTCATAATCTGAATGATCCATTTTGTATCGAGTAAAACATATATCAAGTTCAGCATTTCTAAGTTTTTGTATTTGCTCAGTACAAGTCAAACTGTGTAAATGAATTTTAAGATTAGGAATATTCTTTCTTAACTGCGCCAGAATGCTAGGCATCAGTTTCAGTTCAGCCACATTCAAAAATCCAATGTGAATCTGATTATTCTTTTGCTGAGCGACCTGTCTAGCTGCAGCTACAGCTTGCTTGGCATTGTCCAGCGTCAAAGCTGCGTATTTTAAAAATGCTTCCCCCTCATCAGTCAGTTTGACTTTACGAGTGGTCCGATCAAATAAAGTAACACCGACTTCGTGTTCAAGATCTTTAATTTGCTGACTGAGTGATGGTTGTGCGGTATAGAGCTTTTCGGCAGCTTTAGTAAAGCTTTGCTCTTGCGCAACAGTCATAAAATACCGTAAATGTCGTAATTCCATATCTCAATCAGCCCATCGTGCATAAGTGCACGTTCATTACTTTGAATTTTATATAGATCGATAGTTTATATGAATACGACTATAGATCACTGCACTTTTTTTCTAGACTGACTCAATTCAAAAACTCTCCCCATGTATTCAATTCATTTAGGAAAAAGCATGTCTCAACATTTTGACACTGATGTTCTTGTCATTGGTACTGGTCCTGCTGGTTCAACTCTGGGGCTTGCCCTTGCCAATTATGGCGTCAAAGTTCAATTGTTTACCCAGTTTAATTGGTTAGCCAACAGTCCTCGTGCACATATTACTAATCAACGTGCCATGGAAGTCCTCCGTGATTTAGGTATCGAAGAACAGGTGAAGGAAATCGCAACACCTTGGGAACACATGGGTGAAAGCCTGATCACAACCAGTTTAGTCGGCGAAGAAATTGCCCGTATCAGTGCTTGGGGCACAGGCGATGAACGTCATGGCGATTATATCAAAGGAAGTCCATGCCCTTTAGTAGATCTTATCCAACCTAAAATGGAAGCGCTACTCGTTAAAAATGCGGCTGAGCGAGGCGCTATTTTTAACTTCAATACTGAATATTTATCTCACGTACAAGATGAACACGGTGTGACTGCGACTTTCCTCAATCGGATAACCAATACCGAATTCAATTTACGCGCCAAATACTTGGTGGGAATGGATGGTGCACGTTCAAAAGTCGTTGAACAGCTTGGATTACCCCTTGAAGGCGTGATGGCACGGGCTGGTACAGTCTATGTAACCTTCAAGGCAGATTTGTCTAAATACGTTCAGCACCGTCCTGCGATTTTGCAATGGATTGTCAATCCTGAAGCCAGTTTTGGTGATTTAGGTATGGGGCTATTGCGTGCTATCACCCCATGGAATGAGTGGATTATGGGTTGGGGCTTCGATATTTCTAAAGGTGAGCCTCAAGTGACTGAAGAACAAGTTCGCGCACGCCTTGATGCCTTCGTTGGTGAGCATGTAGAAGATGTCGAAATTCAAAAATTGTCTTATTGGTACGTGAACCAAACATGGGCAACTGAATATTCGAAAGGTCGCGTGTTCTGTGGTGGCGATGCCGTACATCGTCATCCACCATCAAGTGGTTTAGGCTCAAATACCTGCATGCAGGATGCCTTTAACCTCGGTTGGAAACTTGCATATGCAGTTAAAGGTTGGTCTCAACCTACGCTTCTCGATTCTTATACCGTTGAACGTGCGCCTGTAGGTAAGCAAATTGTTGCACGTGCCAACCAATCACGATTTGATTATAAACACCTCAAAGAAGTTTTTGGTTTTGATCAAGGTGTAACAACCCAAAAGCAAATGCTGGAGCGTATTTTTGCTGAAAATGAACAAGGCGCTGAAATACGTACAAAACTCTACAATGCATTAGCAATTAAAAATTTTGAATTTAATGCTCAAGGTGTTGAACTGAATCAGCGTTATAGCTCAAATGCTGTCATCTCTGAATCAGAACCTGAAGTATTTAAACAAGATGATCAACTTTACCTACAAGCCACTACACGCCCTGGAGCAAAAGTACCGCATACTTGGCTCATCAATGCTAAAGGTCAAAAAGTTTCAACTCTAGATATTACGGGCAAAGGTCATTTTACCTTACTCACAGGCCTCTCAGGCAAAGGCTGGAAACAAGCTGCTGAAAAACTTAATCTTGGGTATTTAGATGTTATTCAAATCGGTTCAAGAGATTATCGTGATGTCTATGGTACATGGAATGCGAAGTCTGAAATTCATGAGTCTGGTGCTGTTTTAGTACGTCCAGATGGCTATGTTGCTTGGCGTTATCAAGACAGTACCAACGATGCTTTTGATTATGAAAGTACATTGAAAGCAGTTCTTAGACATGTGCAATTAATCGTTTAAAATTTTCAAAGACGATTTTGTTAAACATTATGCACATCAATTTTTATAAAAGCCGAGTTCTTCTCGGCTTTTATATGTATTTCTAATCGACTAACTTAATAAATTTCGGAGTACCAATTTTTACATTCTCAAATGCGACAATCCCTACAATTTTTTTCTTAGGATCAAGTGGCTCAGTTAACTCACGATCAATCAATCCAACTTTGTGTTCAGTACCTTTAGAGTCCACTAGCTTAATTTGATCAGAACGGATAGTAATCGGCTGATTGCCCTGATTTTCAAGAGTAAGCTGATAATAATATGTATTGTCTTTCGATAAGTTTGTATTTTCTGCAAGTATTCGTAAATTTTTATTTTGCATCATATTGCTAGCGATAATTTCATCACCAACCACGATATCTTGTGTCTTCTGTATGTCATTTTTTATTTCAACATTTTTTGACTTTTGATCACATGCTGTTAAGCCCAATACAGCAATCATTGTTATAAAAATAATATTTTTCATTGTATTCTCCTAAATAAAAACAAATTTAAGTTTATTATTTTTTAATTAAATTACTTTTACTGTTTTGTAAAAATTTACAATAAGCTTCATGTATTAATTGGCCAAGTTCAATAGCCTATTAATTTGTAAATGTGAAACCCATGATTTTGGTTAACTTTTTTAAAAGCTCCTATTCAACCTTTAAAGCTTATTCTATATATCATTAAACTTTTACATAAAGAATAAAAGAATTTTCAAGCATTTTTATATTACTGGATAGAAATTAGATATCCTGCGATTAAAAACAAAATTTGTAGACCTGCAATGAAGAAAAATAGCTTCCAACCTTTTTGACGTGACTCTACTTTATTGGTCATTACTAACGCTTTATTCATATCACCACCTCATTGATTAGTGTTACAACAGCAGCATTGTCATTCTTGGCATCTATGCATAGATGCATCTAAATTGTGCAATAAATAAACTTTTCTTTCACACTAATATAAAAGCAAAAAACAAACCAATTTTTAATTGTAATAAAAAACAAATCTACTCTTTCAGCCAACTCGAGCAATCCTCACTTACATATTCCGTCTTCTTTAAAACAACATTGATCTTTTGACTAGGAAAATCACTCAGTGCAATATTATCAACAGTTCCATAACCCGCTTTAGAAACGCACATCGACCAACTGTAATTTTGTATACCATGAATGATTAAATTCTCCATTTTCCATTCTTTTACACTTTTAAAAATAGCTATACCCTCGGCATCAGTTTGAATAAGAACAAACTTGAGGGGTACTTTAGCAGGATGCTGTTCCGTAATGAGTAGAACATCTGCACCTTCTACTCTTTTCCCATTTTCATCCACAATATGAGCATCAAAAGGTAAACGAATGGTTTTATAAACAGGATAGCAGCCTGATAGGACTACACTGATCAAACCTAAAAATATGCAATACTTCATTTTAATATGTTATCCACACCTAAATTTCAGTATATAAAAAAAGCCACCCTAAGGTGACTTTTAAAATCTTTTTACAGCTTAACCAATAAATTTACGAGCATTACGGAACATACGTAACCATGCACCATCTTGATCCCAATCTTCAGGTTTCCAAGAATGTTGAACCGCACGGAAGTTACGCTCTGGATGAGGCATCATAATCGTTGCACGACCATCAGTTGAAGTCACACCTGTAATTGCTTCAGGTGAGCCGTTCGGGTTCAATGGGTAATGTTGAGTTGGATTACCTTGGCTATCAACATAACGTAAAGTCACTTGATTACCCGCATTCAATGCAGCAATAGAGCTGTCCGCTGCAACAACGCGACCTTCACCATGCGCCACAGCAATTGGTAAAATCGAACCTTCCATACCTTCTAACAGTACAGATTTAGATTTTTCAACACGAACGTTTACAGCTCGCGCTTCAAACATTTCTGATACGTTACGATGGAAACGTGGCCAGTTTTCAGCACCTGGAATGAGTGGAGCCAATTGAGACAACATTTGGCAACCGTTACAGATACCGAGTGAGAATGTTTCTTGACGGTTAAAGAATTTCTCAAATTGATCACGAAGTTTAGGATTGAACAATACTGATTTCGCCCAACCACCACCAGCGCCTAAAACGTCACCGTAAGAGAAACCACCACATGCCACTAAACCTTCAAATTCATCAAGGCTTACACGACCAGCGAGTAGGTCACTCATATGGACATCAATCGTATTGAAACCAACTTTGTCGAATGCAGCTGCCATCTCCACATGACCATTTACACCCTGCTCACGCAAGATTGCCATATTCGGACGACGTGTATTGATATACGGTGCTTCAATTTCTTCATTCAAATCGAATGTCGCTTTTGCAATAAGACCTTTATGATCTTTATTCGCAATTAGACTATATTCTTGATCTGCAGTTTCCACGTTGTCACGTAAACGTTGAATCTGATGTGACACTTCAGTCCACGCTTGTTGCAGTTCAACACGATCTAGCGTTAAACCATTAATCGTTAGCGTATCAGTAGTATTCACTGTACCAACGACACTGATCGCATCTTTTAAGCTTGATGCTGAAACTTCAGTCTGTAGTGCATCCCAATCAGCTTTAGCAATTTGTAATACTGCACCAATTTCTTCAGCAAATAAGCTTGCTACAGATTGATCTTCTAATGCCACACCTAAGCGTGAAGCGAACATCATCTCTGCAACAGTTGCGATTAAACCACCATCACCGATGTCATGGTAAGCTTTAATTAAACCACGGTTATTCCAATCTTGTACCAATTCAAAGAATGCTTTGAAGTCATCGAAGCTATCTACATCTGGTGTAACCGAACCAATTGCTTTATACACTTGCGCAAGGATCGAACCACCTAGACGGAATTGACCTTTAGACAAATCAATACGTACAAGTACTGAATCTAAGTTTTTCAATTCTGGTGTTAATGTCTTACGCACATCAGTCACCGGTGCAAATGCTGTGATCACACCTGACATTGGAGAAGTTACAGACTTATCTTCACCTTCGTCATTCCAAGTCGTACGCATCGATAAAGAATCTTTACCTACAGGAATTGCGATGCCAAGCGCAGGACACATTTCCATACCGATGGCTTTTACACCTTCAAATAATGCTTGGTCTTCGCCTACTTGACCTGCTGCAGCCATCCAATTCGCAGACAATTTAATGTCGCTGATTTTCTCGATTTTTGCAGACATGATGTTGGTGATTGACTCAGCCACTGCTAAACGTGCAGATGCCGCAGGATTTAACAATGCTACAGGTGGACGTTCACCCATTGCCATTGCTTCGCCTGTGTAGCCCACTAAACTTGTTGTTGTTACCGCAGCATCTGCTACAGGCACTTGCCATGGACCAACCATTTGGTCACGTGCAACCATACCTGTAATTGAACGGTCACCAATGGTAATTAAGAATGATTTAGACGCAACTGTTGGGTTCTTAATCACACGGTAAATCGCATCTTTAAGATCAGTCACTTGTGCAGCATCAAAGTCATCACCGTGACGTTCGATACAGTCATACGCGCGGCTCATACGTGGCGTACCACCTAAGATCACTTGCATTGGTACATCAACTGGGTTGTTACCAAACAATGGATCTTCAACCGTTAAATGACGCGCTTCAGTCGCTTCACCTAATACGGCAAACGGACAACGTTCACGCGCACAGATTGATTCAAATAATTCTAATGAAGATGGACGGATCGCCAATACATAACGCTCTTGCGCTTCATTTGACCAAATTTCCATTGGCGCCATACCTGGCTCCAATGATGGTACTTTACGAAGATCAAGCTTTGCACCTAATTCGTGGTCATTTACCAGTTCAGGCATCGCATTTGAAATACCACCAGCACCTACGTCATGTACAGACACGATTGGGTTGTGGTCTTCCATACGCCAGCAAGTATCAATGACTTCTTGGCAACGGCGTTCCATTTCTGGGTTTTCACGTTGTACAGAAGCAAAGTCTAAGCTTTCGCCCATTGTACCGCTATCTACAGAAGAAGCAGCGCCACCACCAAGACCGATGAGCATTGCAGGACCACCAAGCACGATCAATAAATCGCCCGGTTGGATCGCATCTTTTTCAACGTGGTCAGGACGGATGTTACCGTAACCACCAGCAATCATAATTGGCTTATGGAAACCTTTTACATCACCATTTACATTTTGCTCAAATGTACGGAAGTAACCATTTAACGCAGGACGACCAAATTCGTTGTTAAATGCAGCACCACCCAATGGACCTTCAATCATAATTTGAAGTGGAGATGCCATACGAGATGGTTTACCGTAGTTTTCTTCCCATGGCTGTTCAAAGCCTGGAATATTCAAGTTAGATGTAGTGAAACCTGTTAAGCCTGCTTTTGGCTTACCACCACGACCTGTTGCACCTTCATCACGGATTTCACCGCCCGAACCTGTTGCCGCACCTGCAAATGGTGCAATCGCTGTAGGATGGTTGTGGGTTTCCACTTTCATTAAGATGTGGGCAGCTTGGCTCTTGTATTTATAAACATAATGACCATTTTCATCTTTTTTTGGATAAAAACGTTGCGTATCAAAACCAACAATCACTGAAGCATTGTCTTTATATGCTGACAATACATCTGTAGGTGATTCTTTGTAGGTATTTTTAATCATTTGGAACAATGACAATGGTTGGACTTCACCATCAATTGTCCATTCTGAACCAAAGATTTTATGACGACAATGCTCAGAGTTCGCTTGTGCAAACATCATGAGTTCAATGTCATGCGGATTGCGACCTAACTTGATAAATGCATCAGTTAAGTAATCAATTTCTTCATCCGATAAAGCAAAACCAAATTCAGAGTTTGCTTTTACGAGCGCTTCTTTACCTTGACCTAGAATATCAATCGAGTTCAGCGGTTTTGGCTCAGTTTCAGTGAATAAAGCAGCAGCATCGTCAATTTGATTGAAAACACTTTCTGTCATTCGGTCATGCAGAATTTGCTTAATTTCATTTGAAACGTCTTTTACACCCTTCAAAGTAAACAAAACACCGCGTTCAAGACGATGAACCGGTGTGTTGCAGTTCGCGAAAATATCGGTCGCTTTTGAAGACCACGGCGAAATTGTGCCTACGCGTGGAGTGACTAAGATTTGAATCTCATCTGTGGCTGCTTGGCGTAATTCAAATGACGCACCATCATTTAGAAGCTGTAAAGCGGATTGCTGTTGTTGCTCGTTGAGCGCTTGGTCGAATAAATAAACCCATTGACTTTCTATTGATTGAACCGAACTAATTGACTGTAAACGAGTTAATAGTTGCGTTTGCTTAAAAGAAGAGTGTGCTGGTGCACCGGCCACGATAAACATGCTGATTTTGGCTCCACGGGATGGTCTTTTGAACCATGCCACAATGTGACTTGAAGAGAGCGCATATTCTACTGTGTATTGCAAAATTCAGCTAGATAGCAAAACTGCTTTAAGACATATTTTCGATCGAGTTTACGAATAAATCTTTTTTATTCAGTAAAAAAAATTGAATTGCACCCTATAATGCAATTCAAATGAGATACACCTAAATAATTCTTCAGTCATCTCAACTATTGAGTGTTGGTGACTTTTAACAGATGTTGAATCGCCTCTAGAGCCATAATCATAGATTTTGGATCAACTAAATCCTTGCTATCACAAGCTTGGTGATAACATGGAGCAAAATCTAAAATTATTTCGCCCTCGTTTGCACCTGGACGTTCTTGTTCATTAAATAAAATGATCGATGTGACCGGCACTTTTCCTAGAAATGGTGCTGTGTCGCTTGCTGTTAAAGTGGTGATGTCTTCTTTTATTGTTAAGTTCTTTGCTTTAAAGAATGATTTTAAATGTTCTTCAAGCGCAGTATCCCCTTGATGACTAGGTAAAGACTTTAAGCCATCAATCATTGGTTTATAGTCAGATTCAGATAATCCAGCAAACTTAAACTGGGCTTCTAAATCTTTTAATGAAGATTTATCTACATCAGCAACCAAAATATTCGGATTTTTTGTACCGACCATATCAACATTGATATAAGCCTTTATTCCCTTCAGCTGTTCAGGTGTCATTTTAGCAACAAAATCTTGCGAACCTCCGATACCATCTTCTTCAGAATCCCAAAATGCAAGGTAAATTGTATTTTGAGGATGATTTTCAGATTTTGAATAATGTTGTAATAGCTCTAATAGAACGGCTACACCTGTACCATTATCATTGATCCCAGGCCCTGTGGTCACAGAATCATAATGCGCACCGATTATCGTAGCTAAATCAGGATTTTTACCTTTGATTTCGATAATAATATTCTGACCTACAATCTTATTGCGATTTTCAAACGGCAACATCTGAGCGTGCAAACCAGCTTTTTTTGCCTCTACAATAATATAGGTTGCAGTTGCCTTACCACCATCCGTTCCAACTGCGCGATTACCGCCATGAGCTGCTGCAATATCTTCTAAGGCACTAAGATGACTCATGAGACGTTGTTCGATCAAATTCGAAGTATTGATTTGCGTGGTTACTTGTTGATTTTGATTTGGTGTATGTGAGCAAGCACTCAACATAAAAATACTGGTCATTAATGCTGTTAAACAAAGTATTTTTTTCATTGTCATGTGGATATCAGTTTATTAAGGATTCCATTTTAGAGAATAACCTTATTACATCCACAGATTTTTGTAATAAAAAAGAGCCCGAAGACTCTTTTTATTTATGTTTCTAAATTTTTAATCAACCAAATCGACCCGTAATATATGCCTCAGTCAATTGGTGATCAGGTTGAGTAAATACTTTTTCTGTCGAATTCACTTCAATCAAATCACCTAAATGGAAATAGGCAGTACGGTCTGATACACGTGCAGCTTGTTGCATTGAGTGCGTAACGATTGCAATAGTATATTGTGTTGAAAGCTCAGCGATTAACTCTTCAACTTTAGCCGTCGCAATTGGGTCAAGTGCTGAACAAGGTTCGTCCATTAAAATCACTTCTGGCGAAACTGCAATAGTTCGAGCAATACATAGACGTTGCTGTTGACCGCCTGATAAACCAGTTCCAGGCTGATTCAAACGATCCTTAACTTCATCCCACAAGCCCGCTTTACGTAAACTATTTTCAACGATCTCTTCTAAATCATATTTGTCACGTGCTAAACCATGGAGTTTAGGTCCGTATGCAACGTTTTCAAAAATTGATTTTGGGAATGGGTTTGGCTTTTGGAACACCATACCCACTTGCGCACGAAGTAGTACTACGTCGAGATTAGGATCATAAATGTCTTGATTATCCAACATGACTTTACCCGTTACCCGACAACTATCTATCGTGTCGTTCATACGATTTAAAGTACGTAGGAATGTTGACTTACCACATCCAGATGGACCAATAAAAGCAATCACTTCATTTTGGTAAATATTAAGATCAATGCCTTTAATCGCTTCAGATTCACCGTAATAAACGTGAACATCAGTTGTGCTCAATTTTACAACATCCGATTTTGCTTCTTTTTTATTTTCGCTCTGCGTGTCAAATTGTGAAACAAACGAAGTTGACGTTTTTTGATTTTCATCTTGAGATGTAAATTGTGTTTGATCTGAATTCACTGATTGATCCTTTTTTAAGGAATTTTGAGTTACTTGCGAAGTTACTGTATTCATATTTTGCTCCGACTACCAACGGACTTCAAATTTCTTACGTAACCAGATCGCTAAACTATTTAAGCTAATCATCATCGCAAGGAGAACAATAATGGCTGCAGCAGTACGACCTTCAAAGAAGTTACGAAGTTCATTACCCTGCCACAAGAAAATCTGTACAGGCAGCGCTGTAGATTGATCGAATGGGCTTGCTGGAATACTGGCTACAAAAGCACTCATACCAATCAACAACAACGGCGCAGTCTCACCCAATGCTTGAGCCACACCAATAATCGCACCTGTTAAAATACCTGGTAATGCCAAAGGCAGGACGTGATGAAAAACAGTTTGCAGTCTTGATGCACCCAATCCTAATGCAGCTTGGCGAATCGAAGGAGGAACGGCTTTTAAAGAAGCTCGTGTCGTAATAATCACCGTTGGCAATGTCATTAAACTTAACACAAGACCACCTACCAAAGGGGCAGACAATGGTAAATGCATCCAACCAATAAAAATTGCAGCACCAAGCAAACCGAATACAATCGATGGAACAGCAGCCAAATTATTGATGTTGACTTCTACAATATCTGTAATCCAGTTCTTTGGCGCGAACTCTTCAAGATAGATCGCAGATGCAACGCCGATTGGAATCGAAATAAAGATCACAATCAACATCATGAACAATGAGCCCATGAATGCACCAGCTAAACCAGATGTCGCTGGTGAACTACGAGAGTCAGGACTCGTGAAAATATTCGTGTTAAATGAATTTTCGATGACACCTTTAGCCTTGAGTTCATCAGCAATTTGACGAATCTCGGGACTAAGTTGTTGCTGTTCATCTGGCAAAGAACGATCAATATTACCTGCAAGCCACACATCAATATTTGCATCAGCAAGGACTTTTACGTCCACTGTTTTACCAACCAAGCTTGGATCATTCATCACCATATCACGGATACGATATGCTTCAGAGCTCGTATAGATATAGCTTAAATCATCACGTTGGGCTTCAAGTTGAGGATCTTGTTTGATCATGGCATTGATGATCAATGCATCCCAATCCACCATGCCAACTTCAGTCTGCCACTCAATAAACCGTTCTTCATACTGAGCTGGATTCTCACCTTCAGCCAGTACAGGCTTTGGACCAACCTCAACAATCTTTGGATCGAAATAGATTGGCAAATTCATGCTACTTTGCCAAAAAGCAGGCAAGCCTTTCGCTAAAATACTACCGAATAGCAATACTACGAAGAATAAGCCAGCAATCACTGCTGAAAAACCGAAGAAACGGAACGTCTTTTCTTTACGATGACGTTTAGCTAAAGAATTCTGAATAGTCTTCTTACGCTTTTCTCTAAGCTGCTCAGCTGTTGCTGAATCAACTGTCTCGAGAGTATTAGGATTAGAAGTACTCATTAGTCGTATTGCTCACGGTATTTACGCACGATGTAAAGTGCAACAATGTTCAAACCTAAAGTAATCACAAACAATGTAAGTCCTAGTGCGAAAGCGACTAATGCTTGCGGACTTGCAAAGTCAGTATCACCTGTTAATTGATTAACAATCGTAATCGTTACGGTCGAAACAGCTTCTAATGGATTTGCGTGTAAAAGAGGACTGTTACCAGCTGCTAGAACTACGATCATCGTTTCGCCAATTGCACGGGAAGCAGCCAATAAAAATGCACCAATAATGCCAGGCAACGCTGCTGGAATGACCACTTTACGAATCGTTTCAGATTTGGTCGCCCCTAATCCTAAAGATCCATCACGTAATGCTCGAGGCACTTGAGTAATAATGTCATCAGATAAAGAAGACACAAAAGGGATGATCATGATTCCCATGACAAAACCTGCAGTGAGCGCACTCGTTGCGTTGATATCAATACCAACCATTGCCCCTACAGTTTTAATAAATGGGCCAATAATCATGAGTGCAAATACACCATAAACGATCGTTGGAATACCAGCTAAAACTTCAATGGTCGGTTTTGCCCAAGAACGGAAGCGAGGAGAAGCATATTCAGCCAAATAAATCGCGATCATTAAACCTACTGGTACAGCAACCAATAGTGCGATCCCACTGACCATAAGCGTACCCCACAACAATGGAAGTAAACCATAGCTTCCTTCTGCACTTCCCGAAGTACTGAAACCCGGGTTCCACTCTGTTCCAAAGAAGAAATCAAAAGGATTAACAAAGCTGAAGAAGCGCATCGCTTCTCCAAACATCGACATTACAATCCCTAGTGTTGTAAGAATCGCGACACCAGAACATAAAGCTAAGCCAACATTGATGACTTTCTCGACTTGATTACGCGCTCTAAAATCTTGGCTAATTCTTTTTTTAGCCCATACCAAACCTGCCAATGCAGTGCAAATAACAACTGCTAATTTTGCAACAGAGCCAATAGTTGAAAATTTACTCAGTTGCTCTGCAGCAGCAACTTCATATGCCGTTGCCGTGTCACTGACACCAAATCCGGACGCAATTGATTGAACACGGTCAACAACTACGTTTAGGCTTGCTGGATCTAGACTCGCTTTAATATCCTGTGGCAAATGATTAAGCACCACCTGCTCCAAGATCGTTGGCTCAACCAAATTCCAAACAATCAAAATTAAAAATGCAGGGATACCACACCACAACGCAACTAATGCCCCATAGTAACCAGGACGTGAATGCAAAGCGGCAGAGTTATTTCCCTGACCTGCTAAGTTACGGCTTTTGCGTAATCCGATTTGATAGGCAATGGCGATGATCGCCAATAACACACCTATAAGTAGCAGATTCATGTATTCTCCACTGTCTTTTCAATTTTCATGGTTTGAAAAAACTTTTTTCAATGAAAAAACCAATGGCAGGATAATTCCTGCCATTAGTTTGTCGTTTGATTACTTAACAGCTTTACCTGCTTTAAAGTTTGCCAAAATTGCTGCACGCTCTTTGTCAGAGAGTGAAATTAAGCCCGCTTTTTCTAACTTAGAACCTTTACCTGAAACACGCTTATTTAAGAAATATTCAGTAAACTGTGGTAAACCTTTGATTGATTTCAAATGCTCACCTTTTACATAGAAGAATAATGGGCGTGATACAGGGTAAGAACCATTTAAAATCGTGTTTTCAGACGGTGCCACATTGTTCACAGTTGCAACGCGTAAACGGTCACGGTTTTGATCATAGAAACCTAAACCAAACACACCAACAGCACTTGGAGAAGTCTTTAAGCGTGCAAGTGTTTCTGTATAGTCACCCGCAATTTCCACAACACGACCATCTTTACGGAACGTTGTGCAAGCTTTCTTTTTGGCATCTTTATCTAAAGCTTTAATAGCAGCATACGATTCACAACCAGCGTCCACCATTTTCTCCTGGAAGACTTCACGTGTACCATGATTCGAAGCTGGGATTACAAGCGTGATTGGCTCATTTGGTAATGATTTATCAATTTGATTCCAACGTGTATATGGGTTTTTTACCATCTTACCGTTTGAAGGCAATTCAGCTGCCAAAGCTGCAAATACATGTTGTGGACGTAATTTATAAGCTGCTTTGTTAGCATTTGAAGCAAATACGATACCGTCGTAACCGATTTTAATTTCTAATACTTGGTTAACGCCATTTTTCTTACATTCAGCCAATTCGCTCGATTTGATTGCACGAGATGAGTTAGCAATATCGATCGTATTGTCGCCAACACCATTACAAAATTGTTTTAAACCACCCGACGAACCGCCTGAACCAACTACTGGTGTTTTAAATTGAGGGAAGTTATTACCGAATTCTTCAGCCACAATACTTGCATATGGCAATACTGTAGAAGAACCCGCAATTTGAATTGTGTCACGTGCTGCATTTGCGGTTGTTGCTACAGCTGCCCCAGAAAGTGCTAATGCAATTGCAATATTTGTAAAGCGCATCATGTTATCTCTCAATTTATGCAAATTTGGAGTACGCTACTTTTTATTGAAGTATTGTACTTATTTCGATACATGCATTTTGATTTGATAATATGACAATAAGGTTACAGCTTTATTACGATTTTATTATTTTTATTACACCAACTTGCTTATTTGTTTTTTAATTATATTTCAACGATTTATAATAATCACGGTTAAATACTGATATTTTTATTACCTACTTATTCTTTAATAATTATCCCCCTAATTCTGCATAAAGATTATTTCAATCATGATCTAAAAATATGTCAAAGTTATGAATTTTTAATATCAAAAAAGCGCTCAATTGAGCGCTTTTTTTCAAAAACAATCTATTAATCGATTGGTGGCGTATATGTACCATCAGCAATTGAAGCTTTGATGCGATCAGACTCAGCCAGTACAAGCGCAAGCAAGTTCTTCACATTGTCTAAAGTTGCTACTGGACTTAAAGTTGTCATTTTCAATGATTGAACCTGACCGACTTTAGTCACACCAATATTCGCTTCACCACGTGCAAACAATTCATCCGCAACGTTTTGGTTCAATGTATCGAGTAATTCTGTTGGGTAACCTTCAGGAATTACACGGAACAAGACTGATGCAAATTGTGGCTCAACCAATAACTCTAAACCGTCTGTTGCTTTAATATAATCTGCAACATCACGCGTTAAAGTCACACCGTGGTCAATCATAGAGCCGTAAAGCTCTTCACCGAGTGCTTCAATCGTCATCCACAATTTCAACGCATCAAAACGACGTGTAGTTTGTAGAGATTTAGAAACAAGGTTTGGTACGCCATGCTCTTCATCATAAGCAGAGTTTAAGTATTCCGCTTCATAATGCATAAAGCGATAGTTCGCTTCATCTTTAAGTAAGAATGCACCACAAGAAATCGTTTGGAAGTAATGCTTATGGAAATCAAGTGTGATTGAATCAGAAAGCTCGATACCATCTAACAAATCACGGTGATTATTAGATAGGATTAAAGCACCGCCCCATGCTGCATCGATATGCATCCACGCGCCGTACTTATTGGTGATTTCACGGACTTTCTTTAAAGGATCAATTGCACCCGCATCGGTAGTACCTGCAGTTGCAACCACACATGCCACAATTTTGCCTTCATTTTGAAGGTGTGCCATGGTTTTCTCTAGTGCATCCATGTCCATACGCGCATTTTCGTCGACAGGCACAGTCACTACAGATTGGAAGCCCATTCCCATCATCGCCATGTTCTTTTGCACAGAGAAGTGAGCATTTTCAGAACAAATGACTTTAACGTTACGCATCGCTTCCGCAGGTACGCCATCACGCTGAACAGACCACGGATTGCCGTTTTCGTCTTTCCATTTTTTCGCGATACATGCATCACGTGCAAGCAATACACCCATCAAGTTTGACTGCGTACCGCCAGAGGTGAACACACCTGCTTGACCTGCACCATAACCAACTTTTTGACGAAGCCAATCGATCAACTGAACTTCCATCAATGAACCTGCAGGGCTTTGATCCCATGAGTCCATCGATTGGTTAGTTGCGTTAATGAGTACTTCTGCGATTTGGCTAGTCACCATAGTAGGACAATGCAAATGCGCCAAAGAATGAGGATGATGTACTTTTAAGCTCTTATTAAGGAATAGCTCAACCATACGCTCTAATGACTTTTCCACACCCAATCCTTCTTTAGAAGGATTAAATGCAATTGCACTGCGAAGCTCTTTAATGCTACCGCCTGTGTACATTTTGTCATTTTGTAACCAAGCTGCTACTGCTTGAGTTGCCTGATCCATTGCTGACGTATAGTCAGCAATGGATGCAGCATCATTACAGAGCAAAGCTTTACGGTGTTCTGCAAAATCTACCATGAATTAAGCGCCTCGTACCGCAACTAATGCTTCAGAAATTGCTTTCTTAAAGCGCACAATTACTTCTTCACATTCAGCTTGGTTAATAATTAATGGGCAAAGTAGACGAATCACTGTACCGTTACGTCCACCCTTTTCTAACAACAATTTGTTGTTGAAACACGCTGCTTGGATTGCAGCAGCCAATTGACCATCTGCAGGAAGTGAACCCATATGGTCAGCAGGTTTACGCTCATCAACAATTTCGATACCGATCATTAAACCGCGGCCACGTACATTACCGATACATGGGAATTCTGCAGCTAATTTCTTCAATTCAGCTTGAAGGAAATCACCACGCTCTTGTGCGTTTTGCGCAAGATTTTGTTCTTTGATCGTTTTGATCGTAGCAAGACCAGTACCCATAGCCAATTGGTTACCACGGAAAGTACCCGTGTGACCTGCAGGCTGCCAAGCATCAAACTTACGCTTAATACCAAGTACTGCAAGTGGTAAGCTTCCACCTACTGCTTTCGACATCACTACAACATCAGGTTCGATACCCGCATGTTCAAAGGCAAACATTTTTCCTGAACGTGCGAAACCAGCTTGTACTTCATCAAGAATTAAAACGATGTTGTGCTTTTCAGTCACTTCACGAATTTTTTTCAACCATTTCACAGGTGCTGTAACCACACCGCCCTCACCTTGAATCGCTTCAAGGATAACTGCAGCAGGCTTAGTCACACCGCTTTCAACATCTTCGATGAAATTTTCAAAAAAATAAGTAAGCGCGTCAACACCCGCTTCACCACCTAAACCTAGTGGGCAACGGTATTCATGTGGATACGGCATGAATTGAACGCCTGGCATTAAACCATTAACAGCGTTTTTAGCAGACAAATTACCTGTCATTGCTAATGAGCCGTGAGTCATACCATGGTAGCCACCAGAGAAGCTGATCACAGTGCCACGGCCAGTATATGTTTTTGCAAGTTTAATTGCTGCTTCTGTACCATCTGCACCAGATGGACCACAGAACTGTAGGCAGTACTCTTCTTTACCACCCGGTAATTCAGCAAGTAAAGCTTCAGTAAAAGCATCTTTTAAAGGTGTCGTTAAATCCAAAGTATGTAATGGAAGACCACTCGCTAAAGTGTCTTGAATACTTTGAATGACCGCAGGATGATTATGGCCCAAAGCCAATGTTCCTGCCCCAGCTAAACAATCGAGGTACTCTGTACCTTCAACATCAGTAACCCAGCAACCTTGAGCTTTTGCTATCGCTAACGGCAATTTACGTGGATAGCTACGAACATTAGATTCCATCTGACTTTGGCGAGTCAAATAGTATTCGTTAGTAGAATTAGGTGCAGGATTTACAGAAGAAACGCTCATATCGAATTACCATCTCTGATATGGGTTAATAGAAATAAGTCGGGTGACTTGCGGTCCTTTGACTCGGTGCTTTATAGAGTTCTAGTTAGCCTATTGTGTAGAGTTATAACTAGAGGGCGCGATGATAACGAATTTTGAAATAAAATAAATAGATTTCTATCGTTTTCACCAGCAGATTCTAAAATATTAATGTGACAAATTGATAACTTGTATAGATTTCAAACTGTACCACTTCTATTTTAGATAAGTTTAAACTTGAGCTAAAGTAAAACAGTCCAAATTATGCAAAAAATGTTCAATTTTTTTTGCTGATTTGAACTGACTTTTTCAGTATTCCTAAATTCGAGCTTGGGCTAAAGCATAGTTTTGTAACATTATGAATCTTATATATTCATGTAGTTGTACGTGTGTGATTAAAACCACTTTTTTTCACTCATTTTTTTAAGAATAGTTTCAAGAGTTCTCGATTAAAATACATCAGCAACCCCATCATCACAACGACAATCCCCCACAAGGCTTCATTATGAATAATTTCATTATTTAAGGATGCCCCCAAAACTAGGGCGATGACTGGCGTCATGACATTACTCAAAGACACTGTCGACGCTGCTAAGCGGCGGATTAACCAAAAATAGCACAGCATCGCAACAATTGATGACATGATCATTGTAAACAAAAAACCCACCATCGCTTGCGTACTTGGTAGCACAGTTGGGATTTGTTGCCAAATGAATGGAATGATTAAGAGTGATCCTAAAGCTGAAACGATTAATGAACCTGTCGCCTGACTCATGGGGCTTAAAGGTGCATTAATTTCTTTGACCCAAAAAATCGAACTGATATACGACACCATACTGATCAGCATCAGAACCACACCCCAAGGATTGACTCGCTCATCTGCAGATTCTGCAAAAACAAATGTGAGACCCAATACGGCAATGACCATTCCACTCCATTGTAAAATAGACAACTTATGTGTTTTTAGGATGAGATGTCCAATGAGACCTGCAATTAATGGCGAAAATCCGAAGATCAGTGCCATTAAGCCTGACGTTAAATAATTTGCTGCTAAGTAGATAAATAACTGCGCACCTATTAAATTTAGGCTACCAGCCACATAACTTTTCAGCGATACATGATCAAACGGGAGTGGATCACGCATCATTTTGAGCAACGCCAAAGCAATTATAGATGCACCAAAGTATCGAATGATGAGCACCCACATTGGATGAATTTCTGCAACACTCCATACAATGGCAAGTGGTGTTGCAGCCCATATCAATACCAATAAGGCATATATACTCGCAACAACCATTATATTCGAGGAACTAGAATTCATAATTTGCTCAAAATTAAATCAATATTTTCTTAGGCACATAAAAAACAGACCTAAGTTACCCTAGGTCTGTTGCACAATCTCACCAAGTTTACTTCACAAGTTTACGAAGGTCTTGGCTAAGATCTAAATATTTATCTGCTTCAAATGCAGCTTGTTTGCTAATCAATTTTTTAAGATGACGCATTTCTTTAGCCGCATTTACCGTAATACCACCAACAATAATACCGTCAGTCACACCGAACAATACAAATGAAGATTCTGCACGTAGCTCAGGATTGATTTCACCACGTACTAACCACTCAGCTGCTGCCATATCACCTACGAATTGGTAGTTAATGTCCAACTGATCTGTCCAGAACCATGCTGGATTAGGAGTAGGATGTTCTACACCCATCACATGGCGTGCAAAGATACCTGCTTGAAGATTGGCATTTTCCCAAGTCTCAACACGACGGTGGTTACCACAGTCACGAAGTTGAGTTGCCACATCACCTGCCGCATAAATATCAGCATTCGAGGTTTGGCAATTTTCGTTTACTTTGATCGCGAGATCAACGTCAAGACCAGCATCAACTGCCAACTGTGTATTTGGCACAATACCGATACCGTAAACCACAGCATCCGCACGAAGTTCTTCGCCATCAGCTAAAGTCACCACAATTTCTTCGCCATCAAGCTTGCAATCTGCAATTGAAGTTGAAAGACGAACATCCACACCTGCCAATTTTTGCTGTTCAAGCAAGAATTCACTCAAGATGCGTGGCGATGAACGCCCCATCACCATTGGTCCCATTTCAATGACAGTGACTTCACATTCTTTGAAACGTGCAGATGATGCAAGCTCAAGACCGATTACACCACCACCAATCAGGATGATACGTTGACCTTTTTGTAACACTGGTACAAGGGCTTGTGAATCTTCAAGATTACGCAGCGTGTAAACATGTTTGCCAAGTGCATCGAAGTTTGGAAGACGACGTGCTGCACCGCCAGTTGCAATCAGCAATTTGTCATAAGCAACAACATCACCATTTTGAAGTTCGACAGTTTTGGCTTCAGCGTTGATTTTCACGACACCATTACCGCGAATTGCTGTCACACCAAGATCTGCTAATTTTTCTTCAGATAAAATTTCAATCTTGGTTTCTTCAGGTTTTAAAATCACGTCTTTAGACAGTGGTGGACGCTCATAAGGAAGATGCGTTTCATCACCAATTAATGTGATTTTACCTTCATATTTGTTTGCACGAAGCTCAAGGATCGCACTTGCGCCTGCTTGACCCGCACCAACGATGACGATGTTGTTTACATTGCTCATGGGATTAACCTTTTAATTCCGCAGATACGATACCGAAGCCCGCAATCCACTCACTAATATCTTCATAGCAGTGAGTTGTCATTTCATACTCACCAACTTCGCTCAGTGCAGCAAATGCTGCCATCCAGCAACGCACTTCTTGACCACCACGACCACCTTCGACACGAATTTCTGCCTCAGTCATCGCTTCCATTGCAGCAAAATCTGCTTGTTTAAATTTCTCAAGCAATGCGATATCCCACTCAGGGCTCAGCGGTACTGCAACTGATGTATCTCCAGCAGCAAGTTTCTGACCAACTGCAATAATTTTCGCTTGACGCGCATTACGTGCTTCTTCAGTTGGATTACGGCCAGCAATTAAAAACTCTTCAACTTCTGGTGGCACTGAACCCATTTGAGGTGTTGGTGGATCATGAGACAAACCACCTGTACCCAATACAAGTACACGCTCATTTTCAAGATTAAGTGACTTTATATATTGTCCAACCGCACGACCTAAAGCAATCGTACGCTTTGTGGTTGGCATTGGAGCGGCAGCGCCATTAATAAATATTGGAATCGTTTTATAACGATCAAGTTTTCCATCACAAAGGAAGTGTAATGGTTGAGTCACACCATGGTCAGCCTGCATACGATATGAGTATGCAACATCAACACCCTCATCTAGAACTTGACGCACAAGCGCCAAAGCCTTGTCTTCAGGAACATCGATTTTATTGTCAATTTTACCGTAATCCCAGTCACCAGCAGCCGTAGCACGGATACCGACACAGAAACTTGGCATAAGGTCGTAGAAAAAACCGTTAAAATGGTCTGGACCAAAAGTAATGATCAGTGTTGGATCGTAAGCTTTTACTTCAGCAGATAATTGTTCAAAAGCAGCACGTACTTTTTGCTCTTTTGACTGATCTTGAGGTGAAGCAAATTCCATTAAAGGACTGTGCGAAGCACAAATAAGTTTAACGGCCATGAGAGACTCCTTAAAAGGAAGGCAGCCTTAGAACAGGCTGCCGATAAGTCCATTTTTTAGACTAGATTTTATTCGTCAAAGAAACCAGCACGTGGTTGACGTAGACCACGAATACCCAAACCACATTCTGCATTGATCAGAACACCAGTTAAAGGTCGGTTATTTTGACGAGATGCCAAGAGCACATAAGAACCTGTCATTTCTTCAGGCTCAGGTAAGAAGTTCAACGGCATACCACGCGCGATTTTCTCAGGATCACGCGCATCTAAAAGACCTAGATTTTCTTGGCCTAATGATGCAGCACCTTTAATGTTTACATTCATACCTGACGGCGCAACAGCATTCACACGAACTTTGGGTGCAAGCTCGTACGCCAATTCCTTCATGATGCCTACGCCAGCATGCTTAGATGCTGTGTAAACTGGACCACCACCCGCAGAATATAATGCTGAGTTAGATAGTGTGAAGATTATCGAACCTTCAGATTTTACTAACTCATCAAGTGCAGCTTTAGCACCTAGAATTAATGCTTTCGTATTAATTCCCATGATTTCGTCAAACGCTTTATCAAGTTGCTCACCTGAAGTATTGACGATATCTGCGTAGTGATCCCAGATTCCTGCATTACCAATAAAGCAATCAAGCTTACCAAAACGCTCAACAGTTGCTTTTACAGCACGGACATTGTCTTCATAGTTGGCAACATCACCAGCGATTGCAACAATTTGATCACCAAAGCGTTCTTTTAAAGCATCGACTTTAGATTGTGAACGTTGTAACACACCAACGTGTGCACCTTCTTCAAGGAAGCGTTCAACTAAAGCCCAACCTAAACCAGAACCACCACCTGTGATCAGTGCAACTTCGCCTTTAAGCCAACCCATGATTACTCTCCTGCCATCTCAACGTATAACGCACCATCTTCAACAATCACTGGGAAAGTTTGAATTGGATCTGTCGCTGGTAAACATAATGCTTGACCGGTTTTTAAACAGAAGCGAGCTGAATGCAATGGGCATTCGACAGTGCCATCGTCTTCAAGATAACCTTCTGACATTGAAGCATTACCATGAGAACAACGGTCATTCATTGCGAAGAACTCACCACCATTGTTAAACACTGCAAGCGCATCGATACCGTTAACGCCGCAATCTACTTTCAACGCTTCGCCTTCGTCTAATTCGTCAACTTGGCAAACAAAAATCTTATTCATTAGAAGAATACACTCAGGTTGTGAGAGTTATAGGTAACTTGATCAAGCGTGATCTTACGGTTGAAAATTTGGAAGCCTAAGCCACCTTCAACTTTACGGATCTTGTCATGACGTTTACCACAGTAAATCGTGACATCTTTCTCTTTTTGTGTACGGTACAAAAGATATGTAACGTATACATCGTATTCGCCTTCAACTTCAGTAGCTTCTACGATCACGTTACTCACCATATGAGTTGTACGTGATGGAGGCTCTTCAGCCCACGCCATACCTGTTTCAAGACGAGCAACACGACGCTCTAAAAGATCTTTCGTATCATTGAACACCCAAGTTGTAGGTGGTTCAATTGAACGACGACGGTCACGCGTTTGAGCATTTGGTGTTGTACGTAGCGTGTAAGAAATATCTTCAGCTAACGTATCTAACCAGTCGCGAAATTTCCAATCGTCAAGCAATTTCGCTTCACGATAGAGGAATTGGCTAATTTGATGGTGAAGTTCTAAACTCACTTGACTCATTTCATAAGCTCCTTCTCATATTCGTCAGCTGCTTTCTCAACATCTTCCCATTTTTCATGGATTAGCAAGTCTGCCCAACGACGGTACATGCCGCGTGCCGCAGTTTCTGAGAAAATGTAGTTAGTGATACCAGGGATACCATCTTCACGAATTTTCTCGTTGCCAAGACCCATTTCCATAATGAGTTTGTTTTGACGCGCTTTGTAACCACGTAAGACTTTTTGAATTTCGATCCAGTTTTCAGAGTCATCTTGCTCTAAGAAACCAGCTGGACCAAATGCACGTGTCGCAGAACGTTCAAACGCTTCTTTCACTTCTTGTGACGCTTCAGCATCCGCAATACAGAACGCCCATACTTCAGTTTTGTTTGGACCACGTGGGTGCCATACGCGAAGTGTTGCTGTACCGTTTAACCAAGACAATGTTGGGAACATCGTGTTGTGACCAGCAAGACGTAACGCACGAATTTCACCAAGACGCTCTTTAACTTCTTCGTAAGTTTCGCGGAAATAGTTTGCTACTTCACCATCAACCCATACGTTTGCATCTGGTTTCTCTGTAAAGAAGAAGCCTGAACCGTGACCACGTGAACCATATTGGATCGCGTCTTTCGCAGTTTCCCATACCGGACGTGCAGTTTGCGCAGCACCTAGTTTCTTCGAAGATTCGTCATCAGGTTTAGCACCTAATACTTGAATCGCAGATGCGTGAGAGAACAATGCATGATATTGGTCAGATGCAAACTGTTCAGCCGCAAATTTCCAGTTACATTCGATTTCCCACTTATGAACACCACCGATGATCTCAGTACCACCTGGACGACGATCTAATACACCATCTAAGTACCAAGCAATATCACCCATGTATTCTTCAAGGTCTGGAGTTGTTTCATCCCAGCAACCGAAGATTAAGCCTTTATAAGACTTCACACGGTTTACTTCGATCAAACTCCACTTCTCTTTACATGCGCCTTGAGGGAATGCACGATCTTCAAGAGGAATATCTTTAAGAGAGCCGTCTACGCCATAAGACCAACCATGGTATGGACATGTAAACGCACGAGTGTTACCGCAGTCAGCAAAGCTCACGCGCATTGAACGGTGACGACATTGGTTTAATAATGCTTTAATTGAACCGTCTTTTTGACGTACCACGATGATCGGATCTTCACCCATATAGGTATTGAAGAAATCACCAGCCTTTGGAATTTGGCTTTCATGGCAAAGGAATAACCATGTACGACCGAACACACGTTCAAGTTCTAGTTCATAGATATCTGGATCTGTATAAATAGATGGCGTGATACGTCCATTTTGTGCATCGACTAAAGCATCGATTTCGCGCACATCAATTTTCCCACTCATGAAAAGCTCTCCTGTGACTAAATTAGACACAAACTAATAGACTCAACTTTGCAGAGATAATGAGTTTTGAACGAGTTTTGGGGAAATATTTTTTTTGTTTGAATCAAGATGTTTTATCGATAAATTAATCAATCGCTCAATACGTGAATTTTACCATATTTTAATAATAACGTTGATATTTCAATATACTCAGCCCCACTTCACCGAATATCCATTTGTGAACTATACTCGCACTTGATCATATTTAGACATTATATGAATCAATCTTTGGATGATTTTTTATGGAACTACGACACCTACGATATTTCATTGCTGTGGCAGAAGAACTCAACTTCACCAAAGCAGCCTTGCGCCTTTATACTGCTCAGCCATCATTGAGCCAGCAGATTAAAGATCTTGAAGATGAAATTGGCGTCCCTTTGCTTTATCGTACAAAACGTAAGGTAGAACTCACTGAGGAGGGTCAAGTCTTCCTTGAACAAGCTCGCCTCACGATAGCCCAAGCAGACAAAGCAGTCGCAATGACTCGTCAGATTGCCAAATCTAAACAGCAATTGTTACGTATCGGCTTTGTTCCTGTAGTTGAAATGAAAATTTTTCCTTACGTTCTCCCTAATCTTCGTGTTCAAAACCGGGGTTTAAAGATTGAATTGTTAAGCTTAAACAACTCCGATCAGTCAAAAATGTTAAAAAAAGGCGAAATTGATATCGCTTTTACTCGTCAAAATCTATTTAGTGATGAAATCGAAAGTCAATTTGTTTTACGAGAACCTTTGATTTTCTTACTCCCCAAAGATCATCCACTCGCTAAATACGATCGCATTCCAGTAAAAGAGCTCGATGGAATCGATTTCATTATTCCTTCTGAACAGCAATCTCAAACCCTAAATAAGATCATTCTAGATTTTGCAAAATACCATCAAATCAATTTAAATATTGTTCAAACTGCAGACAATATCCTCTTTAACATTAATTCTATTGGCATGAACCTGGGCTGTACTTTTCTACCTGGATATATCGCACCACTGACGATGAACAACACCGTGATTCGCCCGCTAGACGTGGAATTACCTTCAATCGATTTATTTGCAAGCTATAGAAAAAGTACTAACTCAGAAGGCGTCAAAAAATTTATGGACTTACTGAGCTCTGTTTTTTACCTTGATATTAATCGTAATTAATTAATTTTTTTTTCAAATTAATGATCACCGTTAAACATAGCGGTGATTTTTATTTTTTATTTCAACCAACAGTCTTAGACTTTAGTCTAATAAAGTTTTACGAATATCATCATAAATTCTATGAATTCAGGCTTTAGATTAGACTATTTTTTAAACAACCCATTAACTAACTAGACTTGATCTACCACTTAAGTCTAATGCATTAAAACAGATCAATGCTCAATATTGATTATCAATATGCAGATTTAAATGTATTAAACACATGTTCTGTATTTTAAGTTTTAAAAAAGAGGATGATTAAATCATCCTCTTTTTTAGTTTTTTAGGATCTTAAATTATTTAACACCATGAACTGCTAGATAATTTTTGATCACCGTATTAAATTCTTCTGCTTTTTCAACTTGCGACCAGTGACCGCACTGACTGAAAATATGTGCATCAGCATTAGGAACGATATTTAAAATGTCCCAAGTACGAGACACAGGAATCACCACATCTTGAGTACCATGAATCAATAATACAGGAACTGTAATATCTTTCATTTTTTCAAAGTCTAATGGGAACTCGAAACGATCACGGTCACGCGCACCCACAACATCCATTAAACGATCAGATGCGTAGTCATTCGCCGCAGAATCAAAACGTACTTTTACCAGCTCATCTGTAATTAAGTCTTTATTTACAACAAACATTGAAAGTGTCTTACGAATACCTTCTTCTGTTAAAACTGGGTTTGCATGCGCTTTTAGGGCTGCAGTTTGTTTTGCACCACCTGTACCCATTGAAACAATACCGAGTACACGCTCTGGATAATCAAGTGCCAATTGGAATGCTAACCAACCACCTAGCGAATTACCTACTAACCATGTTTTTTCAATACCAAGTGCATCAAGAGTACGAATTGCATGATCAACCCATGCACGGATACCGTATTGAGTTCCTGGTGCAACGACAGTTTGACCATAACCAATGGTATCAATTGCGATACAACGCGCTTGCTCACCAATTGCAGGTAAATTCAACCACCAGTTAGCAGCTGCTGATACACCAGTACCAGAACCATGAAGGAATAAAATAGGCGTGCCTTCACCAATTTCATGATAATGGGTTAACTCACCTTCAGCAGTTTCGATCCATTTATCTTCTAAACCAAAGAATGAATCCGTTTTATATTCTGGAATTTGAACAGTGCTCATCATAGTCCTCTAACTGTCTATAACTGATCATATATTTGTGAAACAATCATCAGTTGATGTTTATAAATGATAGTTTTACAGGCTTATATTAACTGCTCTGTACCTTTCAACTGATACAAATTTACGATTGCATCCTTCTTTTTACCAATTAAATAAATTACTGTTTTTCCTTATTTTTTTAAAATCAATATTCACCCTCTGAATATGACTTGATAAGATCTCGATATGATCCTTGCTCATCATATCGAGATCAATTTCATTTTTTAGAATTTATAACTATAACTTAACGCCACACGATGCTCTTCTAAATCACTCAAGGTGCCTGGAACATTGATGTTGTTATAATTAGTATCAATAAACATATAGTTGAAACCAAGACCTTTATACTTACCTTCTGGCACAACATAGTTCACGATGATGTTATTTTCATTCTCGCGACCTCGACCTGGTGTTGCCGTATCAATATTCCAACCTTGGAAATGACGTACAGTTGCAGATAATCCTGGTACACCCATTTCTTTAAAATTATAGGTATAACCTACGCTCCAAGATTTCTCATCCTTACGGATAAAACTCGCGACCGACCAGTTATCTAAATAAGGTTGTGGCACCCAACCACCCAATGTTGGGAATAGTGTCGCTTTATCTCCATGCTCGCCAAACATCTCTTGATAACCCAATTGAACAGTATGCATACCATGGTTGACTTTCGCCCCCATAGAAATTGCTTGGCTATCAATTTCACCAAAAAGTTTATCGCCAGTTTCACTGTTATCGAAGTAACGAATATGTGCATCTAAATTCGTTTTTTCATCAAGTTTAGTTTTATAGCTTGCAGCAACATAATGTTGCTTGAAGATATCAGTTAAATCAGCGAACCAATAACTACCACCAATCTTTGATGAAAACTGGTGATCAACACCAACAATATACATTCCGTCATCAGTTGTGAGACCTTGAGCTTCTGCCTTCGCAATATCATTGTTTGGGAATAAGGTCAAATCTTGATACTGATTATCGTAACGCGCATTAATACCATCAATATATGCCAAGGTTAATTTAGTATCCTGAATATCTTTCGACTCTAACCATGCACCACTATAAGTAGTTAATAATTGGCGTGATGGATCGAAGAAAATAACTGGTGACATCGGCAATAAATCACCTACTTTAAGTTCAGTTTCAGAAACTTTAACTTTTAAAGTCGCACCGAATTTAGCATTATCGCGTTCTGTACGACCTTGACTGTTATCATATGGCATATGAATGTCATTTACAGAATCACGCGATTTCAATCCAATTGCATATTGAGCCAAGAGATCTGCACCAACTTGAATGCCTGCACCAATATCGTGATAACCCGATTTAGCATCTAAAGTGATTGCTTGCGTCCAGTTACCATAATCTAGATTTGGTGCTGTATCGTAATTACGTTCTAAATAGAAATTTTTAAATTTAAGCTGAACATTTGAATCAGCCACAAAATTCGCGTGAGCAGCAGTTGTCCCTAGAGTTGTTGCAGCAATCATTGCTAGCCATAATTTTTGATGACGCATGGCTTCATCCTATACTCAAATCAGCGTTGATGAGCATATTGCTAAATTGTGCACTCTGAAGAAATCAGACTAGAGTCTAAAAAAAATTTAGACTTTTCCGATGAAAAACAATACTTTAAAAACTCTCATTGTTATAAACAATTAATAATAGCTCAGTAACTAAGCAAATTAACTTTTACGATGGATAATTTATTATATTTTAATATCTTACAAATTAACCCAGAAACATTTTGCCATTTTATTTAATCGTTTTTAAGTTTAACAATTACGATACGCTCTACACCAAATCACCCAATATAAGCACCCAAACATCTCACGCAATTGTTTTTTTATATGTATCTTTTCTAAATTCATAAAAAAAGCACTCCTAAGAGTGCTTTTTCAAATCACTTTTAAATTATGCGTTAAGTTCTTTTGCTTTAGCCATAGTCAAAGCTAGATCTTCAATCATGTCTTCCTGACCACCAACAGTACCACGGCGACCAAGCTCCATTAAGATTTCACGCGCAGATACGCCATATTTCGCTTCAGCACGTTTAGCAAACAATAGGAATGAAGAGTAAACACCCGCATAACCCAAAGTTGCCGCATCACGGTCTGCACGAATTGGGTTGTGCATCATTGGAATCACGAGATCTTCAGCAACGTCTTGTACTTTGAACAAGTCAACGCCAGTGTCCATACCCATACGGTTAGCAACAGCAATAAACAATTCAAGTGGCGTGTTACCTGCACCAGCACCAAGACCTGCAGACGCCAAGTCTACACGTACTGCACCTGCTTCAACCGCAGCAACAGTATTTGATACACCCATACCTAAGTTGTGGTGACCGTGGAAACCTAACTCAATGCTTGGGTCCAAGTGTTGACGTAAGTGACCAACGCGATCGATTACATCTTGAGGAAGCATATAACCTGCTGAGTCTGTAACATAAATACAGTTTGCACCGTAAGACACCATCTTCTTCGCTTCTTCTAAAAGACGCTCAGGAGTTGCCATGTGAGCCAACATTAAGAAGCCCACTGTGTCCATTTCTAATTTACGCGCAGCGGTGATGTGCTGTTCAGAACAGTCAGCTTCAGTACAGTGAGTTGCAACACGAATCGTTGATACACCGATTTCATGCGCCATTTTTAGATGGTCAACTGTACCGATACCAGGAAGAAGTAATGCAGAAACTTTTGCATTCTTCATACGAGGTACAACAGCAGATAAGTATTCTTCGTCAGTCGCAGCAGCAAAACCGTAGTTTACTGATGAACCACCAAGACCGTCACCGTGAGTGACTTCAATTAAAGGTACGCCTGCATCATCAAGTGCTGTTGAAATTGCAATCATTTGCTCAACAGTCGTTTGATGGCGCTGTGGATGCATACCATCACGTAAAGTCATATCATGAACAATAATCTTAGACATGCGGTTGCTCCTTAAGCTTCTTCTTTGTTGAATACGTGTTCAGCAAACATTTCTGCTGTACGAGCAGCTGCAGCTGTCATAATGTCGAGGTTACCTGCATATTTCGGCAAGAAATCACCCAAACCTTCTACTTCCAAGAAGATAGAAACACGGTTACCATCAAAAATTGGACCATTTACAAGTTTGTAACCTGGTACATATTTTTGCACTTCTTTAATCATCGCGTGAACTGATTCAGTGATCGCAGCTTGATCTGGCTCACCTTCAACAAGACAGTGTACTGTGTCACGCATCATAAGTGGTGGCTCAGCAGGGTTAATTATGATGATCGCTTTACCTTTTTTCGCACCACCAACTTTCTCAATAGCACCCGCAGTTGTACGTGTGAATTCGTCGATGTTTTTACGTGTACCAGGACCTACAGATTTTGTAGACACAGTCGCGATGATCTCACCATATTCAACAGGTTGAACACGTGAAACTGCTGCAACCATAGGAATTGTCGCCTGACCACCACACGTTACCATATTCACGTTAGGCACTTCACCTTCTGCAAGTAAAGCTTCTAAGTTCACAGGTGGAACACAGAAAGGACCAATTGCAGCAGGTGTTAAGTCAATCATCAGTACACCAAGTTCATTTAACTTGCGGCTGTTTTCAGCATGTACATATGCAGACGTTGCATCAAAAGCAATTTTAATATCATCTTCAATGACGTGAGGAAGAAGACCATCAACCCCTTCTGCAGTGGTTTTTAAACCCATTTTCGCAGCACGAGCAAGACCTTCAGAAGTAGGATCGATACCCACCATCCAAACTGGCTCTAACCATTCGCTACGTTGAAGTTTGTAAAGCAAATCAGTACCAATGTTACCTGGTCCGATCATTGCACATTTAATCTTTTTCATTAACGTACTCTCTCAAAATTCCGACTTATTCAGCAGCGAAAGCAGCAGTCACTGAACCAAAGCCTTCAATCTCAACTTTGAATTCATCACCTGGGTTTGCTACAACCATAGGGCCTAATGCACCTGTTAAAATAATGTCACCAGCTAACAATGGACGACCACGACGTACCATTTCATCAGCAAGCCAGACAGCTGCATTTAAAGGGTTTGCTAAGCAAGCCTTACCAACACCTTGAGACACGACTTCTTCACCACGTGTCATGATCATTTTACAATTCACTAGATCAAGGTTATCGAGTTTTACAGGACGTGACCCCAATACAAATGCAGCTGAAGATGCATTATCTGCGACAGTGTCAATCAAACTGATCTTCCAGTTTTCAATTCGACTATCCACCACCTCTACAGCAGGAAGTGCATAATCAGTCGCGCTGATAATGTCAGCATAAGTGTGTTTTTCTTTCGTTAAATCTTGATTGATCACCAAAGCGATTTCCGCTTCTACTTTAGGTTGGATCAATAGACCTGCAGGAATCGCCTCTCCATCACCATAAGCCATGTCTGCAAACAGCATACCGAAGTCAGGTTGATCTACACCGAGTTGTGCTTGAACCACTTTTGATGTCAAACCGATTTTACGTCCAACTAAACGACGACCTTCTGATAAGGCACGCGCTGTATTCACTTCTTGTACAGCGTAAGCGATATCTACATCAGCAGCTTCACCACCCAACGTTGGGCGAATTGGTGCGATTGCACTTTGTGATAATTCAGCAGTTCGTAACGCTTGTGCTACTGATTCAACTACAGCAGAATTAGACATCAAGACTTCCTTCAACTTCATTCGATGATCTATTTGACCTTAGGAAAATTGCTTGAAAACAACCTTCTGAGGGACAAATTCTTTTAGAGAGATACCTGCATCTCTGATGAGAGCTAGAATGGAAAAATCTTGACCTATATGCCAATACTTATTTTCTTTATGACAATAGTTTCAGACTATAAATAATTTATCAAATGGAGACTCTATCTTATTGTTTTACATGTTTTTAAAATTTTATTATTTAAATATACAGAATGTTTAATCTATTTCTAATACTACTTATTAGACCATTGATAATAGAATTATCTATGGATTACAAATTATTAATCACTAATCCAAAGACAAGTTATATTCTTTTATTGTTCAACTACAATTCAATTAAAATTCATTTTAAAAACCTTGTTAAGGCGACTTAAGTCGTAAAATCGGTGTTGAATATTACAATTGCTACTATCTCATCACCAAATAATCACATTTTCTCTCCATCAAAAAAGATTAGAATATTCTGTAGAATATTCATCAGGTGAAGATACAGAGATAACAATGAAATTATTAAAACTGCCACTATTGATCTTAGCTACTGGCATTAGCTTTTCGGTACTTGCTGACACAGAACCTAAAACTGATATTATTAATCTTCAAGCAGATGCTTCTAAACAAGTCTCTAATGATGAAATGCACGCCATTTTATTTATTGAAAAAAGTAATAAGCAGCCTGCACAACTTTCAACACAAATGACCCAATTGATGAATCAGGCCATCAGCATCAGTAAAAAATACCCCCAAGTAAAGGTCGAAACGGGTTCTCAGACCACTTATCCTGTCTATGACAACAACAATTCAACAAAACTGAAGGAATGGCGTGGCCGTGCTGAAGTAAATATTGAGAGCAAAGATTTTAAAGCAGCGAGCCAGTTAATTAGCGAGTTACAACAAGATTTTCAAACACAATCGATTAATTTCACTGTTTCCACTGAAAAACGAAAGCAGGTTGAAAATGAGTTATTGACTGAAGCCACGCAAAATTTCCAACAGCGCGCTCAGGTTCTCACTAAAGCCTGGAATCGTTCTAGTTATAACTTGGTTAACTTGAATATGAACACCAATAATTATTCACCAAGACCATTAGCCATGGCACGTGCCGCAATGGTTGTAGAGAGTGCACCCGTTGCAGACTCACAAAATATGGCTGCTGGAGAATCAACAATCACAGTCAATGCAAATGGATCAATTCAATTAAAATAGTTTGCTATTAAAGTTCAAAAAGCCACTCAATAAGTGGCTTTTTTTAATGATTTTACTTTTTAAATGGGAATGCATATTTCACAATACGCCCCAAAACCTGACCATATTGTTTAAATAAACTCGCATTATTGTAATTCAAGCCGTATTTTTCACACACCGCTTTCACTTTAGGCCCCATTTGACGGTAACGTCGAGCAGGAATATCTGGATAAAGATGATGCTCAATCTGATGACTCAAATGCCCCGTCAAAATATGGAATCCTTCAGAACCTGTGAGGTTAGAAGACCCACGAATTTGACGCATATACCAATGGCCACGGCTTTCATTTTCTAAAACTGACTTCGGAAAAACTTCCACATCTTTGGTGAAATGACCGCAGAAAATAATACTGAATGTCCAAATATTACGAATACCATTAGCGACTAAATTACCTGTGAAAACGGGTAATGCTGCAGGACCAGCGATGAGTGGGAAGAAAACATAATCTTTAAATAACTGTTTCCCCATTTTCTTTTTCATCGGATTCAAACGTTGTTGAAATTCTTCTTTGGTCATGCGCCCTTTTAAGCGCTTACCAATTTCTAAGTTCTGAATCGCTACACCCCACTGGAATAACAAACAGAATGGAATACTGTAAAGTGGTTGTAATAAATATCCTTTTTTCCAGCGTTGCTCTGGGAACAAACGAAGAATTCCATAACCAATATCATCATCCATACCTTTAATATTGGTATAGGTATGGTGTTTATAGTTGTGGGTTTGGCGCCAATCATCAGATGTGCCGACGATATCCCATTCGTAAGTTGTCCCTTTAAATTTAGGGTCGTTCATCCAATCATATTGACCATGCATCACATTATGGCCCAACTCCATGTTTTCCATGATTTTGGCAAAACCAAGTAAGCCTGTGCCTAAAAGCCATGCTGGAGGAAACCAGCCAGCGAATAAGCATGCACGTCCAAGTATTGAACTGTAGCGAATCGCTGCATACACTCGCTTAATATACTTTTCGTCTTTTTCACCTAAATCATCAAGAACTTCCTGCTTAATTGCATCAAGTTCACGTGCGAGTTCATCAAGTTGTGCATCAGTGAGTTCACGATTTTTTGGGTTTTTGAAATATTGTGCTTGAACTGGCATATTCATGATTATTCTCGCTTATAGGTCGATAGTGAGATCAGACTGAGCTGAATTGATACAGATTTTGAGCAAATTTCCAGGCTCAGTGTTTTCTGCACCATTGACGAGGTTTTTAGTTGCACCTTGCGCTTTATGGCATGCACATTTATTACATACCCCCATGCGGCAACCGTGCTGTGGGCGAATATTTTGCTGCTCTAAACTTGCAAGGATTGATTGTCCCTTTGGAATCGTGACGACCTTATTTGATTTCGTAAGTGTGACCTGAACAAAACCAGTCTCATCACTAATGAATGGTTCAACACTAAATGCTTCACCTTTAAATTTATGAACACGAGTATCAGTTAGTTGTTCAGCAACTTGCACAAATCCTGCTGGACCGCATGCATAAACCGTATAATGATCTAAGGATTCGATAGCCGTTAAATGAGAATCCTCTAAACGGGAATCAGCCTCTTCATCTTGAGTAGTAAAAAATTCAACATTAAAGTTTGAGTGTTGATTCGCCAAAGCAACCAACTCTGTTTGAAATGCTAAATCTTCTGTTTTTTTAGCCCAGTACATCAATTTAACTGGATGAACTAATTTTTTTTCTTGCTGCAATAATGCCTTGATCAAG
Source organism: Acinetobacter sp. 24-47-66 (assembly GCF_056779755.1). Classification (NCBI taxonomy): domain Bacteria; kingdom Pseudomonadati; phylum Pseudomonadota; class Gammaproteobacteria; order Moraxellales; family Moraxellaceae; genus Acinetobacter; species Acinetobacter sp. 24-47-66. The sequence continues at coordinate 131,888 of NZ_JBWYIL010000005.1, forward strand.
CTGTACATTGGAGTAATACCACTCCCTGCAGCTAGCATTAACAGAGGCGTATTTACACTTTCAAGTGTCATATCACCATAGGGTGCACCAAACTCAACGATATCCCCTACCTCAGCTATATCGTTAATCCATGAACTGACTACCCCCTGATCGACTTTCTTAGCAGTCAACAATACATGTTGAGTGTCGATTTTGGTCAAACTATAGGTACGTTCAAAACAACGACCTTGTGTCGTGACAATAACTGGATGATGTTGCCCTGCTTCACCAAACTGAAATTTACGATTAACCGCAATTTTTAGGCTGACCATATCATTTGCAACTTGTGTACGTTCAACAATTTTGCCCAATGATTGATTCACCGACCAAGTTGGATCGATCTTTTGCAACCAAAAATTGGCAGCATTCGGATCAAATACAGCATTTACTGCTGATCTAATCAAATTTCTAGGTGGCTTAACTGCTTGCATTATGGGCTCATCACAGTGGGTTTAGAATTATTATACACATGTATATATATTTGTATAGACACTTGTATATCATCTATTGATTTCCATATCCTGACACAGAGCGATATAATGCAACTCTAACTGTAAACTTCTGATATTTATGAGCAGCTCTACGATTACTCTTTCTCCTCTACATGCCAGTGAATCCGCATCCATTTTGGAGCATCCAACTGCACGTACAGTCGGAAGAAAAGCCACAATCACGAAAGAAGAATTATTCCAAGCTGCTCTCAACCTTATCGGACCTCAAAAAAGCATCGCATCTTTAAGCTTGCGCGAAGTTGCCCGTGAAGCAGGAATTGCGCCAAACAGTTTTTATAGACATTTTAAAGATATCGACGAACTTGCCATTGAATTGATTGATCGCTCAGGTATTGTTTTACGTCAAATCTTGCATCAAGCTCGCTTAAAAGCAGTTCGCAATTCAAGTATTGTGCGTAGTTCAGTTGAAGTATTTATTGAACAGTTAGATGCTGACGAAGGTAATCTGAGCCTGTTGTTACGTGAAGGTTATACTGGTTCTGCCTCTTATAAAGAGGCGGTTGAAAAACAGCTCAATTACTTTCAGCAAGAACTCATGGATGATCTTGTTCGTCTCGAGCAAAATAACTCTCATAAAATCAAGCATCCAGAATTGGCTGCAAAAGCGATTACTCAATTGGTATTCACTATGGGTGCTAAATTAATCAACATGCCACACGATGAAAGAAAAGTTGTAGCTGAACAAACGATGACGATGATCCGAATGATTTTAGAAGGCGCACGTCATCTGAAAGAATAAATACTGAGTGTAAAAAAAGCCCTTCAGTTGAAGGGCTTTTTTATTACTTTTCCCAAATAACTTCTTTATTTTGAGCAACCCAAGTTGGAATAAGGGCTTCGTACTTCGCCTCAATTTTATTACGCTTAATCTTCATAGTCGGCGTCAACATATCGTTATCCATCGTCCACAAATCCATAATGACCACAAAGAATGCAATTTTTTCATGTGGCTCAAGCTTTTCATTAATTTCATTCTTCAACTCAATTAATTTTGCTTCGATATCATCACGTTTATTATCTTGTTGCAATTTATTGCGAATTTCTTCTGCCAACATCACAAAGCCGATCGGCTGTTTATGGCTTGCACCACCAACACAGACAGATTCAATCATTTGGTTATTACCAATCTTTTGTTCAATTGGTACAGGCATCACATACTTACCTTTCTGAGTTTTAAAGATGTCCTTTACACGTCCAGTAATTTTTAGACGGCCAGTCGCATCAATTTCACCCATGTCTCCTGTTCTTAAATAACCATCCTCAGTCAAATCTTCAGCTGTTTTTTCTGGGTTCTTGTAATAACCCAACATTGTTCCTGGGCTTCTGACTAAAATCTCACCATTCTCATCAATCTTGCAGTCTACTCGTGCTTGAACATGTCCGACATATCCACTCATATATTCACCCATACGTGTGATATGCGAGTATCCACAGTTTTCTGTCATTCCATAAACTTCAAGCAACTCTAAGCCCAAATTACGATACCATTTAATAATATCTACGGGTAAAGGTGCAGAACCCGTTAAAGCATAACGAACATGATTCAAACCCAATTTTGCCAAGAGTTTTTGCTTAATCTTATTCCCCAAGAATGGGATTTTAAACAACACGTTTTGTACATTAAGTGGAATTTTTTCATTAATCCCCAAATAAAATTTAGTCCATAAACGTGGCACAGAAAAGAAGATCGTTGGTTTTGCACGATTAAGATCTTCAATAAATGTATCTAATGAATTGGCAAAATAAACGGTAAAACCACAAATCATCACGGATGATTGAATAAATACACGCTCTGCAACATGAGCTAGCGGCAAGTAAGATAAAGCACGATCTTTTTCTGAAACACCAAACGTAGATTTCAGCTCACTCGCAGGTGAGAGCAAGGTCTTATAACTTTGCATAACGCCCTTAGGTAGACCTGTACTGCCCGAGGTATAAATAATGGTCGCAAGCTCATCCTCGTTTGGAAAATAAGGCTCACTGGTTGGTGCTGTTTTCGCAGTGATTTCATCCCATGTTGGCGCATTATAGTCAGGTGCCAATGGCAATTTAATACAATGCATATCTTGAGGGATGATTTGTTTCACATCGTTCCAACTGTCTCCAATACCATCCAATTTACCGATAAACAAAGCCTTAGTTTCACTATGATCTAGAACATATTTGGTTCCTTCACCATTGAGAGTCGTATATAAAGGAACCGACACATGACCTGCCATCCAAATTGCAAGATCTGCCATAATCCAATGCGCACTATTTTTACCAAAAATTGCAATCTGAGAACGACCAGGCAAATTCAAAGATTGTAAATAAGCAGCCATTTTTTTGACTTGACTGGCCACTTCTCCCCAGGTGTATTTAATCACCTGACCATTTGGTAAAGGCTGAACCAAGAAATCTTGGTTTGGCGATTTCTTTTCCCAATACATTAAATAGTGAATATGAGTCGGTAAAAACTCAAATTGGTTGTTGTTCTGATTTACTTCCATGTGTAATGACTCCCAATAACGCATCATTGTTGTTATGTAATGACTCATAACCGAAAGCTGATTTAATCGTTTTAAACTCGTCCTGAGTTCCTGATTGCCGAGTAAAAACTACAGCTTTACGATTTAAATTTTCGAATTATTTTCTATTTTCTATCATGAATTCTGATCAAAATCCAACCATTATTTTGCTCAGTTTAATTGCGCTATATTTTTGATAAAATTGTAATTTAAGACCAATGTGTTGATGATTATCGCCAATGTACTTGGACAATGATTATCCTATAACTAAATCAAACTCATGGATAGAGATTGATCATTATGGCTCAGATTGCCACTATTTTACGTGCAAAAACTCAACTCATGGCTGTCAAAGCCCTCACCCTTGCAATCCCAGTATCACATCCTCTCGTATTTGCGGGTGAAGATTCATCAATGCAATTGTGTGGCAATATTGCTCAGCTCGGCATGAAAAAAGTGATGATTGTGACTGATGCAGTATTAGTCAAATTAGGTGTCATACAACCCATTCAAGATCAATTAAAGCACAATGGGATTGAAGTTGTTATTTTCTCTGATGTAAAACCTGATCCAACTTGTGAAATTGTCGAAAAATCTCTAGCACTGTTTAAAAATACCGGATGCGATAGCGTATTGGGTATAGGGGGTGGTTCGACGATTGATACAGCAAAAGTATTAGCGCTCGCAGCCGCAAACCATAAATCACCTAAACAACTTTTTGGAATTTTAAAAAGCCGTAAACCTGCATATCCATTGTTCGTGATTCCGACCACCGCCGGTACAGGTTCTGAAGTTACCATTGCCGCAGTTATTTCAGACAGTGAAACTCATATCAAAGGCTTAGTTATTGATCCCAAAGTCGTTCCATTAGCAACTGCTTTAGATCCCGTCATCATGAAAGGCATGCCACCTGCTATCACTGCTGACACTGGTATTGATGCCCTTACTCATGCAATTGAATCGTGGGTAAGCGGATTCGCCAACAAACAATCAGATTATTACGCCAGTGCAGCCATGAAATTGATCATGGAAAATTTAAAAACTGCATTTGAAGATGGTCAGAATATTGCAGCACGTGAAGCAATGGCGCTCGGTTCTCATTATGCTGGTTTGGCAATGAATAGTGCTGGAATTGGCTATGTACATGCTTTGGCGCATCAATTAGGGACTCAATATCAAATCCCACACGGACGCGCTAATGCTATTATCTTGCCTCATGTTCTAGAATTTAATCGTAAAGCATCAGAAAAACGCTTAGCACTAGCAGCGAAGAAAATTGGTTTAAGCTCGTCACACACTTCGGATGAACAAGCCGCAAATATTTTCATTCAAAGCGTAAAGCAATTACTTAAAGATTTGAAAATCAATACTGAGATTCCGAATTTAAAAAAGCAAGATTTCCCAGAGATGATTAAATCTGCTTTTACTGAAGCCCATGGAATTTATGCCGTACCAAAATACATGAATTATTCAGATGCTGAGCAAATTTTAAATCGACTTTAATGCCAATAAGGCACGAATAAAAGCTCAGTATACAATCGTGTCTACTGAGCTTTTTTAATTTGCGACAAGGAATGCCGCCATGTTAAAAAATTTAGATTCACTAAACCCTTTTATTCATGTCACGATTGAGAATAGAATCCTGACCATCAAAATTGATCACCCCGAGCAAAAAAATGCTTTAAATGGGGAAATGTACAATGACATTGCAAAAATATTGGATGCGGCAGATCAATCTCAACAAGTGAATGTTGTGATTTTACAGGGTAACGAACAGGATTTTACCGCAGGAAATGATCTGAAAGATTTTATGTCTGCCGCTCAAAAATATGTTGGTTTAGCCGCTGATGCTACACCACCATTTGTCTTCCTAAAAGCGATCGCAAGATTTTCTAAACCTATTATTGCTGCGGTACGTGGCTGCACTATAGGCGTTGGCGTCACTATGCTATTTCACTGTGACATGGTATACGCTCACCCCGATACAGAATTTCAAATTCCATTTGTAAGTTTGGGATTATCTGTAGAAGGTGGCACCAGCCTTCTTTTCACTGAGTTGGCTGGTTATCATATGGCTGCCGAATTATTGCTCACAGGTCGAAAATTTTCAGCGGAAGAAGCGCTAAAATGTCGAATCATCAATCAGATTTGCGAGCAACCTGAACAATTAGCTTTACAGCGGGCTCAACAGATGAGTCAACTGCCAATGACCACGCTAAAAATTATTAAAAAACAAATTCGACCCGAGCAAGATCAAATTCAGAATTGTATTGTTCAGGAAGCTGAGGTTGTTGCAGAACGTTTAACATCGCCTGAAATGATTGAAGCCGTGATGGCTTTCTTACAAAAAAGAAAACCTGACTTCAATCAATTTCTGCAGTCCTAAAAAAGCACCCTAGGGTGCTTTTTTTTATTTTATGGCTTTACCACCACCAAGACTCGAATCGCTTCAGGCGTTACAGCTAAACCTTCTAAAAGGCTTAAGCCTTCTTTTTGAAGCTTCTGCAAACGTGCAATTTCATCTTCGCGAATACTTGGGTTAAATTGTTTCAAATAACTTAAACGATCAATTTCATATTGCCATTTATTGCTATAAATTTCTTTCGCTTGCTGTTTTAATTCAGGCAAAGCACCTTTTGCAATGTCTAAAGCTTGTGCATAACGTTGTTCAACGACATCACGACGTGCTTTCACCACTTGGCGACAACTATTACCGTCAAGATGATGTAAGTATGGTTTCAAAATATCTGGTGCAATTTTAGCTGATAAATCTTGGCCCTTTTCACTTAATAACACACGAATCAATTGTATTGGTAAACTCGCTGGCAAGTTCAATGCTTTCGGTGCAATCACATCCACTTTGAACCACACCTCAACTAAAACTGAACCTTGTGGTAAAGCTGCAGACTTCAATAACGCCACATTGGTACTACCAAACGATTGCGTATTGATCATTTCCATGACACTTTCAGTGAAAGGATGCTCAAGCGTTATGTATTGCGCATCTTCACGGATCTGAGCCTGATCACGATAGAACGTCACGGTCATGCCATCCTCATCCAAAGTCAGACCTTGGACTTGCATTTGATCAGTAGGCTTAATAATCACCGTGCCATTACTTTGCTCATCAAAATCAATATTGGTTGACGCCATGAAGCGTTTCATAAACATTGGCAAAGTCGTATTGTCATCATACTCTTCGAGTGCTTGCACAATTTCTTGCGCAACCATTGGGCGACAAGAATTGTATTCCAATAAACGATCACGTCCTGCTTGTAGCTCTTGCTCTAAAGCTTCACGTTGCACACTTACAGCTTCAAGAAGATCTTCAAACGCTTGACCTTTATCAGCCAACAAGCAATCTTTAAGATCAACAATAAAGTTTTCTTGTAAGGTTTGCGCAGTTGGAGAAATATTGCTGAAAATATTTAATGCTTCATTGTACCAACGGAACATGCGCTCTTGTGCAGTGCCCACTAAATATGGCACATGAATCTGAATACGGTTTTCTTGACCAATACGATCAAGTCGACCGATACGCTGTTCAAGAACATCAGGGTTCGCTGGCAAATCAAATAGGATTAAATCTGAAGCAAACTGGAAGTTACGACCTTCTGAGCCAATTTCTGAACACAATAAAATCTGAGCACCATACGAATCTTCTGCAAAATAAGCAGCTGCTTGGTCACGCTCTAATAGACTCATGCCTTCATGGAACATTGCTGTACGGATCCCTGCATGGATACGTAATGCATTTTCTAAAGCTTCAACTACAGGCCCACTACGCGCAATGAGCAAGACTTTTTTATGCTTTAACTGAGTACGGAGCATTTCCATAATCCACGTTACACGCGGATCAGTTTCCATCCAAGCCCCGTCCAATTGCGCTTCTTCTGGCCACATTTGTTCACGAAGTTTACCATCCATCGACCATCCTTCTGGCGCAGGTAATGGTGCAGGCTGACAATCACGACCAGGGAAGCCTTGAATCGCTTCACGTGTATTACGGAATAGTACACGTCCCGTACCGTGACGATCTAACAATTCATGAATTGCACGGAAACGCTGTTCTGGCTCATCTTCAATCTTGTGACCCAGTAACTGCTCAATTGCTTGGAAATGATCAGCTTCAAGAGGTTGATCCGACATCAGCACTTCTGCAATTTGAGCTGTTTGCTGATATTTTTCCTCTTCATCTAAGAAACGATCAAGCGAACTAAAACGTTGCGGATCGAGTAAACGTAAACGGGCAAAATGAGACTCGACCCCTAACTGTTCAGGCGTTGCAGTCAGTAAAAGTACGCCTGCAGTTTTTTCAGCAAATTCTTCAACAAGGTCATAGCGGTCATTACCACCTTCTTCTTCTGACCACATCAAATGATGTGCTTCATCCACCACAAGCAAATCAAAACCTGCTTCGAGCGATTGCTCACGTAAATCTTCATGGTCGATCATGAGATCAACAGACGCAATGATGCACTGTTCAGTTAAGAACGGATTCAATTCTGGATCATGTTCTTTGATCGAAGCAGTACGCGTTAAATCAAATAGCGAGAAATTCAAATTGAAACGGCGACGCATTTCAATCATCCACTGATATTGCAGCGAATCAGGAACTAAAACGAGGATGCGTTCAGAACGTCCTGTTTTAAGTTGCTGGTGTATGATTAAACCTGCTTCAATAGTTTTACCTAGACCAACTTCATCCGCCAATAAGACACGTGGAGCAAAGCGCTTACCTACTTCATGCGCGATATAAAATTGGTGAGGAATCAATCCAACACGAGCCCCCACCATGCCACGTAATGGACTATTTTGCATATTAGCTTGCATTTGTAATGCTTCAATACGCAGGTCATACCATTCTTTATAATCAATTTGGCTTGCCAGTAAACGATCAAGTGGTTTAGACAATTGAATCGTCGCACCAACACGAGTTTCATTTAATGATTTACGTTCATCAGTACCATCTTGTAACTGACGAATTACGTTGTAACGAATAACGCCACCACACTCTTCTAATGATTCGACTTTCCAGACGATGCCCTCTTGGTCTTGAAGCTCATCATTCACATTGAACACAATTCGAGATAAAGGTGCGTTACTACGTGCATAGACACGGGTTTCGTCACTTTTAGGAAAGAGGATACTAATTGATCGTTCATTTACATCAATCAAAACCCCTAAACCTAACTCTGTCTCTGTGTCTGATAACCAACGTTGACCAATAGCAAACTGCTGCAATTTTTCCACCTTATCTCAAGTTAGGACTGAAAACTTATGCTCAAACAGGAGATGATTTGAGCAAAATTTAACGTCTATAAGCAATATATTTTGACATAAAGCCCACCAAAAAGTGAGCAATATTTAGCAACGATATACTTAATTGATCATAACCATAATTTCATCATGATCAGATCATAAAAATATTCGTATGCTGATTTTAAAATGTGTATTTAGAACGGCACTGGACAATGAAAGTTCAGTCGTTCACCGGTAACAGGATGATTGAAACTTAACTGCTCTGCATGCAAACAGAGTCGATCTTTCAAAGCTTGTTGCGCTGGTGTTGCATACAAAGTATCCCCTACGATGGGATGCCCTAAATGCTGCATGTGAACGCGAAGTTGATGTGCTCGACCTGTGATTGGCGTTAATTTTACGCGTGTCACCCACTGATCTTGAATTTGAAATTGTTCAACTGCTTCCCAATGCGTTAACGCTGCTTTATTGTGATGCGCATCTACGATATGCAATGGCGGACGCGATGGGTCGTAAATCACAGGAATATCTACAGTTCCTTGACCTTTTACACATCCCACGACTAGTGCTTGATAAGTTTTATCGGTTTCACGTTCTTGAAATTGGCGAGAGATCGATTTTTGACCTGTTTTACTGAGTCCAAACACCAATAAGCCTGATGTATCACGATCTAAACGATGAATCAGAAGCGTACGTGGTTCTTCTTGAAGAAGACGATTGATAACGCAATCTTGAAGATCAGGCGTTTTGCCCGGAACAGAAAGTAATCCAGCTGGTTTGTGAATCACCATAAAATCTTGATCACGATGAATGAGATGTTCCTGAAGAAAATGACTCAAATTTCTATTCCTAGCAGATCGTGAAAACAAGGCGGCAATAATAGAAAGCTTAGCGATAAATTACAATCTTGAAATGGACAAACAGTGATGATTTTTCCGATATCTGATAGAAATTAAATCAATCTAACGATTCAAATGAATTAAGTTTTATTTTTGACATCTAGCAGTCTTTTCTCAGGATAGGAAGCAATTGAGAAAGTGTGCAATTTTGCACAAATGATTCAAAATCTATATGTGCGCCATTGGCTCTCCACAAGCCAATCAAACTCACCATTGCGACTGAATCTAAGCCATAGTTCCGTAAATCTTGAAATGGATCAATTTCAAAAATATCGAATTCGAGGTATTCAGCAATAGACAGTAATATGCCCTTTTCAGAAAGAATAAATGAAGTCGGCGCACTTAATTCCAGCATTCGAATCATGGCAGAGGTATTCATATGATGAATACCTTGTTCTACATAGTTCTCAATCCACTGTAAATGTTGGCTCTTCGTTTCTACATGAACAGCATCGTTCACCACACAAATTTGAGGAGTAATCGAAATGATATGCTGTAAAAGTTGCTTTATAGGTGAATTGATCATGCCAGACACAATGAGTTGTTTCTTTTCTGCGAGTAATTCACCCAACTGCGCTACTTTAGAAAATGATTGCTGCTCTTCAATTTCAATCACTTCAATATCTAAAGCCTGAGCTTTTTTAATTAAGCGATTTAAATGAATTAATAATTCTTGATGTTGGTCATTGCTATATTCAGCTAAACGTTGAAATCCAAAAACCACCAAGACGCATTGTTCAGCTTCAATGGACCACTTTGCCAAACTCGCGCTGAGTTCAATTTTTTTGGGTGGTGTATAAAAATATGACATTGCCACTCTAATCAGCTAAAGCCAAGAAAACTTCTATGGCATGCAGCGCAATTTCAGCATCTTCAAAAGATTTAGCACCTGAAACTCCCACGGCTCCCACCAATTGCCCTTGATAAATAATGGGTTCCGCACCTTCTAACATTCCCGACAATGAGTGAACAGTCAGAAAACCCAATTGCCCATCTTTGATCAGCTCTTCAAAAATTTGAGATGGGTGGCGGCTCAAAGCTGAACATTTTGCTTTTTCAGCTGACAAATTCGCAGTCATCGGAGAGGCACCATCCATACGTTTCATTGCAAGTAAACTTCCAGTTTCATCTACAACAGAAATACTGACATTCAACTTTTTATCAATCGCATATTGTTGCGCACGCGTCAGTAAGAACTCCGCGTCTTCTAAAGTTAAATAATGTTTTAATTTCATTTCTATTTTAAGTCCGTGAATTTTATACGTGCAAAAAAGCCTACAGTATTTACACTGTAGGCTTATGTTAATAGATTTTCAAAAAAATTCTATTTTAAACGCGCAAATACATTCTTAGCTGCTTGAATAGTGAACGCAATATCTTCATCGGAATGCGCACTTGAGATAAAGCCGGCTTCAAAAGCAGAAGGCGCTAAATTTACACCTTCATCCAACATGCCATGGAAGAATTTACGGAACATTTCAACATCGCATTTCAACATTGAATCAAAGCTTGTAATATCTTCTTGATCAGTGAAATACAATCCAAACATACCTCCAACCTGTTGAGTCTTAAATGGTATACCCGCTTCATCTGCGGCAGTCTGTAAACCAGTCAATAACTTTTCGAGCTGTGCAGTAAGATTTTCATAAAAGCCTGGTTGTCGAAGATGTTTAAACATCTCAATCCCAGCTCTCATTGCCAGCGGATTACCTGACAAAGTTCCTGCTTGGTAAACTTTACCTAGAGGAGCAATACATTCCATCACTTCGCGCTTACCACCAAATGCGCCTACAGGAAGACCTGCACCAATAATTTTACCTAGCGTAGTTAAATCAGGTGTAACACCGTAGTGTGCTTGAGCTCCACCTAATCCAACACGGAATCCGGTCATCACTTCATCAATAATGAAGACTGAACCATGCTCATCACACACATCTCGAATGGCTTGCAAGAATCCATCAATTGGTTTAACCAAGTTCATGTTACCTGCAACAGGTTCAACAATAACACCCGCAATTTCGGAACCAAATTTAGCAAAGCATTCTTTTAAAGTCGCAATATCATTGTATGGAAGCGTCAAAGTATGTTTTGCAAAATCAGCAGGAACACCCGCTGATGTCGCCTCGCCTTCACCACTTGTAAGTAGACCAGAACCTGCTTTCACTAAAAGTGAATCTGAGTGACCATGGTAACAGCCCTCAAACTTAACAATTTTGTCACGACCTGTATACCCACGTGCAAGACGAATTGCAGTCATTGTTGCTTCTGTCCCTGAGTTGGTCATACGTACCAATTCAATCGACGGCATAATTTCACAGATAATATCTGCCAATGTCGTTTCATGCACTGTAGGTGCACCAAAACTTAGACCATCAACAGCGGCGTCTTGAACAGCTTTAATAATCGCAGGGTGTGCATGTCCTAAAATCATTGGTCCCCATGAACCCACATAATCTACATAGCGTTTGCCATCTACATCATACAGGTAGGCACCTTGAGCTTTTTCAATAAATACCGGCGTACCGCCTACACCATTAAAAGCACGTACTGGCGAATTCACACCACCAGGAATATGTTTGCTGGCTTGTTTAAATAGTTGTTCTTGCTTAGGAGATAAACTCATGAAAATCACTCAACTCGAAAAAGTAAAAAATTTAAGCTTGTTTAGCAAATAGCTCTGACCAGTCGTAAACACGTTGACCAACAGTTGACATAGACCGACCCAATACATCGCTAATGACAGCACAAAGATCTGCTCCAGCAGCAATCACTTCAGCGCCATTTTCAACCGTCAAACCTCCAATCGCGCAAATAGGTACATTTAATTTTGCTTTTGCAGCTTTTAATGTTTCTAAACCAATATTACCTGCTTCAGGTTTGCTTTGTGTTGCATAAATTGCGCCGAATGCTACATAATTTGCGCCGTCTGCGATCGCTTGCTCAGCTAGTTCAATAGAATTATTACAACTACGTCCAATTAAGACGTTTTTTGGCAATCTTTCCACAGCCTCTTGGATTGAACCATCATCTTGACCAAGATGCACACCCACGCCATATTTGACTGCGGCCTCTAAATCATCATTGATGACAAAAGGAACCTTATATTGATTACACATATTCTTCATGTATTCAATTTCATAAGCTTGATCTTCTTTCGCAACGTTTTTACGACGATACTGAAGTACTGCAACTTCATAAGTTGCCATCGCTCCTTCAAGCTTTGCTAATAGAAGTTCAATAGGATCATCGTTGGTGATTAAATACAAACCGCGCATAAAGAATAACTCTAGGCAAATACTAAAAATTTAAAACATTATAGGACAAAGCCTTGGAAGAACACATTGATAAAATGTAGAAATTAACAGGCTCTATTGTTGACTAAGCGTATTAAAGATATTGATTGAAATGAATTTGTGAAATTTAATCCAAGAAAAATTGGCTCCAATACGTTTGAATATATTCCATCTAGTTCTTCGAAAGACACACTTAAGTACATAAAGGAAATTTGCGAAAAAAGAGATATGTTGCCTGCGAAGGAGCCTATACCTGGCATTAGTTATAAACGAATCAGTATGAAAACACCTTTTGGCATGTTATGTACAGCAAATGACTAAGAGATTCCCTTTTAAGATTAGGAGGAAAATAAAATATTATTAAAAATCAGAAATTTATGTATAAAAATAATAGTAAGGACTTAGTAAATGTAATTATTGAAAAGTAAATAACGATTTATCTAATTAAACCACTTTCAGTGAAAATTTTCTGACACGAGTAAAGAAAGTCAAATTGAATTTATTTGTTTTAAAGAAAATTTAGTAAATATTTATTTTGATTCTGATGAAATTTCGGTAGTACTAGATGGCAAAGACATTACGTCCGACTATCCAGTAAAGAAAATAGATAGCAGAAGAATATTTGAATTATACAAACCGCTTACATGTGTAAGGTGTAGTTAAAAAAGATGGTGTTGCACTTCAAATGCTAATCTAAGATTTATGCAAGAGATCTATATGTTCTAAAAAGTTCTTATTTGAAGAACAATACACCATATAATTGAATAATTCAGGATCTCAACGTAATATTATTTATATCCTAACCAATATTTATAGAAGAGAAAAATGGATCAATTAAAAAAAATAAATGATGATTTGCATCAAGCCGCTATATTATTAGACAGTATTCCTAGTAAGATTCAATCAGATCCATCACTAGAAAATAGAGAAAATATATTACTGATAGGAAAAGCTCTAAGTCATATTTTTGAACTCCAAAATAATATTTATAAAATTCGACCTGATTTAAAAAACTTAGGATGAGCTCTATTATGTTAAATAGTCGCATTTAATTATCTGATTCATCACTTAATCCATTCAATTCTATAAAAAAAGTTATCATATGAGTTAATTATATCATTCATCATACGTCCTCTTTATTTATTCTATTGATGGCTCGCTCTAATTCATCATAATGATGAATACTCTCATCTGTAATAGGTTTTTTTAGTATTTGATTTGGGTGAAAAAAATAGTTTTCATACCAACATTTTTTGCACCTTCTATATCAACTTTAGGATTGTCACCAATAAAAATACAATCAGAAGGTGAACAATTTAACTGGTAACAAGCATAAGCAAATATTTTTTTATCGGGCTTTCTTAAGTCAATCGCTTCTGAAACTATGATAGTCGAGAAATATTCGGTAAGACCTAAAGCATAAAAATTATGTTCCTGAAATGGGCTTTTTCCATTGGAGACTAACCCAATCTTATATCCCTTTTGATAAAGATCTGAAATGACTTTTTGGACGTCATCAAAACCAATTGAAAATTTATTGAAATCAGTAATGTAAGAATAAAGTAATTCACCAACAGTAAAATTTTTTATATTAAAAACTTTGCTTAATTGACTATAAACGATATCTTTCCAAACATTTCCATTATCATCCAATTCAATAAATTTTTTTATAAATGCATCTTTTAGTTCTTGTGGTACTAATTGGAAAAAATTTACTTGCCAATTTATAAAACGAATAAGTGACTCACTCCTATTCAAAATAGTTTGATCCAAATCAAAAAAAGTATGTTTCGCATTAAAAAATACTCATTCTCATAGTAAAAGTTTTACATATAGTTCATCTTCTTTTCTTTTTCAGTATTATTTAAATTAACATAATATGTATTATATGCGGTTTAACAGAATAATACCGTTAACTCATCTAACTGAATACGTTAATTTTTTATTTAATCCCAATATTTATAATTTGGATTTATTCATTGGATCTTAAGCCTTTCCAGCTATCATATAATCATATTTTTGTGTAGCTTTCTTAAAACATTTCATGACAAAAAAGCCCAGAATTTTCTGAGCTTTTTTAAAAAAATATAAACTTAGCTATCAATTTTATCAAATTTACGATCTTTTAAACTCAAGTTTCCGCGCAAAATATCCGATAACATTCTCCAGTCTGAAATAAAGCTATACAACGGTTGTTTAAAGCTTGCTGGCTTATTTTTTTCAAAAACAAAATGCCCCACCCACGCGCATGCGTAGCCTGAAACTAATCCGTAGACTAGATATTTAGCTTTACGCTGACGAATCGCTTGAGTAAAAAAATAAATACCGATTGAGCTACCTGCTGCATGTAAACGACGACTCATAATGCTGCGGTGTTCAGTCAAATAAAAACGATAAAATTCTGAGTAATTCTTGATGGGTAATTGAAATTTAGCTTCTTCTTGCGATGAAGACGGCTCTACATAAGCATTCATTGTTGTATTCCTGTCCTTTTTTTGACCACCTTAATTCAAAAAATTGCACTTGAAAAGCTTATCTTACAAATATTGTGATTAATCATTCATTCAAGTAAATATAAGTGAATTGTCAAGATTGTGGTTCTAACTGAATCAGTTACAATCCCCTTAAATTAAAAGGCAATCAAATGTCTTACTTCTATGAAAATGATTGATCAATTAGGAAAATCACATGCTTGAAATTGAATTAAAGTTTCAGATCCCAGAAGCTCGACGGAATGCGATTTTAAAAGCAATCGATCCAAAAAAGTCTGAACTCATTCAAATGCAAGCAAAGTACTATGACACTCCTGATCGCCTACTCTCTCAGCATGGGATAGCCATTCGACAACGTCTTGAAAATACCAATTGGGTTCAAACCTTAAAAGCGACGAAAAGTAAAAGCCATTTACACCGTTTCGAACATAATCATGATTTAGGTAATCTTGAGGCTGCACCGAATTTAGATTTATCTATTTATTCAGATAATTCCGAAGCTTATGAGGTCTTAAATGACGCATTGAAAGGTGATTTTGACCAATTAGTCTTGCAGTTTGAAACAGACATTCAACGTACAGTTCGAGTGATTAGCTTTGAAGATGCTGAAATTGAAGTGTGTCTAGATATTGGCGTTGTACGATCAGGTGATCGAGAACATGAGATTCATGAAGTAGAGTTTGAACTCAAACAAGGAAAAGTTGAAACATTACTAGCGTTTAGTTTTGAGTGGGTCAAAAAATATCAACTTTGGCTAGATGTTCGAAGTAAAGCTGAGTTTGGAAATTTATTGGTTTCAAATTTAGTTGTAAGCCCAGCGCGAACTGAAAAAGAATGGATCGTTGCAAAAAAAGAAAGCGCAGAAAAAATGATTCGAATGATGATCGGTCATCATATGCAACATTTGCTGCCGAATATTGCTGCGATTTCTGCGGAAGTGGCTGAACAGGAACACATCGAACAAGCACATATTGCTTTGAACTATTTGTTTTTAAGTCTATCTATTTTTAAAGACTGGACATCAAAGAGCACAGATAAATGGGCACATCAGTTATCTGCATTTAAAAGTCATTTTGAAAACCTAAAACATTATGAGCATATGCAACACACCTTAGGCGCTATTCTGCAAAACCCTAAAACTGCTGAAATGCTAAGTAAAGATGTGCTCTACGCCCGAGAAAAATTAAATAACTTAGTCAAATCTACCCAAAACGTTCAACACTATCTTGAACTTTTGAGTTTTAGTTTAGGCAATTCCAAGAAGGTGCAAACCCAAGACCTCAAAACCTATGCTCAAAATACGCTTCAACAGCAGTATAAAGTTTTACAGGAATGTCTGAATGAAGCTGATCCTTCTAACTTTGAAAGTCTTGACCAATTGGCAATACATTTAAGTGAATTAAAATTCAGTTTCCCAGTCTTAACACAAATTTTTGATGTGAAAAATTTACAAAAATACGGCAAGGCGCTTAATGATGCACATTATGCAGCTGAACAATATCAAGTATTATCTTCCTCATCATCATACTTACAGCAAACAGAATTAGAAGCCAGTGACTGGTTCGCCTTAGGTTGGTTGACGGCAAAGCAAGAAATTTACGCTGAAAAACTTTTGGAAGCGACTGAACAATTCTTAGTCAGTCGAAAATTTATCAAATCATAAAATTTAAGTCAGAACTTTTCGTCAATGAGAAGTTCTGACTCAAAAATGATCCCAAGTTTGCATCGCCATGTGTACAACGCTTTCCAATTGTTCAAAAGTCGCCCCATCACGTGCTTGTAAGCTTAGTCCTTGTAAAATCGTCATATAATAATCTGTCATTGCCTGAATATTAGTTTGTGTACTAATTTCACCTGAGGCTTGAGCAGCTAATAATTTTTCTAGTAAATTCGATTTAGATAACTGTCTTTTTTGCGAAATTGATTGTTGTATTTGTTGATTTTGAATCGAACAGTTCATTGTCGACACGACCAACATACATCCTTTCGGTTTGTCTTTCTGCACCAGTCGTTTTAGATTTTCAATCAAATAAAGTTCCATTGCTAATTTTATGGAATGTGCATGTTTAAAAATCATTTCCATCGAGCATGATTCGTGCCTGAGATAATAGTCAATGCAACGATTAAAGAGCTCTGATTTATCACCATACGTACTATAAAGACTAGGTGCAGTGATTCCCATGGCGAATGTTAAATCACTCATTGAAGTAGCTTCATAACCGTATTTCCAAAATAGTGTCATGGCTTTTTCAAGTGCTTGTTCTTCATTAAAACACTTAGGACGTCCACGCCCCTTAGATATTGATTTGGCACTATCCATTTGATTTATTGGCTTTGAACTTTCCTGCATATTCAACCCAATTAATTTTATAATGATCATTAATAAATTAATTGACCCAGATCTTAAATTCAAATATTTTATTTTTATAACAATCATTATGAAATTATTTTCAAGGAGCGTTGGTCAATGAAATCTGAATCTCATCTGACTGAAACCGCTGTTAATTCTCCATCTCCTACAAAAAATCAAGGAAATTGGTTTGCTGTTATTACACTTTCTATCACCGCTTTTATATTAGTGACCAGTGAGTTTCTCCCTATTGGTGTGCTCAATGCAATCGCACTAGATCTCAACATTTCAGTCGGTACTGCTGGCCTGTTCATTACCCTTCCAGGCGTGATGGGTGCTTTCGCAGCACCGCTTATCTCGGTCTGGGTGAAGCAACTTGATCGACGCTATTTATTAATCGCACTCACAGCGGTCATGGTCATTGCAAATTTCATTACGAGCTATTCAGAAAGTTTCACTTGGATTCTATTGAGTCGTTTTTTCTTGGGTATCGCGATAGGCGGATTCTGGGCAACTGCAATCGCCTTAAGTGGTCGTGTTGCACCTCCTCACCTACCCATCGCCAAAGCAACAGCTATCGTCATGGCTGGCGTGACTCTGGCAACTGTGCTGGGTGTTCCGGTTGGAACATGGCTAAGTGAAATTTACGGTTGGCGTAATGCTTTTATGATCACCTCAGTGATTGGTGCCATTATTCTGTTATTTGAGATTAAATTCCTACCGAAATTACCGCCGACTTCAGCTATTCAATATAGCGATCTACCCGCATTGTTTCGAGATCCCAAAGCTCGTAAAGGCTTAATCATTGTTTTATTTATCGGATTAGCGCATTTTTCAACGTACAGTTACTTGGCGCCATTCTATAAAAATGAAGCAGGATTTGATGGTTCAACCATCAGTTCATTGCTTCTTATTTATGGAGCAGCAGGCTTCGTAGGCAATGCATTCTCCGGTTATAGCAGCAATATCAATGTCCGCTATACGCTTTTTGCTGTTGCATTGTGTTTAGCGATCGTATTCCTTACATTCCCGGTTTATGCCAAATTCTTAACTGGTGCATATATTCTTACAGCATTATGGGGTTTTGCTTTTGGTGCCTTTCCTACGACAGCCAATATTTGGATGTTTTTACATGCGCCACATGCGGTTGAAAAAGGGATGCCTCTTTTTGTCAGTATGTTCCAAATCATGATTGCAGCAGGCGCATTATTTGGTGGTTTTATGGTAGATCACTTCAATACCAGTACCTTAATTTACAGTGTATTGATTTTTATCTCTTTAGCTGTAATTGCTGTATTCACTCATAGTCGAGGATTGAATAATCCTAAAGCTCAGCAATGTACATCAATTAATTGAGTTGAGTTGAGTTGAGTTGAGTTGAGTGTAATTTTTTACGCTCAATTCTTAAATAATTCTATGAAATATAAACTCATTTCGTTGAGTGAAATCAATTTAAGAAATTAACGCGCTAAATTCTCAACCATCATTCAAATCGATCAATGCACCAATTCGGTGACATTTGCACAAAAATGATGAATTTTTTCATGAAAAATCCGTTAATCACTCCTCTATATTATTAATTATACCTAAATTATATATTTATCATTATTTATTAGTTGGCATACAAAATGCATTCATTATGATGAGTCTATCGTTTAACGCTAGTTATTCGATTTACTTGAAAATAAAATCAAACATGAATGGTGAATACAATGAATAATTCAAATCCAACAACTTTAAAAGAACTTACATTAGATGAAATTGAAGCAGTATCTGGTGCAGGTTTAGTGACTAATTTGCTTGGTACTGTCGGCTCTCTTGTAGGATTAAAAGATCCTTTAGTGAAAGTTGGCACTGGCGTAAATGAAACACTTAATGGAACAATTGATTCACTAGGATTAGGTGTATTAAAAGGTGTTGTAGACACGTTGATTTAATTTTAAAAATCTTATGAACAATAGACTTTTTAATCTTTCAAATCACTCATCAAAAGGCTCATGAATGAGCCTTTTGATTGATATCCTACAAGATTTTGAACTAGAATGCTCTATACATGGATTGTTCAGCAATACAATAATTTTCCTCTATTTATGGCATCTAAGTTCGGGGTTAATGTGAATTCTTCCGATGAGAAGCTTACTCAACCATAAGATTGGTAAATTCTGCTGCTAAACTTATATACATTCATCCCTAAAAATACACATCAAAAGCTGAACTTTTCTCACTTTGATTAAGTCGTTATTTTAAAAAGTAGCAATTTCATACTCGATAATTTTCATTATATTGATAAATTAAATATTTAATTTTTAAAGGTGCGAACTTGAAGACAATTGGTTTATTAGGTGGAATGAGTTGGGAGTCGACTGATTTGTACTATCAACAAATCAATAAGATGGTTCAAACGAAACTTGGCAAGTTACACTCTGCTAAGGTTATTCTTATTAGCGTTGATTTCGCTGAAATTGAGGAATTACAACGCAAAGGATTATGGGAAGATGCAGGAATCTATTTAAGAGATCAAGCCATACAATTAGAAAAAGCAGGTGCAGATGGCATAGTACTTTGTACAAATACAATGCACAAAGTAGCAACTTATATTGAGGAATCAACCAACATACCATTTATTCATATAGCAGATGCGACAGCCATGGAAATCATGAGCCAGAAAATTACAAAAATTGGGCTGCTTGGTACTGCATTTACGATGGAACAAGATTTTTATAAAAGCAGATTGGAGGAAAAAGGACTTAAAGTAATAACACCTAATAAAGCGAGTAGAAAAATTGTTCATGATATTATTTACAACGAATTATGTTTAGGCATAATTAGCGAAGATTCGCAAAAGAAATATATTCATATTGTCGAAGAATTAATATCTTCTGGCGCTGAAGGAATCATTTTAGGATGCACTGAGATTTGTATGCTTATAGGAGATCTAAAATTCTCAGTCCCTCTATTTGATACAACTTCTATTCATGCGCAAGCAGCTGTAGATTTTGTATTATCATAAATATTTCATAGCATAAAAATCATTCAGCTCATGCTAAAAAATATTTAACTGACATCAAAATCTATCATCAAGTACATGAATCGTTGCTCAAGACTAAATTTAATCAAATAAATACATATTTTAAAAATCGCTTTTTTTGATTGATATTCATGCCACAACAATCATCATTTAATCCTCATCAATAGAATTTAGAATGATGTTGAAATCAATAATTTCATCTGCGATTTCTGTCGCCATACGTTCATGAGAAATCATAATGACCGTTTCAACTCGCTCTTGAATAATTTTTAAAATTTTCGAACTTGTTTTCTCATCTAAGGCTGCTGTAGGTTCATCTAAGATCAGAAGCTCTGGTTGTTTTAATAATGCACGAATGATGTTTAATCGTTGTTTTTCACCACCAGAGAAGTTTTTATAAATTTCTTGTATATCATCGTCTAACTCAATTTGATTTTTTTCCAGCAAATGGAGTAAATCGAACTCTTTTAGCCAATGTTTAAGCTCCTCATCAGAATATTTGATCTCAGTATTTTGAATCAAATTTTGTCTTAATGAGCTTGAATATACGATCGGAGTTTGGCTGACCACAGCAATCTGATCAAATATCTTTTCTGAAAATACTGAAGTGATCTCTAAATTTCTAAAGAATAGTCGTCCAGATTTGATCTTTTCTATTCCCACCAAATAATTAAGAAAACTTGATTTTCCAATACCTGTTCGACCTTGAATTAAATATATTTTTCCACACACAATGTCTAAATTAAAATTTTCAATCGTCTGCTGACCTAGATCAAATGTCACATTTTGAAATGAATACGCCACCTCACTTTCTTTCTGTTCCTCAGCTGTTAGATCATTCGTATTGAATGACTCATGTTCCAATTCAAAATATTCTAGGTACTGATTAATAGCCACAATATGACCTTTCAAATGAATGATATTTTGAGACATCATCATTAAAGGAATGGTTAAACCTATAATATAGGTACTGACTAAAACAAAATCACCTGAACTAAAGCTTTGATATTCAAACATATAGACTGATAAAACCATGAATACCAAAAGAAAAAATGACACAAATAACAGTTGATATATCATGAGATACTGAAGTTTTTTATAGGTATCCTGAGTCTTTATTTTATAGTCATCGATTCTGCGGCTAAACTCTTCAAATTCGTAATATTTCGAATGACTGAGTTTGATATCATAACTTTGTTGGAGTTTTTCAATCACAAATTGATTCAGTTGATTTCGAGCACCATACATAATCGTAAAGATATCTTGTGTCTTAAAGGTAATGATGAGCGATAAAGCAACTGTACAAGCTGAGAATACGAAAAAATACACACCAAATTCAAGATTGATCGTATTTCCGAGCACATACACCATACCTAAGATTTTAAATACCGTAGGTACAATAACAAAAAATATAGTAAAAATAATTGTACCAAGTGCTTCGCTGCCACGAATTAAATTTGCATTAAATACACCGATATCTTGTTGACGTTGATCTTTTAATTTCAAATCTAGAAAATTAAATACACCAGCTTTAAGCATGGATGCATCAACATTTCTGATCATCATAGACATGGCAAAATTATTTACATTCTTCATCCCTTCATTGATAAACCAAGCGAGTGCATAAGCTACGGCGAATAAATAGAGCAGATGAATTTGAAAAAAGTCTTGAATCGAGTAGTAATGATCAGGTTCACTGGTCTGGTCAATCAGCAGCTTAAACAAATACGGTAAACCAACACTCGTACCAATAATTAAAATTTGAAGTATTGCTAAAACGAAGAATACACTTAATCCATTTTCATCATGTTGACGGAATAACATCCACGCCTTTTTAAATTGTTTAATCTTTTCAGTCATCATTCTTTAAATTAGTTATTTTTTGTGATGACTATTTTAAACAATACTAATCAATAGGTTTGGATATTGATCGTAGAAGCTTTGTACTTATAAAGTAGCTAATCATTGATTCTAATGTCTAAAAACTAAGTTCAATCAGCTCAACTAACGATATTTACCATAAATACGCCACGTGTTGTTATCCGCCAATGGATCGCTATATGAGTCATTTCGTTGCTTACGTGGTTTATCGCGAGCATCAACCAACTCGAAATGAGGCTCAACACTTAAGACAATACCATTTACATAAAATCGTGTTCTCGTATATTCACTTTGCCCATGCTGAAATACATAAGTTCTTAAATCTATAAATTCGCGATGCGCAACTAATGCAGCAGTGTCATCATGATCCAACCAGCGACTCATTGCTAAAACTTGTTCAGGTTCAAACTGTCCACACTTCTCTAACACACTAGCAATACCACGAAAAGTCTTTGATTCCTTTGCACGTGTTTTGTTAATGCGAATTCGGTCTACATGAAAATAAAACAGCGGTAAATTTAGATGACTCGGTAAATGAATGGCATCTAAAACCTCATCTTCCATAAAAGGTTGAAATAAATCTTGTGCCCTTTCGATTAGACCTGTCCACTGCTGGTAATAAGCAGCTACTTGCTCTTTGCTTCCATAATAAATGGGAAGACCTTCGACATTTGCAAGATCAACAGGTGGCCAAATATTCTGTCTCAGTAACGCAATATCACTTTTTAAACTTTGAACTGCGATAGCATCTTGCATAGAAAGGCTCATAAAAATTACTTAGGCTATTTTTAGATTAAGTGAAAGGTTTAGTTTATGCAAGCCTTTGCCTATAATAGTGCTTGAATTAAGTTATTTATTAGGAACAATTCATGGTTCAAAAGATTCAAGCGACTGATGTCACTGAAGAAGAAGCATTGAATGCGATTTTCTTCGAACGTGCTGATGAATTTATTAAGCAAGCCAATGAATTTTGCCGTGTTGAAAAAGGTTCTACTGTTAAACCAGCCGATGCTCGTGGTCAAGTCAGTGCTGCGATGCTATTTGGTACTGCTCGTTTTAACACATGGGTTGCTGCCAATAACTTTAAAGATGGCAATGAAATGCGTGATGCTAAAGAACAAGTGATGTCTTATATCATGCAACAGTTTCATATGATGCTTGAAGATAATTATGACGAATACTGCGAACAGTTTGAGAACTACCTTCGCTTCCGTCGTAATGAAGAGTTTCATGCAAATAAACATGACCACGATCATTAAATAGATTTGCATTGTGTGCATTGAGCCTCCTTTAGGGGGCTTTTTTAATGATTAAACTCTAATATTCAAACGAAAATGCAATTCAAAAAATGATCAATTTCTCGTATGTTATTCTTATTGATGACTCAACTAAGGATAGCGATGAATCAACTCAACTTTCCCATCGTCGATGCACATATCCATCAATGGGATCCTTATCACACGCCGCACGCTGCCGCTTTAGCTGTTAAGCTTTTTGGAAAACATCCAAAAATATTGGATAAAGTCGTTCGTCTCGTAAAACCTAAAGATTTAATTGATACAGTAGGACTTACAGATTACATCACAGCACCCTATTTACCAGCGGATTACCACAAAGACATTGGACACTATACTGTGAGCCGTGTTGTACATGTCGAAGCCAGCTGGCATCATCAAAAAGGGACTGGCGTTGTAGAAGAAACGCAATTTATTCAGCAGCTTCCTTTTTCTCAAGAAAACATCAAATTGGCTGGAATCGTTGCAACAGCTGATCCTCGTGAAAGTAATTTCAAAAAAATTCTTAAAATGCATAAAAAGGCATCTCCGCATTTTCGTGGTATTCGAAAAATGGCTGCACATCATGAAGATCCTGGAATTCATGCATGGAACGATGATCCCCACCTCTACACTGATCGAAAATTTTTAAAAGGTTTTGAAGCCTTAGCCCAGTACAATTTAAGCTTTGATGCTTGGGTTTATTCTAGCCAGCTTAAAGATGTTATTGCTTTGGCAAAACGTTTTCCTGAGACTTCGATTGTCTTAGATCATTTGGGCACACCAGCAGGTTTATTCGGCCCAGTAGGTAAACACACAGGAATCACCCAAACTGCGCGAGACAATATCTATTTCCACTGGAAAGAAGATCTTGCAGAATTAGCTCAATGTCCGAATGTATATACAAAAATGTCTGGACTCTTCATGCCAGTTTTGGGTCATCAATTTCATACACGACGAACACTAGCATCTAAACAACAAATCATTGAATTGGTCTCTACTATGATTATTCATGCTTTACAATGTTTTGGGCCTTATCGTGTCATGTTTGCATCCAACTTCCCGATGGATAAAGTGAGCACATCACTCACAAATATCATTGATGCCTTTAGCGACATTGTCGCTACCTATAATTCAGAAGTTGTTGAACAGATATTTTGTAAAAATGCGCAGCAATTTTATAAGCTTTAAAAAAAAGGCTCATTCACGATCGAATGAGCCTTTTTAAATCGTACATTGTGGTTCTAAGTTTTAGGCTTTGAAATCATTTCAGGTTGTGGTTTACCATACTGATCTGCCATAACTTCAACCAAAAACTCAGGCTTAATATATTTTTTGATCACTGCATCTATATCTTTCTTCGTCAGTTTTGCAAATGCCTGATCTCGCTCTAGCCTTGAAAGCTGTGTTTTATTTTGCTCAAGCTGACTGTTCAATCCACGATGAATACGGCGCTCATCCTCTAAATTCGTGACACGCTGTTTCATAATATTGGCTTTAGCCGCTTCAAGCTCTTGCTCCGTCACACCATTCTTTAATAAGTCAGTAAATACTTTATGCACACCTTGAGAAACTTGAGCTGATTTTCCTGCTGCATAATTAGCACTTACACCTAGAGCACCAACATTGATAAAATTATCCAAACTCAAACTACTTCCAAAGCTGTAAACCAACGCATTTTTTTCACGTAACTCCATGGCAAGGCGTGATGATAATTGTGACTCGCCTAGAATATGGCTCAACACATATAATGCTTCTGCATCAGGATGATTATTACCCACTGGAATGGCAATAACCGCTTGATAATTACCAAATTGACGCTGTTCAGCCAGCGCATGAACTTTTTGAGCAGGATAATCTATATGACTGCCCTGCAAACGTTGGTATGGTTCTTTTGTCTTAGACTGACCTAAAGATGAATTCAAATATTTCAGAATGGCTTTGTCATCAAAATCACCAGTCACCGATATTTGACCATTTTGAGTTGTAAAATACTTTTGGTACAAAGCTTTAATTTGATCATTGGTGATGGTTTCAATTTGCTGCTTTGCTAGCTCAGGTTCAAAATGATATCGCAAATCACCTGGTTCATATCGCTCTACGATTCTAGCGATAGTCAGTCCTGCAACAGTTTCAGGCTCTGTATATGGTCGATTTAATGACGATAATGTTTGCGATTTGATGAGGTCAAACTGACTTTGCTCAAATTTCGGATTATTCATAACGTCGACAATAAACTTGAAGAATTCTGTAAATTTTTCTTTCTTCGCAGATACGTTAATCACAATACCATTATCAACAGCTGAAGCAGATGCTCGACCACCCGCCTCGATTGATTTGTCTGCAATATCTTGCAGACTATACTGCTCAGATGCTCTCAATAGCAAATAAGACATAAAGCCTAATGCTTCACCTTGATGCTTGAGTGATAGTGCTGTCCCAAAATTTAAAGATATCGATGCGTAAGTTTTGTCATCGCGTGTTGACGTTGGGAATAGTGCATACTGCATCCCATTTTTCAAAGTACCACGCTTGATTTTTTTCTCTAACTTTTCAACATACTGTTTGGAATTTTTTAGGTGCTCAGCCACTTCAGCTTTATACACAGCTGGGTCTTTTAAAGGCTCTTCTTGAGTTGTCACTTGATCTAAAGTTTTTGATTCTTGCTCATGAGCGTCTAGCTCGAGTGCCTTTTTTTGATCCTCAGGCGTAGGTTGTATGTCTCCCGAAATACGATGCTCAGCAACCAAGAATTGATTTATTGCCTGATTAACCTGATCGACATTTAAACTTTGTATCTCTGCTTGATCTTTAAAATATTTTGTCCAATCCCCATTGGATGAAACCACATAATCACTAATGAAACCACCCACAGAAGAGGCATTGGTCATCATGCTCTCTTGACCATTTTTAATCATGTTTTTGACACGATTTAATTCTGTTTCATTAAATTGATGCTTTTTCTCAATTCCTTTTTCTAGAGACAGGGCAACTTTTTTCTCGTCGTGATTAGGAGCATACACTGCCCCCATAAAAACAAGATTAAAATCGGGTGTTAACCATGTCGTCGATTGAACCTGTGTAGCTGTACCTGTTTCTACAATATCTTTGTACAAATGACCACTAGGTTGCATTGTAAATAAATAAGGTGCTAAAGCGAGTGCAGTCTGTGTTTTATGCTGGACACCATTGAGATAAATATTGTATTTACCTAAATCACTTCCCTTTTGCACGATAAATTGACGATCTTTAATCTTGGTCGAATCAAGCATTGGAACTTTGGTTGACTCAGGAATTTGACGCGCAGGAATTTGATTAAAATTTTTATCCACTGCTCTCAGAATATCCGCTTTATCAAATTTACCTGCAATCACTAGAACTGCATTATTCGGTGCATACCATTGTCGGTAAAATTGATTCAGTTCCTTCATGTTGATTGACTGAAGCTCAGTTAAATCACCAATCGGTAGACGACCTAGATACTGATTTCCGTAAGCAGATTTCCAAATTTGATCCATCAATACTGAAAAAGGTTGATCCATTCGAACCTCACGCTCTCGTTTTACGATTGCGATTTCTGACGGAACAAATTTTTCCTGAAGTACGAGCTTATCCATTCGCTCTGCCTCAAGATACAGCATTTCATCAATGGCTTTTTTTTCTGGACGGATGACACTCATATACTGGGTAGAATAGTAGTCAGTCATCGCATTACTCATGAGCGTATGCTGATCTAGACGACGTTGAAACTCATCTCCTTTTACATTTTCTGTGCCTTTGAACGCGAGATGCTCAAGTAAATGTGCTAAACCACCTTTACCTTGTGGGTCATTCAAAGCTCCAGTTAAATACACCATATTCATAAAAATTTTATTTTCTTTAGGTATCGGTGCCAAAATTACCCGTAAACCATTTTCTAGTTTGTATTCTTCAATATTTTGTTCAGTCTTGACCAAAATAGGTTGTGCTAAACCGCTAGAACTGACCGCAACGATCATTAAAGTAAGTGAAAGTTTTTTAAAACGAGTTAGCATTGTTCTTCCAATTATTGATATAAAAAAATTGATCACACGCCTGACAAGGGTATGATCAATAGGGTTTATGCTTTAAAGGTAAATTTCAGCTTTCATATAAAGTTTGGCATAGCCAGAAATTTCAATTCTTTGATTCTCTTTAAGTTGGCAATACAACACGCCACCTCGTTCTGAGCTTTGAAAAGCAATAAGTTCTGTTTTATTCAATTTCTCAGCCCACAAGGGTGCTAATCCTGTATGCATAGAACCTGTTACAGGATCTTCATTGATGCCTTTATGTGGTGCAAAATAACGTGCCACATAATCATATTGTTCTGATGCTGCAGTTATAGCAATATCGGGATGATCGGATGCTGTAATACAAGTACTAACCTCATATGCTTCAGCAATTGCATTAATATTGGCAAAATTAGGTTTGGCATCAAGCACATCTTGTTCACTTTCCAAGACTAAAATATAAGCTTGTTGATTTAGATAAATTTCCTTGATTGGGCGATCGACCACTTCTTTTAATAATTCAGGAAACTCTTCAGTTAAATGAGGGATTCGAACTGGGAAATTCATTGTGATTTTTCCATCGTCTTGTCGCGTGATGGTAAAAATTCCTAAATCTTTAACATGAAATTTAATGTTTTTCGCTTGAGTATACTCATTAAAAAGTACATAACTGCTCGCTAAAGTGGCATGACCACAAAAATCGACTTCAACTTTAGGTGTAAACCAACGGATTTCATAATTTTCATCATCAATAATTTTAACAAAAGCCGTTTCAGCCAAATTATTTTCAAATGCAATATTTTGCATGAGTGATGTATCAAGCCATTCTTCACTAACCACTACAGCTGCAGGATTCCCCTTAAACAACGCTGTAGTAAAGGCATCAACTTGATACATTTTCATAAATACACCCTAATATTTCCAAACTTCTAATTGAGAATAATAATCTTTTATTATTTCAAATCATAGATTAATTTCAATCTTGACTATAAATTATTGCTTCACAAAGATTCGTTCATAAACTGTATACTTCTAATGATCTTCCATAAAAAAACCCTCACATGAGGGTCTTTTGCTATTTACGCTTTTTGAGCGCTTTCTTTAAATCTTTTAACTTAGATTCATGCTTAGAAATTTTCTTAAGTCTCGATTTAATTTGATCTTTTAAATCTTTAATTTTTAACTTGGACTTATTCGCCATATCTTATCTTCCTCGTGTCATTCACTTTAAATTGTTAATCCTTGAATTTACTGACAAGAATGGGCATTCATCCCTAAATTCCCATTCAATTCATGATTAATGGATTAACGATTTTGTTGATCTAAATCAGATTGCTGTTGTGATTGTTGACGGGACTGTTGCTGATTCTGCTGCTGTTGATCTTGTTGCTGTTGCTGCTGATTCGGTTGTTGTTGATGTGGCTGTTGACCTTGTTGACGTTGTTGGTGATTTTGTTGCTGTTGCTCATTTTGATCTTGATTGTATTGATTACTCATTTCATATCTCCATGATTATCAGTTTTTTGATACGGATCTTAAATTCTTTTTTACTTGAATTAGACCAGTACAAATAACCATAACCCTTTTGCACGAAACTGCGAGCATAGAGCTGTATCAAAATACTGCATCGTAACTTCCATTGTGTAAGCTATTTAAATTTCAGAGGATTAAAATTGATATATGTTACGAGGCTTACAAGGCTCTCTCATTTGTTTACTTGTATTAACGAGACTTATTCCTCTGGTTTTAAATATGGTTTTAAATATGGATATGGATTTGTAGCACCACTCGTTAAATAAATCCCATAATGTAAATGCGGAGGTGTATTGATCGCATTGCCAGTATTTCCCACATATCCTAATACTTCACCGACTTCAACCCAGTCACCTTCTTGGATGTGTGCTGCATATTCATCTAAATGTGCATAGTAATGGCGACTTAACTGAGGTCCTACCACCCAGATGACTTTACCTCCCAAACTATTTGTGCCGATACGACTTACAATACCTTGTGTTGTACTCAATACAGGCGTACCTCGTTTGGCAAAAATATCAATTCCTTGATGTGTACGACCATTTGAACGTGCTGCCCCCCAAGTATCTGCTATTTGAGTTACTTTGACTCCTTCAACGGGTATCGCCAACGGCTCTGTCAACGCTTGCTGTTGAAGTTTCCAGTATAAATATGGATATTGTATTCCTGCTGTTGCGCCTGAATTTGGGGGCTGACAAGCAGTAAGCATCCAACTGATTGCAATGAGTGATCCGATAATCCTTTTTTTCATATACAACCTAACATCTTAAATTGAGTTAAATTTTAGCGTCTGAACGACGTTTGCATTGTATTGTTTAAATTAAGAGCACTTGTCAGAAACCAATAAAAGCCTGCTTATACCGATTAAATCGTCAGAATTACATATTTTTTTTGATCAATACGATACTTTCTTTTTTGAATCACGCATAATAGTCACCAATTCCCCGATTTATTTTGTTTGACTTCAATGATCGAATCCTCAGATCAATTCAGGATGTTCATAAATTCTTGATAAGTCAGACCTTTCACTATTTGCACATTATTGAAGTTTTTATATGAAAATCGTCATTCTCAATAAACCTTATGGCGTTCTCTCCCAGTTTCGTAAAGACGAAGCGCATATGACAATGTCTGATTTCGTTGACGATCCGACTTTACGTCTTGCTGGACGTTTAGACATGGACTCTGAAGGTCTAGTGTTTTTAACCGACCATGGTGGTTTAAATCAGTACATTACCAACCCTGCCAATAAGAAATTTAAAACTTATTTGGTTCAAGTTGATGGTGATGTGACTGAAGAGGCTTTAGAACAGCTTCGTAAAGGTGTAGAGCTTAAAGACGGTATGACTCTACCCGCAAAAGCTGTAAAAGTTGAACAGCCTGAGTGGTTATGGGATCGTGATCCTCCTGTTCGTTTCCGTGCTTCTGTACCTACTTCTTGGGTTGAAATTTCGATTTGCGAAGGTCGTAACCGCCAAGTTCGACGTATGACTGCAGCAGTAGGTTTCCCAACTTTACGTCTTATTCGCACTAAAATTGGATCAATAGACTTAGTACAGATGGGTCTTGAATCTGGCGAAACTAGAGAAATTGAACCATTACTTTATCCTGACTTTCAAAATGTTCCTGCAGAAGAGCCATACCGCTCACGCTCTTATGTGAAGAAACCGGGCGGTACAGGTGGCAAGCCGATTAATAAGAAAGTCAATAAAGATGGTACTAAGAAAAAATCGGGTACTAAACGTATTTGGCAAATGGAAGAGCATGAGAAACCACGTCGTAAGACCAATGGTACTACTCGCCCAAATACAAAAGCTCCACGTGGACGCGCACGCTAAGCTCAAGCTATTGTATAAAAAAGTAAAAAGGATGCGGTTGCATCCTTTTTTTATACATAAATTAACTTAAATCATCTCTCATTTTAAGTACACTTTTTCGATTATTTGCTTACTGTGAGTTGATACTTATGAAAAAATTTACGCTTGCTATTTCAGGTTTTGCATTTTCAACATTCACTTTGGCAAATCCTTTAAGTGTTCATGTGCTTAATCAAGAAACTGGTCTACCATCTTCTAATATTGCAGTTACACTTGAAGCGCAGCAGGGTGAAAAATGGGTAAAGCTCAACGAAGCTAAAACGGATGAAAATGGTCGTATCAAGGCTCTATATCCAGCCGAAACAGATCTTCAAAAAGGTGTTTACAGAGTAACTTTTAAAACTGGTGACTGGTTTAAAGCAAACAACAAGCGTACTTTCTTCCCAGAAGTGCCAGTAGTTTTTTTGATTGATGGTAGTTTAGATCATTACCATATTCCGTTGTTACTAAGTTCATATGGTTATTCAACCTATCGAGGGAACTAATGTTTTTTTTGTTGATCATTTATGACACAAATTTAGCTCACATTATGTGAGCTTTTTTATTTCTTTATTGATTTTAAAAGTTTAATTATCCTATTCAAAAGAATAAGGATTTCTTATGAACATAAAAAAAGCTTTACTAAAGGCTATTACGCTGCTTTTATTTTTATCAATTCTTTACTACTTCTTTTATGCATTGAATGAAAACAAGTTATCTCACTATTGTGATAACTATATTTGTCTTGAAATCTTATCTTTAGCTGAATTTCTTGGGATAATCACAGCTTGGATCAGCCTATATTTCGTACTGAAGTCCCTAGAATCATGGAAAGATGCCTATAAATTCCATAGAGCAATTGAAACTTTATCCAAGTTTGAAGAACTTAAGATTATTTCAAATCAATATCACACCATCTTATACCAATTAAAAAACTCACTCATCCGCGCTAAAGGTCATGAATTACACAGCTCATTTGATTTAGAAGAGCAAAAATACGAAGATAAATTCAATAATCTGTATTACTACGACAAATTAATAAATCTTCAACAGTGGCTTAATCAAGAAAAAAATGTGAACAAGCATAAAGATTTTAAAGAAGTTTTAAGAACTTTTGAAACTGCTATAGATTCTGCTCATAGACTTGTTTCAGAAGCTCATTTAAGTGAGGTAAATTATGGTCAAAATTACGCCTCAGAAACCGACATAAACAGAAGAAAAGAATCTATAAAAAAGGTTCAAATTGCTTTTGAAAATACTCAAAAGACAAAACAATATTGGAAAGCGTTTGGAAGTTCTAAGACGAAAACTGGAGTTATGAAAAACCCATAGCTAAGCATGGGTTTTTCATTAATTTTATAGTCTAAGCAAATTAAGCTTTAAGCCATTTATCAACTTTAGATTGATCTGCAACCTTAAGTTCCACTTCAGTGAGTTCACTACCACCTGATTGAATTTCAAATTGCATTAATTCATCACGACGGAAAGCATGCACATTAAAAGTACCTTCCAATTTTGCATACTTATCGAGTTGCTTAGTGGTCGCCTTTAAACCATCAACTGCGATGATAATATCATGAGCAGAAAGCCCAGCATTAACACCAGCGCCATCACGACGAGCAGACTGAATTAATACACCTTCAGGTTTATCTACAAGTTTTAAACCAAATGGTAAAGATTTATCATGCTTTAAAACATAGTCTAAGCCAAATTCAGGGAACAATTGATCAAGCGGTAACTCATCCGTGGTATTAATCAAATGATTAATTTGTTCAGACCAATCATCACCTGTTAATTCTTGGCATAATTCATAGATGGTACGTTCATGAACCTGTATACCCTTTTGCGCATTTTCATACAGCTTACGCATCAATGCATCAAGACTTGAACCTCTTAAACGTAAACCTAAATCTAGACACAGCGCTACTAAGCAACCCTTGTTATAGTAACTTGTGCCAGCATTGTTAGAGTTTTCATCTCGACGATAGAATTTGACCCATGCATCAAAACTTGACTCTGCAACAGTTTGAACAAAACGACCTGGATTTTGCAAATAACGATCGATCTGCGCCTTTAACAACTTCAAGTAAGATTCCTGAGAAATCACACCACTACGAAGTAGAATTAAATCATCATAGTAGGACGTAAAGCCTTCAAAAATCCATAACAAAGAGGTATAGCCTTCTTTGTCTAAATCATAATTCACAAAATTTTCAGGGCGAATAAATTTCACCAACCATGAATGAAAATATTCATGGCTACACAAACCTAAGAAACGCTGATAATCAGCGGAAGGTTCAACAGGCTCATTGGACTTAGGTAGATCATCACGTGGAGAAATCAAACTGGTTGAGTTCGGGTGCTCTAAACCACCATAACTGTTACCCGTCGCGATGGTCATAAAAGTGTAGTTTTCAAATGGTGCTGAACCAAACATGGATATTTCTGTCGCACAGATTTTCTCAATGTCTTGTTTCATACGTTGGACATTCATCGCATGTTTGCCAGAAACCACAAACTCATGTGGAATACCATTTGCTTCAAAAGCAAAACGAGTTTGATCTGCAAGCTCAAATGGTGCATCAATCAATTCAGCGTAGTTTTTTGCCTTAAGCGTATAGCGACCACGCACTAAACTTTTAGATGCCAATCCTGTAGCGAGTTGGAAATGTTTCAATTCATCTGGCAAAAATAACTCAACTTCTACCGCTTTATCTTCTTGTCCTTCTAAACCTAAACATGCACAAGCAGGATTCACATATAAGCGTGTTTCATCAACATAAGCACCACGTACTGAGAGGTCGTATGCATAGACGTCGTACTCAACCGTAATCAGCTCAAAATCAGTATTAAATAACTGCCACTTATTTTTTTCATTTTTACGAATCTTGAGTATTCGACCATCTTCATCATAGGCACGAACAGACTCAATATGTTTTGAAAACTCTCGAATGAGATAACTTCCTGGAATCCAAGTTGGCAAGCTCAATACTTGAGTTGGTTGAGCAACGAAACGAACAGTAACGTGAATGAGATGCTGACGAAAGTCGTCAAATTCGATCTGATAATGCAACATAATGTCTTAATTGAGAAACTATAGAACCAACTTGTATTTAGATTAGCATTTTTTTACTTGGAGTTGCGCGATTCGTATTAATTGTCTACAAATCTGACTAGAGTTTCAGAAAAAAAAGGCATAGCATGCGGTGTGCTTGATGATCTATGCCATTGGATTGGCTTATATAGGTAAACCCGTTGAAACTCTACTCTGCTCTACTCATAATTTTTAGTTTTTTTATTGTAAATATCACACATGCTTCCTTGTTCGAAGTTGCACCAGAAAGTTTAGAAGCTGAAGCATGGACTGTCTTAGATCCACAATCAGGTCAAGTCATTACTGAACACAATAGCCATGTCCAACGTGCACCAGCTTCGTTAACCAAAATGATGGTGGCATACATCGTTCTGAAAGACATTCAAGCAGGTAAAATTAACAAAAATGAAGTTATTACTGCCACACCAATCGTCAATGTAGTTCAATGGGATGAGTCTCAGATGTATCTGAAACCGACTCAACAAATTACGATTGATCAGCTTTTGGCAGGCTTAATTATCATGTCTGCCAACGATGCTGCTGTCACATTGGCTGAACGAATTTCAGGATCTGTACCTGCATTTGTTCAACGCATGAATCAAGAAGCCAAAGCACTTGGCATGAAAGATACAAACTTTGCCAATCCCGCGGGC
Organism: Acinetobacter sp. 24-47-66; assembly: GCF_056779755.1. Lineage (NCBI taxonomy): Bacteria > Pseudomonadati > Pseudomonadota > Gammaproteobacteria > Moraxellales > Moraxellaceae > Acinetobacter > Acinetobacter sp. 24-47-66. Next base: position 166,592 of record NZ_JBWYIL010000005.1, read on the forward strand.
ATTACAATGGATATGCACTATTCAACAGCGCATGATTTAGCCGTGCTCGCACAAGCACTCACCAATGAAACACCCGATTACCTTGACTACTCGAAACAGCAAAGTTTTACTTACAATCAGCATTTTCACCGTGCAACGAATATCTTACTTAAACAAGATGCTACTGTTGATGGTTTAAAAACAGGGTTTACTCGTGCTGCAGGCTATAACCTTGCACTTACAGCCAACCGACCAACTCAACAATTTGACCTCAATCAAAGAAGACTTATTGTTGTGGTACTCGGTGCTCAAAGTGGCTTCAAACGCGCTGAAATCGCACATCAGCTTTTAAACCTATCCTATGCTTATACACGCAATGAAATTGCAATTAAAAATAAGCAACTAATTGCTGAACTCCCTGTAGTCGCATCTACCTTAAAAATGTTCAGAGTCGAAACTAAAAAGCCAAGTATCGTGACGACCTCTTTGTATAACGCGAATCAAATGATTGATATGCGTGATTTTGACAATCAAACTCATCGTTTGATTCAAACAGATGCTTTTGGATTCACTTCAGCTCTTGAGCCTTTACAGCAAACTCAAACGCATATGAACGTCGAGCTACTAACACAATCATTAACCGCACCTATTGCGCAAATTCAGCAGTTGGCACGTATTCATATCTATCAAAATAATCGACTCATTCAAACGGTATTGATTGAGGATGAACTTCAAATTGATGAAGCATCATGGTTTGAAAGTATTTTGAATTGGTTTAAACAATTATTTAGTTTCGGATCTAGCAGTGCAAATCAAGCAAAAATCTATCCTTTAAACTAATTGCAGTTTTTTATTGTAAATCTGTAACTTGTAATACAAAAAGGACAATTCTTTTAAAAAAGAGATGGCATATTAACCCCATCTCTTTTTTATTTATGACGCTATAAAAATAGGAATATTAAATGTCGAATCTTCATCATATTGTCATTGTGGGTGGTGGTGCTGGTGGCTTAGAACTAGCAACACAACTGGGTGACACGCTGGGCAAATCTAAAAAAGCAAAAATTACATTAGTTGACCAAAAGCTTACACATATTTGGAAACCACTTTTACATGAAATTGCAGCAGGTACGTTAAGCCCTAGTGATGAAGAAACAAACTATTTTGGTCATGCTGCAAAACATCATTATGAGTTTGTATTGGGTAAATTTGAACAATTAGATCGTGAAGCCAAGACCATTCAATTGCTCAAACCTGTGGCATCGACCTATGACCAATCGACTGATCATTTAACGCTAAGTTATGACACTCTTATTCTAGCGGTTGGTTCGGTTTCCAATGATTTCAATACTTCAGGTGTGCAAGAACATTGTCACTATTTAGATAATCCAAAACAGGCTGAACAGTTCCAGCAGCATCTACTTCATCTTTATATCGAAGCTCAAAATAATAATGACCATCGTGAGCTGCATATTGGCATTATAGGTGCAGGTGCAACGGGTGTTGAGCTTGCAGCGGAATTAGTTCAAGCCAAACAAAACTTCTTTAAATACGGTCTTAATAAAATTGATCCTAAAAATGTCAAAATTTCACTAATTGAAGGCGCGGATCGTATTCTACCGGCTCTTTCTGAAAAAATGTCAGACCACAGCACTAAGCAGCTTAAGCGTATGAATGTGGATATTTTAACGTCTAAGCGTGTCGAAAAAGTGGATGCTGATCAAATTTACTTTAATGATGGAAGTTCAATTCCAGCACAATTAAAAGTTTGGGCTGCGGGCATTAAAACTCCAGCAGTGATTCAAAACCTAGAAGGCTTCGAAAAAGATCGTATGGGTCGCTTACACGTATTTGCAACACTCCAAACAAAAGCAGATCCGAATGTTTTTGCATTCGGTGATTGCGCATACTGTATTCTAGATGCCCGTGAAACAGCTTTAGGACCGCGTGCGCAAGTTGCAAGTCAACAGGCTGCTTTCCTCGTTGATGCAATGAAAGCGCGAATTTCAGGAAAATCACAACCGATGTTCAATTTTTCTGACAAAGGTTCACTTGTATCTTTAAGTGAGAATAAAGCAGTTGGTGAATTACTTGGTCAGGTCAATGTTCAAGGATTTGTGGCGAAATCGATGTATGTATCGCTTTACCGACTGCATCAAGCCACGATTTATGGTTATGCACAGGCAGGATTACTCACAGCCAAAGATTTTGTGACCAGAAAAATAGCACCTAAAATCAAATTGCATTGAAAAATCTAAAAGACGCCCCAATGTAATATTTAAGCGTTATAAATTATCGAAACTGCATTTTTTTTAGAAAATTGTCTACAAAAATTGGTTTTCACTTTATGATGTACCCTTAAAATATTTGAATGGATCATTAACATGACAGTTATTGCAAATGACCTTGTGGTTTTATTTAACTATAAATTGACTAATGCAGAGGGTGAAACTCTCGATCAATCTCAAGGTGAACCACTTGCATATTTGCAAGGCGCTGGCAACATTATCCCTGGCTTAGAAAAAGCAATGTTAGGTAAAACGACTGGTGACAAATTCACAGTAACGATTCCTGCTGCTGAAGCTTATGGTGAGTACAACACTGATTTAGTTCAAGAAGTACCTAAACAAATGTTCCAAGGCGTAGACAACATCGAAGCTGGTATGCAATTCCAAGCGCAAACTGATGATGGCGTTCAAATTGTGACTGTTAAAGCTGTTGAAGGCGAAAACGTAATCGTTGATGCTAACTTCCCGCTTGCTGGTCAAGACTTAACATTTGATGTTGAAATCGTTGAAATCCGTGAAGCAACTCAAGAAGAGTTAGATCACGGTCACGTTCACGGTGTAGGTGGTCACCACCACTAAGATCTACGGATTTTAGGACAAAAAGGTGAAGCTTCTGCTTCGCCTTTTTTTTATGCAAAAAATTACAATGCTTAACGATTTAAATGATTCAAATTCTTATAATTTCCTGAGGATATTTGGATATTAATCATATGAATCTCATTTGGTTTCGTCAGGATTTAAGAGTTAGGGATAACACGGCGTTAATGGAGGCAAACCGGCATGGGAATACTTGTGCAGTGGTGATACTTTCGCCTGAACAATGGAAATTGCATGATGATGCAGTGATTAAAATTGACTTTTATCTTCGCCAACTTAAATCACTTGAAAGTGAGTTAAAGCAATTCAATATCCCACTTGTGGTGGAAATCGTGCCCCAATGGGACGATGTACCAGCTAAAATATTAACTTTCGCAAAAAAATATCAAATTACTGCGATACACGCTAACATCGAAATCGGCATGAATGAGTTGAATCGTGATGCGCAAGTCCAGACCTTATTAGAATCGCATCAGGTGACTGTCGAGTATTATCATGACCGCACAATTTTCCCACTTGGATCAATTCGTAATAAGACGCGCCAGCCTTATCAAGTTTTTGGTGCTTATAAACGTGCATGCTATGAAATCTTGAATATCTCTGTTCCTCAACCACTCGCTGTACCGAAGGTACAACCTCATGAGCTTATACAACGCTTTCATACCTCCAAAATTCCATCGATACATGATTTTTATCCTGATGCTCAGATTAAATATCAATGGCCTGTTGGAGAGTCATATGCACTACAAATGCTCGAGAAATTTGTTGACGAGAATTTAGAGACGTACAAACAACAACGCGACTTTCCAAACATTGATGCAACCAGTCAATTATCACCGTATTTAAATCTAGGATTTATTTCGATTCGACAATGTTTGGCTGCAATTTTTAGTCGCTCAAATGGCAATTTTCATCTCTACTCTGATGGTCAACAAACTTGGTTAGATGAATTATTATGGCGAGAATTTTATCAACACATCCTGTTTGACTTTCCAAGATTATCGAAATATCAACCATTCAATTTAAATACATCTAATGTGCCATGGCGTGATGCACCCGATGAATTAAATGCTTGGAAGTTTGGACAAACGGGTATTCCAATTGTGGACGCTGGAATCCGTCAAATGCTTGAAACAGGATGGATGCACAATCGTGTCAGAATGATTGTCGCCATGTTCCTTAGTAAGAATTTGCTCATCGACTGGCGTAAAGGCGAACAATGGTTTATGCAACATTTGATTGATGGAGATTTAGCGGCAAATAATGGTGGCTGGCAATGGTGTGCTTCAACAGGTACAGATGCTGTACCTTATTTCCGTATTTTCAACCCCATTAGTCAATCACAAAAATTTGATAGTCAAGGTGATTATATTCGCAAATGGGTACCTGAATTAGCTCATCTTGATGCGAAAATCATTCATGAGCCTTACGCTAAAAATCCGAATCTTAAACTCAATTATCCAAAACCTATTGTTGATTTAAAGATGAGTCGACAGCGCGCATTAGCTGCTTTCAAATCAGCTAACTAATGCTCGTTCTAAATTTTGTTTGGCTTGATTTTCTAAAGTGTCATGAAAATATGCTGTTTTATAAATGGATTCCATTTGATAAAAGCTATTAAGAACTTCATTTCGTTTTAGTGTATAAAATTCAGATGGTACCCAACTGAATTCTTGATGAATTTGCTGCTGATATTCTTCAAAACGTTTGGCGTTTGAACCGAGAATTGCAAGATCAATATCAAGTAAATAGTTAAGATCCGAATCAGATGCACAACGATGCTCTTTGGTCGCTAATATCCACTGATAAATTTTCTCACATCTCATCATCTCCATGTGAGGAGATATGATGTTCAGCATCAGATCAGCACTTTGTTGTTCATTATCGTGTGCCTTAGGCTCATAAATGACATCATGAAACCAAAGAGCCATAGAGACTGACAAAGGATCTTTTAAATTTGGTAGAACCAATTGTAAGTGTTCCATACATTCAACGATATGCTGCACTGTATGATAATGCCGATGAGGCTCACTGTAATGAACTTCTAATCTATCAAGAATAGCTATGGAATCCTCTGAGGATAGTTCAAGCTGTTGTGCAGTAGCGGCCCAGTATCTTCTGAACTGTTTTAAATATGAATCAATCATCAGACACCTTGCCCCGCTACCGCCTATTTATTTTTAAGCCGCCTGCTCATCACGTTTAAATACGAGCTCACCTTTCAAAGAACTTTCAGCATCGAAATAATAGCCGTCTGTATTGAATGATTTAAGATCATCCACAGTATTAGGTTTATTTTCGATAATATAACGTGCCATCAATCCACGCGCTTTTTTAGCATAGAAGCTTATCACTTTATATTTCCCATTTTTCTGGTCTAAAAACACGGGCTTGATAATTTCAGCTTCAATTTTGCTTTCTTTCACCGATTTATAATATTCATCGGATGCGATATTGACCAATAAATCACTTTTGGCTTCTGATAAGTCTTGATTGATCAATTGGGTAATTTCATCTCCCCAAAATTCATAAAGATTGTGACCTCGTGGATTTGCTAATTTCGTGCCCATTTCTAAACGATAAGGCATCATTAAATCCAGTGGTCGAAGTAATCCATAGAGACCTGATAGCATTCTTAAATGGCGTTGAGCATATTCTAAATCAGCTTGCGTAAGCGAATACGCATCCAGACCTGTATAAACATCGCCCTTAAAGGCAAAAATTGCTTGGCGTGAATTTGATAAATCAAGGTCTGATTGCCAATCTCTAAAGCGTTCCACGTTAAGATTCGCAATTTTTTCACTTACACTCATTAATTTGGCGATTTCTGAAGCAGACAGTTTACGACTTACGTCTATAAGCTGTTGTGAGTGGTCAAGCAATCTTGGTAAAGTATGCTCATCAGTTGGAAGTGTAGATTCATAATCTAATGTCTTAGCAGGAGAAATTAAGGCAAACATAGAAACCTGATCAAAAAACAATTAATCAAACTATAACAGTAGACTTATTTTATTTCCAATTGTGTTTTTTTTAATTATTGACGTTAAAATATACGATTCTCCTGCACGTTAATCGGTATTTTTATGTCTGAACAAATGTTCATTCAAGGCCCTGTTGGCAAAATTGAGGTTTTTGTAGATTATCCTCAGTCTGAAGTAAAAGGATTTGCGGTCGTTTGTCACCCTCACCCGCTTCAAGGTGGTACTCCTCAGCACAAAGTTCCCACTCTGCTAGCTCAAATGTTCCTTGAGCGTGGTTATATCGTTTATCGTCCAAGTTTCCGTGGATCAGGTCAAAGTGAAGGGGTTCACGATGAAGGATTCGGTGAAACAGAAGATATTTTAGAAGTCATTCGTCAAGTACGCGCGAAACACCTTACATTGCCTTTCTATGTTGGAGGCTTTAGTTTTGGTGCACATGTCATGGCGAAGGCATATCATGCACTACCTCAAGAAATTCAACCTGAACAAGTTATTCTATGTGGTTTACCAACAGCTACAGTTGCTGGTATCCGTCACTATGTTACTCCGGCAATTAAAGGTGATATTCTGTTTATTCATGGTGAGGCAGATGAAGTCACTTTATTATCCGATTTGATTGAATGGGCAAAGCCTCAACGCCATATTATTACAGTGCTACCTGGTGCTAATCACTTCTTCACAGGTTATTTGAAGCAACTTCGCGTCGCGATCACTCGCTTCCTTACGGCTTAATATAAATATTACGTGTTTCAGAAAAACCCAGTGTAGATTCTTTACATTGGGTTTGTTTTATTCCTCATTAGGATTTCCATTCTAGCGACTGGAACGACTCATCTTCTCTTAATGTCTGCTCTACTGCTTGCGCAAGTTGTTTAATCACACTCTGCGTCTCAATTTTTTGGAACCAATCCTGTTCCTCATCTGCATGCGCACTTATTTCACATACAAAATGTCCTTCGCCATCTGGTTGATTACAGTTCACCCCTAAAGCGATTGGGTGATCAGAGACACTGACTTCTAATTCATGCGGATTCGTAGTTTGAGTGTGAAATCCATGTTGCACCAACTGTTCAGATAACAATGCTGTAACGTAAGTTTGTGCATTATCATGAGAATGACTTGAATGAGCCTTAGCGTATTTCGTTTGATCAACTAAAAATTGTAATTTTTTCATTTCCTCATCCAAAGGCTTTTTAATTATATAGAATTAGAATAAGCAATATAAACAAAACAGCCAAGCTTTTGCTTGGCTGTTTGAAAAGAAATATACAAATCTTTGGTCGTATTATTCACTAACTTGAATAGATAAACCCGCTTGTTCAGTGAGTTGAGTAAATGTTGGGAAACTTGTTGCAACGGTTTCAGTTCCCACAATTTTAATTGCGCCTGAAGTACGCAGACCCGCAATGGAGAAACTCATGGCAATACGATGATCATGATGTGATTCAATTTCACCACCTGTAAAGATAGCAGACCAATCACCAGACTTACCTTTACCTTCAATAATAATACCGTCATCCGTAGGCGTACAATCAACACCCATTGTTTTCAATCCATCAGCCATCACTTGGATTCGATCAGACTCTTTTACACGAAGTTCAGCTGCACCAGTTAACACTGTTTGACCTTCAGCACAAGCTGCAGCAATAAATAATGCTGGGAATTCATCAATCGCTAAAGGTACTTGATCTTCAGGCATGTGGATGCCTTTCAAAGTACGAGTGCCACGAATTCGAATATCAGCGATTGGTTCACCACCTGCAATTCGTTCATTCTCGACTGAAATATCAGCCCCCATTTGCTTCAAAATTTCGATCACACCAGTACGAGTAGGGTTAATACCCACTGCCTCAAGTGTTACATCTGAATTTTCAGTAATGGCAGCACCCACCATAAAGAACGCAGCAGATGAAATATCTGAAGGCACTTGAATATTCGTGCCAACTAACTTACCACCACCTTTTAAAGAAATACGGTTACCTTCAGTTTTCACATCATACCCAAATGCACGTAACATACGCTCAGAGTGATCACGTGTCGGTTCTGGCTCAGTCACCGACGTTACACCTTCTGCCCATAAACCAGCGAGCAAAATGCCAGACTTCACTTGTGCAGAAGCCATCGGTAAATCGTAATGAATACCTTTAAGTTGCTGATTACCTGTGATCGATACTGGCGGTGTGCCACGCTCACCCGTTGTTTGAATTTGAGCACCCATTTCACGGAGTGGCTTTGCAATACGTTCCATAGGACGTTTGCTCAACGATGCATCACCAGTCATTACTGAGTCAAATTTTTGCGCAGATAACATCCCTGACAGAAGACGCATTGAAGTTCCAGAGTTACCCATATAAAGCTCACTTGCTGGAGCTTTAAGGCCATGCATTCCTACACCATGAATCGTGACTTCACCATTTTTTGGACCTTCAATATTTACACCCATATCACGGAATGCTTGAAGTGTTGCTAAGGCATCTTCACCTTCTAAGAAACCAGTAACATGGGTTGTACCTTCAGCGATCGCACCAAACATGATTGAACGGTGTGACACAGATTTGTCACCTGGCACGCTAAATTTTCCAGAAAATGATTTAGCACCCGGCAGAATAGTAAATTGCTGTGTCACAGTTTTGTTCTCCATTAAAGGTTTCTTGGCAAGCATATGGTTAAAATGTTGGCGTGCTGCTTGAGCATGTCCAAGCAATCCCATGAGTGCTTTTGAATCTTCGTTTTCAATGAGCTGTCGAATATGAGCCAATTGGTTCTCAAAGCCATCAACAGCATTCAAAATCGCTTTTTTATTGGCAAAGAATATGTCATGCCACATTTGTGGATCACTCGCCGCAATGCGAGAAAAGTCTCTGAAACCACCAGCTGCATAGCGGAAAATGTCCAGATTATCTTCACGATTTGCCAGTTGCTCAACCAAATTGAATGCCATTAAATGTGGCAGATGACTTGTATGCGCAAGCACTTCATCATGCTTTTCCACATCCATACAAATTACTTCAGCTTGAGCAGCTTGCCATAACTGAATTAGTTTTTGCACTGCCCACTCAGCACTTGTTGCTAACGGCGTTAATATCACTTTGTGGTTAGCAAATAAATCTACTTTACCTGCATGAACACCAGTATGTTCAGCACCAGCTATTGGATGCCCTGGAACAAAACCTGCGGGTAACTGCTCACCAAAAACCGCAATTGCAGCCTCAACCACATTGCCTTTGGTACTGCCCACATCTGTAATTATGGTATCAGGAGTAATCACAGATTTGATCGAGTTTAATACAGATTGTGTAGCTCTCACGGGTAAAGCAAGAACAATTAAATCTGCATCAACCACTGCATCTTTGGCATCAGCATATCCGTCACTAATCAAACCTAAAGCTTTAGCATCTTCTAACGTTTGAACAGATCGCGTAGATGCCACAACATTTTCAGCAAGACCATGTGCTTGAATGACACGTGCTAAACTTGATCCAATCAATCCTAGCCCAATAAATGCAACTTTTTTAAATAAAGGTTGATACATATCTAAGTTTCAACTCTTTTTAAAGTACCGCAATCGGGTATGAACCAAGAACACGGATTTCTTTAACTAATGGACGAATTTCTTCAACAGCCGCACGTACGTTCTCTTGTTCGATATGTCCTTCTAAATCGATAAAGAACACATAAGCCCATTTTTCAGGCAATGCAGGTCTTGTTTCGATACTGGTCAAGCTAATGTTATGTTTAGCGAACGGCGCTAAAATTTCTAATAACGCACCTGCACGGTCATGTGCAGAGATCAATAAAGAAGTTTTATCATTACCACTTTGTGGTACTTTTTCACGCCCAATAACTAAGAAGCGTGTTGTATTTTCTGGATTATCTTCAATATTGCTATGTAAGATTTCTAAATCATATAAGCTCGCAGCTGTTTCAGATGCGATTGCCGCAGAATGCCATTCATTACGGATACGGCGAGCAGCTTCAGCATTCGAACTCAAAGCCACACGTTCAACACCTGGATAATGAGCATCGAGCCAGCCACGACATTGAGCTAAAGTTTGTTGATGCGCATAGATTTGTTTAATGCTGTCTTTACGCGTATTTGAAGAAATCAAAAATTGATGATGAATACGTAATTCAACTTCACCAATCACATTTAAATGTGACGCTTTAAAACAATCAAGCGTGTGGTTAACCACGCCTTCGGATGAGTTCTCAACAGGAACTAAACCATAATGTGCACTGCCTGCTTCGACTTCACGGAACACTTCATCAATTGTAGGAAGTGGGCGCACAACCGCATCATGTCCAAAATGCTTCAGTACTGCCGAATGGGTGTAAGTTCCTACTGGACCAAGGAAAGCAATGCTTTGTGGTGCTTCTAAAGCAAGGCACGCAGACATAATTTCTCTAAACAAACGCGCCATCGTCACGTCAGATAAAGGACCTTCATTACGCTCCATCACATTACGCAAAACTTGTGCTTCACGCTCAGGACGATAAAACATTGGATTTTCTTCAGAAGCAAATTTTGCTTTTGCTACAGCTTCAGCAAGTCGTGCTCGACGGTTAATCAGTTGTTGGAGTTGTTGATCTACTGAGTCGATATCTTCGCGGATTTTAGCTAAGTCTAAAGAATTCGTCGTGTTTTGATCATCGTTGATCATTGTAATGTCGCCTTACAGAATCAGTTATGTAAACAGTATAACAATAGTTAGCTTTCAAATGTTAAGCAACCAAACTTTATGGCAATAAGACTTAAAAATATACAGTTGAAATAATCATCAATCCAATATGCGCTATAAATTAGAAAAAAGACAAGAACATTGAATAGGATAGCTTTAATCTTTTTTTTAAATCAGTTCGTTCTATAAGTTTTAAAATTGAAAACACATTTGAATACATCTCGCTTGTATTCATCAAGCGAGATGTAAATACGGATAGAAAATTAACGTCCTAGCATGCCACGTGCTACGATTTCTTTCATGATTTCGTTGGTTCCGCCGTAGATTCGTTGAATACGTGCATCCACAAAGAAGCGTGAAATAGGATATTCCGTCATATAGCCATAGCCACCAAAGAGTTGCAGTAGATTATCCGCCACTTTCATTTGCATATCTGTACTGAAACTTTTTAATGCAGCTGCTGTTTCAACATCCAATTTCCCTTCTTTATACAATGCTAGGTTTTGATTATAAAACGCGGCTGTAGCCAGTTCATCGATTTTCGCTTGTGCTAAAACAAAACGAGAATTTTGGAATTGTCCAATTTTTTGACCAAAGGCCTGACGCTCTTGGACATATTGAACAGTCACATCAATTGAACCTCTAATTGCCCCTAATGCTGTCGCAGCAATCGCTGTCCGCTCACGTGGTAATTCTTGCATCAAATATGCAAATCCCTGACCCGCTTGACCTAAAAGCTGATCAGCTGGAACTTTTACATTGTCAAAAAAGAGTTCCGAGGTATCTTGGGAATGCAAACCGATTTTGTCGAGATTTGTACCTTTTTTAAACCCTTCTAGATGAGTATCAACCAATAAAAGAGAGACGCCTTTAGCACGTGCCTGAGGATCTGTTTTAACGGCAAGTACAACCAAGTCTGCATGCTGACCATTTGAAATAAAGGTTTTAGAGCCATTCAAAACATAATGATCACCATTCAAAATGGCATTCGTACGGATGGCTTGTAAATCAGAACCAGCACCTGGCTCTGTCATTCCAATTGCTCCCACCACTTCACCAGAAACCATTTTTGGCAACCAGTATTTTTTTTGTTCTTCGTTCGCGATGTGTAGAATATATGGTGCTGCAATTTCTGAGTGACATGAAATACCTGTCGATAATGCGCTATAACCTGCACGTGCCGACTCTTCAACCAACATTAAAGAATATTCTGTTGGAACACCATAACCACCATATTCTTCAGGAACATCTACGCACAAGAAGCCATTTTCACCAAGTGCATTCCACACTGAACGTGGCATTTTTCCTTCACGTTCCCACTGCTCATAATGAGGAGCAACGTGCTCACTCATAAAACGTTTGAAATTATCACGGAATAATTCTAAATCTGCATCATATGCCAACATTCTTGTGTTCCTTACACTTCATTTTTTTATAAGTTTTCATGCTATCCCGTTTTTTTCCAGTTGTCATGGACAAAAGCGCTTGAAAATTCATACAATTTGGTCAGTCTCAAAAGCTAAAAATAATGCTTGGTCATTAAGTTTTATATTTAGCTTTTAGTCCAAGCATCATTCCACATTACACTGTCATTAAGAACATCCAACTGCATTGATCATGAATACAAAACGTAATTTATATAAAGACTTTGAACACCCATTTGCGCAATTTGTTCGTATTCTTGGCAAAGGAAAAAATGGTGCGCGATCACTGACCTATGAAGAAGCCTATCAAGCATTTGAGATGATTTTAAAAAATGAGGTATTAGACGTTCAGCTGGGTGCTTTTTTAATGCTTTTACGAGTGAAAGAAGAATCTGTAGATGAACTGGCTGGCTTTGTGCAAGCGACTCGTGATCAACTTAAATTTAGAGCTATTGATGTCGACCTAGACTGGCCATCTTACGCGGGGAAACGCAAACACTATCCGTGGTTTATCTTATCGGCGTTAAGCTTAGCAAAACATGGTCATCGTATTGTAATGCATGGGGCTTCTGGACATACCATTAATCGATTATATACAGAACAAGTTTTACAGTATTTAGGTTATACCATTTGTCAAAATGAAAACGAAGTGGCATCAGAACTGAATCAGCATAACTTTGCCTATATACCACTCGAAGTCATTTCACCTACCTTGAGTGATTTAATTGCATTACGCAATATCATGGGCTTACGCTCACCCATTCATACGCTTTCACGACTCATCAATCCCTTCAATGCCAAAGCCACTTTGCAAGCGATATTTCACCCTGCGTATCGCAGTTCTCATCAACAGACTGCTGCCAAATTAGGTTACGTTAACAGTGCGGTGATTAAAGGTGAAGGCGGTGAATTTGAACGAAACCCAGATGCAAAAACCTTAATTTGCGGTATACGAGACGGTGAACTGTATGAGCTTGAACTTCCGAAACTCACAGCTGATCGTTCAGCAATTGAAGAAGAGTTGAACTTAGATACTTTCAAAGCCGTATGGTTAGGTGATGCCCACCATAGCTATGGAGAGGTGGCTATTATTGAAACTATGGCAATCGCAATCTACACTATGAATGTGGCTGAAACATTTACACAAGCACAGACCTTGGCTCAAGAATACTGGCAGTCACGTCATCGAGTTTAACTTCGGATTAAAAAAAGACACCATCAGGTGTCTTTTTTAAGCATAGAACATTATACAAAACGTATAGGTTGAAATTCTGGCTCTGGAACATGTGAATCACATTCATCACCTTCCTCTTTATGACCTTTATCAATATACCCTGATCTTTCTGTTTCTGGCAGATTTTTAGCTTCCCAAGCAATGACTGCTTGCATTGAAATCTGACGCTGCTCTTGAGTTAAAGCTACACCGTTTGGCCATTTACCGATTTCAACGGCAGTTCTTAAACGAGCAACGATGTCTGCATCCAAAACTGATAACATTTGTTCAATATTCATGTTTAGTCCTGCTGATGAAATGAATCGTAATCTTGATTCCATCCTAGTTTGGTACGACATGCCATATAAAAGTCGTATCCAGGTGGATGTAATAAAGTAAGTTTGAAAGGATGTTTGCGAATATGCAACCAATCACCTTCATTTAAAGAAACACTGTGTTGCCCATCAGCACTCACCATTGGCAACACTCGATTCTTACGAATTTGAATTTTAATTTCACTTTGACCACCCACCACAATCGGACGAGAAGAAAGCGTATGCGGGTGCATTGGCACTAGCGCGATCGCATCCATACTTGGGTGCAAAATTGGACCGCCACCAGAAAGTGCGTATGCTGTTGAACCCGTAGGTGTCGATACAATCAAACCATCACTGTGTTGGCGATAAACATATTGACCATCAATATGAAGATCAAACTCAATCATATGGACTGACTTACCTGAATGCAGAACCACATCATTCAATGCTATTGCATCATAAATCAGTTCATTTTTACTACGAACTTCGACTTCTAATAAAAAACGGCGATCTAGCTGAAACTCACCTTTCAAGACTTGATCTAATTTAAATAACACTTCTGTCGGTTTGATATCTGTTAGGAAACCTAAACGCCCACGGTTTACCCCGATGACTGGAGTATTGTATTTCACTAAAGATCTAGCCGCTTGAAGCAATGAACCATCACCACCTACGACAATCACCAAATCTGTAACTTCACCCAATAAAGCTCGACTGACCGTTTGCGAATTTTTATAAGGGACCAATTTAGCGGTTTCTGAATCAAAAACTGGATGCAAACCTAAACTAATCAAATGGTCATGAATTAGACTTAAAGTCTCAACCACAGATGATTTATCTGGTCGTCCAATTAATCCAATATTACGAAATGACTTTGCTGAAAGTTGCACGTATGCTACGGCTCCAGATGAATTGTTGAGTATCATATCATCATCATTCTGTGACTTACATATTTCAAGCCTGTTTCATGTTATGAATTTCACGAATAATTTCACATTTCCCCAACTTAAAATCTTAATTTTCTCCTTAATATTGAATTAGATAAATCATTACATTTATCTAAAAAAGGCATAAATTCACAGTTTAATTATTGCAAATTATAAAAAAGCTTCGCATGATGAGCGCAATAAAACAGGGTTTTGCTTTTTGATCTATGAAGTTTGAACGTGGTATTGGCTTAATTGCATTGATTTTCTCAGTGCTGGTGATTTCTGCATTTGTAGCTTTTAGTATTTATCTAATCCGTTTAGATAATATTATTCGCGATAAATTTGAAGGCAATCGTTGGGATATTCCAGCGAAAGTATATGCACGTCCCTTGGAAGTTTATGCTAATGCACCCGTTGAGCAACAAAACTTCATTCAAGAGCTAGGTCTGTTGGGTTATAAAAACGCTGAAGACTATACCAAGCCAGGTAATTTTTTGGTTCAAGGTAATACCATTTATGTCCACACGCGTGGTTTCGATTTTGGTGATAGTGTAGAACCAGAACAAATCCTCCAAGTCAGTTTTGGCGCTAGTCAAATTTCAGAGATTAAAGCAACAAAACCATCGAGTACGGGGATTGCCCGTCTAGAACCAATGTTAGTTGGGGGAATCTACCCTCAACACAACGAAGACCGTGTTCTCATTAAACTCAATCGTGTTCCTAAACCTTTAATTCAAGCGCTTATTGCCACTGAAGACCGTAACTTCTATCACCATCACGGCGTCTCGTTTCGTGGTACAGCACGCGCAGTTGTAAGCAACGTTACTGGTGGTAAGCGTCAAGGTGGTTCTACACTCACGCAGCAATTGGTTAAAAACTTTTATTTGACCCCTGAACGTACAATCAAACGTAAAGTAAATGAAGCCTTTATGGCGTTGTTGCTTGAGTTTCATTATGACAAAGATGAAATTCTGGAAGCATATTTGAATGAAGTTAATTTAGGACAAAATGGTAATTACTCGATCAATGGCTATGGTTTAGCGTCTCAATTTTATTTTGGTTTACCACTTAGAGAATTGAGTGTAGCGCAACAGGCTTTCCTTGTTGGACTCGTTCAAGGTCCTAGCTTATACAATCCTTGGAGAAATCCTGAAAGTGCATTAAAACGCCGTAATGTTGTTCTAAACAATATGTTAGTCATGGGATATTTGACTGAAGATCAATATGAAACTGAGTCAGCTAAACCTTTAAACGTGATTAAAAAACCGACTTTAGGTCCAGCTCGCTTCCCTGATTTCCTAGACATCGTACGTCGTCAACTCAGAACAGAATACCAAGAAAGCGATTTAACGAAACAAGGTCTTCGAATTTTCACCACATTAGATCCAATCGCACAAATCAAAGTACAAAAATCATTTACAGATTCAGTATCAAGACTGTCTAAGGCCAATCCTGCACGCTTGAAAGAGCTTCAAGGCGCGGTATTAGTTTCTCACCCTGAAAATGGTGAATTGATTGCGGCCGTAGGTTCAGTATCTGACTTCACAGGTTTTAACCGCGCAGTTGATGCAAAACGTCAGGTAGGCTCATTATTAAAACCTGTTATTTTCCTAACTGCTTTGGAATCTGGTCGTTATAACTGGGCGACGGCAATCGAAGACTCGCCAATTAGTGTGCCAGTCGATCGCAATCAGACTTGGACCCCAAAAAATTATAGCGGAACTTCGTATGGTTACGTCCCAATGGTTCAAGCTTTAGCCAATTCATATAACCTATCTACAGTTCGCTTGGGACAAGAATTTGGACTTTCTTCATTTACCAATCATTTAATGAAGTTTGGCGTGACTTCACCTATTCCGAATTATCCATCGATTTTCTTAGGGGCTGTTGAAATGTCGCCTATGGAAATCATGAATATTTATGGCAACTTTGCAACTGGAGGGTTTAAATATCCTACAAAATCTATCCGAACAGTTGTTGATACCAATGGTCAGCTCATTAATCGCTATAGTTTAAATGTTCAACAAACGATCGACCCATCGGCTGCTTATATTTTAAATTACGGATTACAACGTGTGATGTCGGCAGGTACAGGACGTGCTGCTTATAACGGCCTCGCTCCGAATCTAAATCTAGCGGGTAAATCAGGTACGACCAATGATACAAGAGATTCTTGGTTCGCGGGGTATTCAGGTAATCATTTGGCTGTTGTCTGGCTTGGATTAGATGACAATAAAGTCACAGGCTTAACGGGCTCATCTGGCGCTTTACCCGTGTGGACCAACGTAATGAAGCAACTGAAGCAAAAACCAGTCAATTTACGTCAACCTGATGAGGTACAATGGCATTGGATTGATTCAAATAGCGGTGAGCTTTCAGCACAAGGTTGTCAAGGTGCGCTCTATGTACCGATACTTAAATATACTGTTCCACGTCGCGCAACAGCATGTGGCTTACCACACTACCAAGTAGAGCCGACTTACGTTCCTGAAACGAATGCAGAAGAAATTCCAGCAGAAGACAGCATCGACCAATATATTCGTGAGAGCGAAACAGAAATGGAACGGGATTTAAATACGAATGCCACTCGAGTACTTTCGAGTGGAAGTTATAATCCTTAAAATAAGTTTAGGAGGAGTTAAGGTTAATGAAAAAACTGAATTTTAGCGTAGTATTCACCAGCATATTACTCTTAGGCGGTTGCCAAACTTTAACCTCCCCTCAAAACTCACAACCGTCTCAGAAACCTAAACAAGCTGAGACTAAAACAACACCATCTCAAAAAGATGCCGATGGTATTAAAATTACGCCTTATGATCGACCCGAAATTAAACGGGAACAATTACAAATTGTTATTCCTGAACAGAAAAGCTCAACTCAAAAATTCGATGATGGCCGCCAACTTCCCGCATTTAAAAATCTAATGCAACAAACCCATCATGCATTTCGTCAAGCAAAATGGAGTGAAGCTGAGAAAGCCGCACTCCAAGCACAAAGACTTGCCCCTCAATCTGCAGAGACCTATATGTATCTCGCGATGATTGCCAATCAAAAAAATGAGGCAAAAAATGCTGAATCGTTGGCAAAACGAGGTCTCAGTTATGCTCAAACAGCAACGATGAAGCGACAACTTTGGCAAATTATTTTGAAATCAGGTCAACTCCAAAAAAATCAAAAACTCATCCAAGAAGCACAAAACCAAATCAAGAAATTTTGATTTAAGCATGAGTTTTACTTTTTAATGCCTTTAAAAAGCACGAATACCAGCAATTCCATAAGCTCCATGTTGTATGGCCTGATCTAATAATTCAGGCTTCATACCGCCTAGCGCATAAACTGGTATATGTATATCTTTTGATAACAATTCAAACTGCGTCCAACCTAAGGATGCTTGCTGAGGATGCGATGTTGTACACAGTACTGGACTTAAAAATATTGCATCAAAACCTAACGCTACAGCTCGACTGACACTAGAATGGTCATGACAGGATGCGATGCGTTTAATGCCCTTCCATTCCTCCATAAATGAATCAGAATTTAATTGCATCAATTGATCATGTTTAAATTGTACGGCAAATACTTTTTTTTGATTTGATTCTGATAATCCTATCCACACATCACGATTGATAATGAGCTGATCCAGTTGATTATACTGGTTGAGTTGCAGCGCAAAATCTAAAGCATTTTCAGTTCTCAAATAGCTAACTCGATTAAGATCAATGGTTGTATCGAGACGATCTATATTTTTTATTGCAATTTTATTCGGCCAGAGTAGTCGTTTAACAATGGCATCATTAGCTTTAGGAAAATTCAAAATGGTTAGTGCTGAACGATCATGCCATGTCCAAGGACTTTGAATATGATCTAGTAGAGACTGATCAACATAAGCCTGATAAATGTTCAATTTTACGATTAGATCTTCATATTCATGCGTAATAAGATCAAATAAATAGACATGATCTAGAAAAATTCCCACCTCTTCTTGAACTTCACGCTGGCAAGCTTGTTCAGGAGTTTCTCCTAACTCGACTTTCCCTCCAGGAAACTCAGCTTTCCCCCCCTGATGTAAAGAGGCTTCTCTCCACCCTACAAGAACTTGATTTTTATGGAATAACAACGCTATAGAAACATTAATCGTTTTTTTTGACATGATTATCTTTCAAAAAATGAGTACTTAATTGTAAGCATTTTATGTTTTTTTATAAATGAGAAAAATTATCGTTGACAGCTCTATTCGATAATGATTATCATTTAAATAGTTCACCACATACCACGGAGTCCAAGGAATGAACGCACCATTTAGCTTATTCACACGTAATAACGAAAACCACCAAGCATTACCAATGCTTCACTCAAATAATCTATTTGCTCTAGGCAGAGAAATTCGCATTATGCATGCAGGAGAAGAATATCGCCTTCGTCTCACACGAAATAATCGACTCATTTTGACAAAATAAAAATTCTAAAATTTGATAATAATAATCGTGGAACTAAGCAGTATGAATCAGCGCATACTGCTTCTTTAATTTTATTTCTTCAACTTTATAGACACTGGTTTTAATGAAATTTTATTTCAACTTTTAACCCACCTAACTTCGATTTCTTAAATACAATCTCGGCTTGATGTAATTCGACAATTTTACGGCAAATTGATAATCCTAATCCTGAGCCCGTTGTACGTGTGCCTAACTGACGATAAAATCTTTCTCCCAGCCGATCAATCACTGTTTGCTCAATGCCGTGACCTTCATTTTCAATCACAAATAGAATTTCATTATTATTTTGTTTGATTAAAATATCAACGATTCCATTCTGTGGCGTATAGCGGATTGCATTATCGACTAAATTTCGGATGCAGCTAAACATTAACTCAGGATTTGCATTAATCGCATGATTTCCTAACTCAGTTTTAAACTGAATGTTTTTTTCTTGGCTCAAAGGTTGTACTGAATGTAAAACCTCTTTCGTCAAACGGTCTAAATCTATGGACTGTATCGGTACATCTTGCGTTGAAGATGGGTCAAGTCTAGCCAACAAAAGTAAATTTTCTAAAATATTTGAGCCTCTACTCACATCTTTTAGAATCTGCTCTAAGTCTTGTGACAAATCCTCATGATCAGACTGGTATTTTCGTTTTAAAAGTTGTAACCGCATTTGAATCGCTGAAAGTGGCGACCTTAATTCATGGGATGCATCTGCTGTAAAACGTTGTTCCGCAGTAATTGCCCGATCTAAACGCTCCATCATTTGGTTTATTTGACTCACAATAGGTTGCAGTTCTTTTAGTTCTGGTTTTGAAGGTGTAATCGGTGATAAATCCTTAACGGTCTTTTGCGATATTAATTTTGAAAGTTGGTGAATAGATCGAAACTGACGTCGTATAATAAAGTGTAGAATAAACCATTGAATGCCCCATAAAATAATGAGAACACCACCGTAGCCCAGCAAACTTTTGAATAACTGATCAACACGCGCTGACATGGGTTGAAGCATAGTTAGAATTTGCTGATCGCTTTGCTCACTGTAATAACGAAATAATCGTCCTTCTAGCCAAACAAAACCAAAGTGATCATTCTGAAAAAAGACCTTGGAACCAATTTGACTGAAAGCAAGGTCTTGCGATTCAATCAAAATAAGTTCATCGAGCTTTAATTCATATTTGATATCAAATTGTTCACTTAAATCATCTAACTCATTTCCCACATGACTTGAAATATCACTGATCAAAATCAAATCGGCGATTTCATCCATCATATTGTCATGGGTCTGCATGTTCTGGTAAAGCGAGATCACCAATAAAAGAATTAATGCGACAACGCCCGCCAACATCGAACTGAGCATTGAAGACTTAACAAGACGATTCTGTAAAGAAATAGGGTGCTGATCCAACACTGTTCTACCTTAAGTCTGATCTAGATTCATTCGATAACCTAATCCACGAATCGTTTTAATCATGGTTGAGCCTATTTTTTTCCGAATCTGATAAATAAAAACTTCAACTGCATTACTTTCAATTTCATCACCCCAAGCATATAAGGACTCTTCTAGTTGCTCACGTGTCACAACACGTTCAGGATGTTGCATTAACTTATATAAAATTTGGTACTCTTTCGCTGTGAGATTGACAATTTCTGAATTTAATTTAACAACTTTGGCTTGGGGGTCCAAACTCACGGATCCAAACATTAGGATTTGAGACGTGCCTTTGTGCTGAGTACGTAGTTGTGCTCTCACTCTCGCCGAGAGCTCATCTAAACTGAATGGTTTAACTAGATAATCATTAGCCCCCAAATCAAGTCCTCCAACACGATCTTGGATACTGTCTTGGGCTGTAATAAAAATAACTGGTGTATTGTGTTGGTGTTTTCTTAAATGTGTCAGAATGTCATCACCAGTTGCTTTCGGTAATCCACGATCAAGTAATAAACAATCATATTGATGCTGCTCAATTGCTAATATCGCATGATCTCCACGCTCGACCCAATCAACACTATATCCATCCATTTCTAACCAAGCTTTGATACTTTCAGCTTGTGACACATCATCTTCTGCTAATAATATACGCATGTCTCTCTTCACTAAGCCACAATTCATTCACTATAAAGTTTTTCAAAAAAAGATGCATAAAAAAACCACATTTCTGGAGAATGTGGTTTTTTTGGTTTGAGTACTTAAAAGCCATAAATCAAATACTCAATTCAGTAAATAGCTCATTAAAATTGAACTTGATCTACATCAATTTCTACACGCTTAGCAGGCTTATAATCAATATCCACTTCACCAGTTAATACCACAGGTGTTTTTGCAGAGATTGGTTTACCTTGCCAAAGTTCATCATCAATATCCACAGTGATCACACCTGTGCTATCGCGGAATTGATATTTTTCATCACCAGTTGCCTTAACAATATAGCCTTTTAATTTCACTGGCGTATCATCTTTGGCAGTTAAAGCACTTTTAACAGTCGTAATTGCTTGTGGTGCAATGGCTGCATGATTAACAGCACTTTGGTTCACTGCCGTATTAGCCATTGCAAATGTAGTTGCACCGACTAAAGCTGTCGCAATTAAAGCTTGATTAAACATTTTCATTTTCTATACCTTTTCAAGTGATGTTTGTTTCGATAAAGCTATTAAAACAAACAATGCTGAAGCGAATCTTAAGAAATATGAATATTTATTAATCTTTGACAATTAACTTAGTGGTACGACTCTTAGCACCTCTTCTAATGTCGTTACCCCTTCAAGGACTTTTCGAGCACCCGCAATACGCAACGGCTCTACACCTTCTTTTTTTGCGTGAGCACGTAATTCATCTAAATTAAGATTAGCACTGATTTTTTGTTTTGTTTCTAGAGACACAGGCATAAATTCATATATACCCACCCGCCCCTTATACCCTGTGTGACGACAATGTTCACAGCCTTTGGCATGATACACTTGAGCAGGCATCTTTACTAAATAGCCATAGGTCAGATGCTCCCATTCTTGAGCATTAATTTCCCGTTTTTCTTTACAATGAGAACATAATTTTCTGACTAGCCTTTGCGCCAAAACCCCTAAGATTGTTGCCGCTGTTAAAAATGGCTGCACCCCTAGATCATGTAAACGAGTCAAGCTTGAAGGTGCATCGTTTGTATGAAGTGTTGAAAGTACGAGATGACCTGTTAATGCAGCTTGAATCGCCATATTTGCTGTATCTTGGTCTCGGATTTCCCCAACCATGATAATGTCTGGATCTTGGCGCATAAGGGCACGTACACCATCGGCGAAATGAAGATCAATTGCAGGGTTTACCTGCATCTGATTGAAGCTCGGCTCTATCATCTCAATAGGATCTTCAATCGTACAAACATTTAATTGCTCAGTCGCAAGTTGTTTCATTGATGAATACAGGGTTGTGGTTTTACCTGAACCAGTTGGACCTGTCACTAAAATGATGCCGTGACTATTTTTGGTAATGGCATTCCATTGCTCTAGCAGTTTTCCTTCAAAACCCAGTTGTTGGAAACTCCTCACTAATACTTCAGGATCAAAAATTCGCATTACCATTTTTTCGCCTGCTGCAGTAGGCAGAGTTGATAAACGTAGTTCAGTTTCTTGACCCTTAGGAGTACGCGTTTTTAATCGCCCATCCTGAGGACGTCGTTTTTCTGCAACGTTCATACGACCCAGAATTTTAATACGAGAAATTACTGCCGTGAGTGTATTGCTGGGCATGTTATAAATCGTATGCAGCACACCATCGATACGGAATCTAACACGTCCTTTCTCCGCACGAGGCTCAAGATGAATATCACTCGCACCCTGTTCAAAGGCAAATTGAAGCAACCAGTCGACTAATTTTACGATGTGCTGATCGTTGGCATCAGGATTTTGACTATCACCCAATTGTAAAAGGGATTCAACACCTCGGCTCTGTCGGTCGTAAGCTCCTGAATATTGAGAAGAGTTTACTGCTCGGCTCACTTGATAATATTCAATCAAGTAACGTTGTAACTGCTCTGGATTCAGTAAAACCTTAACAATTTTTTTAGGACTTAAGCTCTTTTCTAAATTCTTAACCCAATCATCCAAGAATGGTTGATCTGTACCAATTAAGATCTGATCAGGATGCACCTCCACCGCTAGAATTTTATTTTTGAATGCATATTCTTGTGACATGACCTGAGTCAGTGCTGCAACATCTGCTTTAAGCGGGTCAATCACATAATATTGGAGTTGTGTTTTTAATGCTAACCACTCACATAAGCGTTGCAATGTTAACTTATGTTGAGGTTGAACTTGATCTACCAATTCAAAATGAGCAATCCACTGCAATGGATGCCATTTAAATTGATCTTTTTGGCGGTGTCGGGTTTGTATGAGCAACTTATCTCGCTCTAAAATACGACCATCTTTTAGTAGTTGTTCTAAACACCATGTTGTATCAATTTCAAAATTAAAATTCATTCAAATTGCCCCATTCCTTGAGCCCAACTATAGCAAATTCTTTATTCAACATTAGCCTTTAGCCTATTCAGAATTTACAATTAAATTCATTAGATCAAATTCAGCTTTAAATACATCAGTCCAACAATTTATTCGTTTGCACAAAGTTCAAGTGCAACGATCTCAACCTCAATATCCACTTTAAATTTGACATTTAAGAGGCCGAAACTTAGCCCATAAATTCGCTCAGGATCATTTTGATAAGATGGTCTTGGATCAAATGACAAAACTTGTTCCAATTCCTTGATTAAACTTTCAGCGACACATTGTTGATCCAACTGTTGATTTCGCTGAATTTCAGCAGTTTTTGACCAAACAACTTTTTTTTGAATTGGCTTATCCTGTGCATAACCGCTCGTCGCCTCAACCAAGGCATCAGAATATTGAATATATGGTTTGATATCGATAACGGGTGTTCCATCTAGTAAATCACTGCCAGACACATACAATCTCAAAGAATCACCTTCTTTAAAAAGTTTTTTGAATTGTACGACTGACATGCCGATAGGTGCTGGACGGTACATGCTTCTTGTCGCAAAGACTCCCACTTTTTTATTTCCACCTAAACGTGGTGGTCTAACTTGAGGCTTAAATTTTTGATTATCCTGATTTTTATTATCGTGAAACTGCCAAATCAGCCATAAGTGACTGAAATCATGTATACCTTCAAAAGCCAGTTCATCATTATATGGCGCCAACAGTTCAATATAACTTTCAACATTTACTAAATTTGGCTGACGTGGAATACCAAACTTTTCTTTGTAGGGAGATCTCATTATACCAATCACAGGTAAAGTCAGCTCATTCATAATCACTTTTTTTGATAAGCTCAATTAAATATATTCAGTTTATCGAGAATGGTTTTAGTTTAGAATAGCAAGCTGTTCTAATTTGATAATTTATTGAGACCTTTAATGGCTGCTTTTAACGTCGAAAAGATTACTCACGTACACCACTGGAATGACACATTATTCAGTTTTAAAACGACTCGCGATACAGCATTGCGTTTTAAAAATGGTCAATTTGTGATGATTGGTTTAGAAGTCAATGGCAAGCCTTTAATGCGTGCATATTCGATTGCTAGCGCGAACTATGAAGAAGAACTTGAGTTTTTCTCTATTAAAGTTCCAGATGGTCCTTTGACATCAATCCTACAAAAAGTAAAAGTTGGTGATGAAATTTTAGTTTCTAAAAAACCGACTGGTACACTTGTTCTTGATGATTTAAATCCTGGTAAAAACTTGTATCTTTTATCATCAGGTACTGGTTTAGCTCCTTTCCTTTCGACTATCCGTGATCCAGAAACTTATGAGCGTTTCGAGAAAATCATCGTTGTACACGGTACACGTTATATCTCAGAGTTGGCGTATCAAGACCTTATTCAAAATGAAATTCCAAACCATGAGTTCTTTGGGGAACTTGGTGCGAAAGAAAAGTTAATTTATTACCCAACAGTTACACGCGAAGACTTCCATACTCAAGGTCGTGTTACAACTGCGATTGAAACTGGTGCTCTTTTCGAGAAAATCGGCTTACCTCGTTTTAATCCTGAAACTGACCGTGCAATGTTATGTGGTTCTCCTGCATTCCTTGACGATGTAGCTGCACTTCTTGATCAACATGGCTTAAAAGAATCTCCACGTATGGGTGTTCTTGGTGATTATGTGATTGAACGTGCTTTTGTTGAAAAATAAAATTACGTACAATAAAAAAACCGAGCTTTTTTGCTCGGTTTTTTTTTATTGAGTGTTATATTTACCCTATTATTTAAATCGATTTTATCTTGATTTAACTCTGTAGCAACTTTATTCAGCAATGTTGAACTAGAAGCAATATCGTCATTTCAAATATTCAACATTCACAGTAATCACTAACACTTAGTTTCTAATGTATTAACTTTAATACTAGTAAACAATAGGGTTCTTTCATAAATCATTTTTTACTCAGTTCTAAATTATAAATCCCTGCGATTAAACTGAATCTTAATCCCAATCTTTTGCCTCGATTACGGTATCGCTCAGCAAGGATTCTAAAGGTCTTCAAAGTCCCAAATACATGCTCAATCCCAATTCTTCTTTTATTGATTTCTTGATTGTAAACTTTTAGCTCAGGTTCTAGTTTACAGTGCTTTTTTGCTTTTAATGGCAATAGACTATTTGGATACACCGTATAAATCCTTTGATAGCCTTTATCTGCAAGGATAAAAGACCCTTTAGGAATTTGATTCAGGTTGCGTTTGAAGAGCTCGAAATCATGTACTGCACCACGACTCGTACATAAACTCAGAATTTGCTGAGTCTTAGAGTGGATGATGGCTTGTACTTTGAAAGTATGAGCTTTCTTCTTACCACTATAGCTTTTCTTCTGTTTTTTTAGGTCTTTGTATTGGAATTTCTGTGGCATCTACGATCACCACATTCCAGTCGATACCTTCACCTTCAGGCAAACTCTTGGGTAAGTTAAATAGATTGGACTTGATCAGGCAATCCTCTACGTGGCGGACGATTCTTGAAGCAGTAGGCTCTGACACACCATAACTCGTTGCGACATGAAACAATGTTCGATATTCACGCCAATAACTTAAGCACAGAAGGATTTGATCTTCTACACTTAACTTAGATGGTCTACCTTTAGCAGGTACAAGCATTTTTAGCTGTTTAGCGGCTTTGTTGCACAAAGATTTGAAATGCAAAGCGCCCCTAATTGAGCCAAATTTAAGGCGTAACTTGGGTAAGTGGTCGACCTAATTCCGTAAATCTGTTGAGGACTGCTACACGTGCATGAATTTCATTCACCTGACTAGGAAAGCTTCTTGCCATTAATTTATCGCCTAATAATTTGATGCAATGCATCTTGGTTTCCACCAAACTGCGGCGATGATAGCCTGACCATTTTTTCCATAATGTCCTGCCTAAACGTTTAACTGTTCGAAGTAATTCATTTCGCTCTAGCGAGCAACTCTTTGTATCTTTCCATGGTTTCGCATTTTTTCTAGGTGGAATCACCGCATGTGCTTGCCGATCTGCAATGACCTGACGGCATTGCTTGGTGTCATAAGCTCCATCGGTATAAACAGAGTCAATCTGCTCATCTTGTGGAATCTGATTAAGTAAATCACCAAGCACCTGTGAATCACTGACATTATTGGTTGTGAGCTGAATAGCGCGTATTTGTAGGGTTTTGGCATCTATAGCAATATGTAGCTTACGCCATTGGCGACGATATTCAGGTCCATGTTTCTTACGTTTCCATTCACCCTCACCTAGAAACTTCAAGCCTGTAGAGTCCATGAGTAGATGCAGCCCATAGTTACTTTTTTGGTAGCTGATTGCAATATCAATATACTTTTGTCTTCTACAAAGCGTACTGTAATCTGGCGCTGTCCAATTTAATCCGCAAAGTTTAATCAGACTTTGCACAAAGCCAGTGACCATACGTAAAGACAGACGAAATAAGGATTTAATCATTAAGCAGCATCGGATGGCTGCGTCGGAGTAGGTTTTATTTCGTCCTTGTTTGCCTTTTGATAGAGCATACCATTGCGTAGTAGGATCAAACCAAATGGCAATATTTCCGCGATTAATGAGTGCTCGGTTATATGCGGGCCAATTGGTTGTGCGGTAGATTTTGTGTGTAGGCTTCTTCATTTGAAAATTATATGGCTGAAGAAGCCCTTAAGAATAGCTTTCTGCAACAAAGCCGGTCTGACATAAAAAGTTCAAGTGCACGCTCAGCAGCGGTGAGCATCTGCTCAAAAGCATCGACTAGTTCTTTAAAATACTCTGCTGAGCTGTAGCGTTCTAATAAATAGATTTCTTGAGGATGAATCTTAAACTTAGACATTATTTCTTATTCGTCACTTCCAAATACCAAATTGTTTCCCCCCAATCACTTTCATAATTTGGAAAGATCTCACCCTGTTTAAAATATTGCCGTGAATTTGATTTCGCTGTTGTATACCAATATCCAGCTTTAGGACAAACCCGCCCAGCCGCCATATTTAGTTTTTCAGTTGATTCAATTTCGGGTTGATTGGCTTGTTTTCCTATATTTTCTATATCAAAAATATAATTCTTTTCTTCTTCGGGTATGGTTCCATCTATATAGCGATTGTCTTCCCAAATTAAACGCCATTTAACATCATACCAATCGTCAGTGCCTTCCAATTTATATTGGGTTGCTTCTGTCCCTTCTAAAAAGTAGTTTGGACATCCAACATAAATATTATAGTCAGAATCATTGGTTAATTTTTGATAGACAGGTTTTTCGAACCATGGTTCATAAATGCCTGAAATTTGGATTTCTTCACCTGAATGAATTTGACCTTTTGAGCTTTCATTATAATTTGGGCAAGGGATGATCGGTTCAACGATTTGCTTACATGGTGGCCAGTTTAGTTTACTAAATAAAGATTCATAGCTCCATTTCTTATAATAAATTCGATTATTATTTGGTACATCATATGAAACGTTATACAAAGTATTAACTGTGATACCCTCCATAGCTCTTGCTATCAATAATTTTAAAATATATCGTGTGTGGTCATGTTCAATAAAAATATTTCCATTTGGCTCTTGACCTATGCCTAGGTTTTGATAAAAAACATCATATAGCAAGCCATGTTCATCACCATAGCGACCAAAAATCCTCCCCTGAATATTCCCTTCAAAATAAAGATCATATGCTTCTTTTTTGAATTTGCTTTTTCTCAGTTCTGTTAAACCTTTTTCTGTATCACTTAGATCACTCAAATAATATAATAATTCTTCTTCATGACTCTCCTTAAAGCCTTCAGGTTCATTTAATAAGTTTAGAGGAGGATGCCTTAATTGTTGCTCAAATGCGTCTACAAATTCTTTCTCCAGTTCATATGCAACATATAAATACCGATAACTGGTATATTTTTTCATGAGATAAAAAGTTTGGTCTCTCGCTTTCTGATCAATGATATACATCATAAATTCCCTTAATTCGCCTTACTTTGCTCATGCTTAGTATTTGCTCGACCTGTCGCAGACACACCACGAGCTACCTGACCCTGTTGAACAGTTTTCTGTGCTTTTTCTCTTGCCGCCAAATACGCAACCGTATCTTCTAATTTTTTTGGAAGAATGGCATCATTCCAATTGGTTTTTTGAATTTTAACCATGTTTTCAATATATTGCCTGATCGGCTGATTGTCTGGGTGGCCAAAATCTATATATAACTGTTTTTCACCACCAGCTAACAACAATCCACTGCCTTGCATTTTTTCTAAATCAAGTTGCTCTGCAACCTGACCTTCCCATACTTTTAAGCCTTGCCAATTTTTAGGTACAACAATATTTAATTTTTCTAACTCAGCTATGGTAGGTATACGGTCTAGGGCCACAAATATACCATTTTTAGACCAGTCACTTTTTACAGCATAATCAAAACGCCATGCTGTGCCATTAATTGGCATTTTATCCGCCCAATACGCACCAGATTTATATGGTTTTTTTTGATCAATGATTCGTTTCCAGCCAACTCTAGCACCAGGTTTATATAACTTTGCTTCAATATTAGCTTTCTGACTAAATGAGGCTATTACATAATATTTTAAAACATCATTTGTCGCAGAATCATTTTTCTTCTTAGCTAAATCCGGCCATCCCTCTTTATGAATATAATGACTTAAAGATGCTGGTTTATGTCCTTTACTTGGAATCGTTTTTCTAGCAGTAGAAGCTAAACGTGCTTCCGTGGTTAAAACCTTAGTTTCTCCACCACCTATCTTTGCACCAGCTTTATTCATTTTGTTGATCATTTCAGATCGAACTTTATTTAATGCACTGTCCAACTCTTTAATTGCAGAAGGAATCATTTTATCTGCGAGTTTGGCAAGTTTATCTAACTCAGGTAAAAATGAGTTTAATTGTTGTTGTACATGCTTAGGTAGAACAACGCCCGTTTTTGATAAGAAAAACTGAATCGAGGATTTTAATCACGCAATAAATTTTTTAAACTCGGATAAAATTTTAGTTTGGTATTTTGAAAATTTTAGTGTGTTTAAAAATTTAATTGGGTCTCCACAACCCATTTTTTTTAACGCAGCTTTAATTTCAACTCGATCTTCTGTGGAAATAATTTGCACTAAGGTGGATGTCTTTATTACTTTCTATGGCAATGGAACTTGGTGAAGCCAAGAGCATGATCGCTTGTTTAAAGGTAGCGGCTTTGCTTTGGTCTTCGCTCTCTAAGTTTTTGAGGTAGCCCTGTAGGTTTTCGAGTAAGCTCAGTGGATCAGTTTGTTGATTTTTTGCCACTTCACTGAGGTCTTTCGCTTGTTCCTGTTTGTAGGTAGAGATGAGTATACCTTCTCCTGCACGCACTGCCCCCTTTGATCTGTTCTGAGTTCAAAGATTTCATCATAAGGGGTAGCATGACAAAGCCTTCAATTAAATAAAAGCCTAGAATAACTTTCTATTCTTCACCGTCATATACCCAATATTCTTCGCCCCAATTTTTACTAGATTTATTCATTATGGTTCCTTTGGTGAAATACAGTCGTTTTCCTTTATCATTAGATAAAATCCAATAACCTGTTCTTGGGCATAATTCTCCCCCTATAACTTTTAAATCAGGTGTAGCAAAAGTATCTACATCCTCAACCCCAATATCTTCAAACTCACCTTCTATTAACTCAACAAAGTACCAACTACAATCAGCCTTAGAAAAAACATTATTTGCAATCAACTCTGAGGCCAATGTTAATTGAGTATCATGACGTAGTTTTACATATCCAAAATCATCATCAATTTTTTTCTTTTTAATATTTTCAATTGCAAATTTTCTAAGTTCTTCAGAGGGAGTCCATGCTGTGTATTCATTAAACTTAGAAAATAAGTCCTTTCCTAAAGCATTTAATGTCTCACACTCTTCTAATTGTCCACGTGTAAAACTATTTTCATCACGATAAGTCCAAGCAAATTGTGGTACGCCATATCGATCACCCACAGGAATATATACCCCTGTCTTTGCTATAGGTTCTCCACTATTTACTCGTATGTCTGTGCGAAGCTTAAATTTAGGTACTTTATGTTCAAAAACTCCTAGTTCTTTAATTACTTCAAATAAACTATATAAACTCCATGATCTTGGTGATTTAACACACGAATCGTAATAACTGCATAATCTGTATAATTCATCAAAGCGCGTTTTAAAATCTGTTTCTTCTTCTTCTGACATCCAGTTGGGTTGAAACTCGCCTAACATGCGTGCTGTATTATATGCAGCTGTCCGGTCGTATTTTTCCTGTTTCGTCTGTTCTATAATTCTAATTAAATCTATTCTGAAATCGAGTAAAGATGGGTAAGCATAGGTACTCCAATTGGCTGAGCTATCCCCCATTTCCCATCCCTCTTGCAAGAGGACACGATCACGATACTGCTGATCAGCCAAATCAATTACTCCACCAGTATATTGAATCAAATCATCCAGTTTGGTCAGTAACATTTCCAAATAAGGTCGTGAAGTAACATAATAGATTAGGGCAACTGATTGTTTTTGAAAACGAGTCAATTGTTGTTCTATATTTTGCATTATAATCATCTCCTAATTTTATCTATTAATCACTTGTCCAGATATATTCGGAAGACCAATTCTGACATCTTTTAACTGCTCATCAAAATCAGTCATGCCCCAACCTGTATCATAAGGACCATGAATATTCGGTTCCTTAATTTTGCTCCGAACTGCCTGATATTTAGCTTTCTCGGCTGGAGATAAACTATTATACGCATCCCGTCTTATTGGAGATTTAAGTGATAAACGTCCATAAGTATCCACAGGATAATAAATGGTATTGTCAAACTTTCCTTCTTTGAAAATGATCTGCTCCCAACCACCTGATAGATGATAATCATCTCCTAGAGATTTTTTAGTTTGACTTGAGGCAGGCCCACGCCAAACCTTAATGGATTGACCTGCAGGAATATCATAAACAACAAACTGCCCATTTGCATTCCAGTCTGGCCAAACTGCAAGATATTTACGCCATGCCGCTTTCGGGTCAGGACTATTCTTAATTTTAACAAAGACATCTTCTGTGATCCAACATTCACCAAATGCACCATTTGCAGGTGAAGTTACACGGTATAATCTAGCAGGTCCTGTGATGATATCTGCGGACAACTTACTAAATGAAGCAATATTATAATCTGCTAAAGGGGGATAACCATCCTCCACCATTGCATTAACCGTCTTTCTTTTACTAGCAGGCTCTAATGGTGCATGTTCTAAACTTCCCGAGCTTAACCAAGTTGGTCGTGGCTTTTTAGTACGCATTAAAGTAATGGCACGTGCTTCTGGTAATGTACCTCTGAAATGAACATTAGTCGTATTTCTCACTGCTGTTCGTTGCAGATATGACTCCATATCTAATCTATAAATAACTCTTGCCAATGCCTCATTAAGAGGTGCTAAAGCTTTTGCCAATGGGACATCTGCTGCATTTCGAATTTTCCTAACAATAGCGACAGTATTTTTAATTTTATCTTTTAATCCAGGAATATATTTTGCCTTATTGGTCAAATCGTCTAATAGTTTTATTCCTCGATCAAATGCTGCTAATAACTCCCGTGCACTGAGCCTATTTTTGACTTTTATAGTCTCATTCTTTAGATAAACCAAAATATCCACATTCGGTAGATATTTTTTAATATAATCTTGTACTTGCTTTTTCCTTAGAAACGTAACAACCCATGTCATAGCTGAGTCAACGGCTTTAACCACTGCTTTTCCACCGCTTCGTCTTACAAACAAGAAGAATATTTTAAGAACCCCTTTAACTAAACTCCCTAGACTTGGAAATAACCCTATTAAAGTTAGAGCTAAAGCAACCCAAGCCCATTGATCAGACATATCCTCATTTAGTTTTTTACAATTCGCCACTAAATCTCGGACATCACATATCTGGTCTACAAACGGAATCATAGAAATTGCAGCATCAAATACAATTTGCCCAGTACTACGATTTTCATTGAAGTCACCTTCAATGGCTTCTACCATCCACTCCCATATACTTTTTTCCTCTTGAAAATCTTTTTGCTCACCAGTCATCCAAGCTAATGCATCTCTAGCTTGTGTAGCATTAGGAATATTATTTGCCATTGTATATTTCCCCAGAATTAGAGATTGATGAGATGTCTTCAATTTCTAATAATTCTTCCAATGGGTCGGCATTTCTTTCTTTACCTTCTTGAGTTTCATACACTACTTTTTTTATAGTTTCTGGCGGTATATTTTCATGCCTTGTAAATCCATTAGCATCCAGTTTTCCTACTAATGTTGTTCCATTTTTGAAGAAAATTTTATAACCATTATTTGCAACTCCCTTTCTTGTTTCAGGGTCACGATAATCTAATTCAATCCAATTCTTTATATCTGCACTCGGTAAATTTAGTGGTGTCAACTGAACATTCATACCACCTTTGAACAAATGCTGACCCGCTTTCACTTCAAACTTGCCAGCTGTGGTAGGTAAAACTCCCGAACTGCTAATTTCAATCTGTGAACCACCACCAATCAACACTATTTTTTTTGCCGCTTTAATTTCAATTCGATCTTCCGTCGAAATAATCTGTACACCCTTTCTTGCAATCAGATCAGCACCATCCCCTTGGGCTTGAATCTCGATCTTCCCTTTCCCTGCATACAATCGTGCCCCTTCTTGCGCTGCAAATAAGCTGATCTTTTTGCTGGCATGTCCGATAATGCTGTCTTGCGTGCTTGTGTTAATGCTTCTTTGTGCAATCTGGTTAATCTGCCCATCTGCACTGAGATGAATGTCTTCGTTACTTTCTACGGCAATTGAACTTGGTGAAGCCAAGAGCATGATCGCTTGTTTGAAGGCCGCGGCTTTGCTTTGATCTTCGCTCTCTAAGTTCTTGAGATAGCCCTGTAGGTTTTCGAGTAAGCTCAGTGGATCAGTCTGTTGATTCTTTGCCACTTCACTCAAAGCTTTGGCGTTGTTTAAGCTACTTTCGAGTTGTTGTTTGGCTTCGCTTGCATCGAGATGGTTGGCTTTGGCTTGTTCTTGTTTGTAGGTGGAGATGAGTATGCCTTCGCCTGCTCGTACTGCACCCCATTGGTCTGTTCTGAGTTCGAAGCCTTCGCCTCGTCCTTCACTTTCTGTGGTTGCTTTGGGATGACTGAGATTCCCTAGGTTGAGTTGGCTCGCCCCGTGGGTGTTTTGCAGTTGGGTGGAGATTTGTCCTGTGGTGTCATCAAAGCGGAGTTGTCCATAGCCTTCGCCTTGGA